>NZ_WODC01000005.1 GCF_009729555.1 Pseudodesulfovibrio alkaliphilus
TAGTTAAGCCCTCCATCGCCGATGATACTGCATGGTAGCGTGTGGGAAAGTAGGTCGTTGCCAAGAAATGTTTCCAAAGCCCCGATTCGAAAGAATCGGGGCTTTTGCTGTTTTGCGCCGGGGGGGGATTTGGCGTTATCCGACATAGGAGACTGACAGAGACGGACTGCCTGCTTCATCGACGACGATTTTGACAAGGGCCAGCGGTCTCGTCCCGGACAGCTCAATTGTACATTGGGCCAGCATCGCCTCCACGGGCAAGCCTCCGGTGCCCGCTTCGTCGCCATTGTCCACCACCTGTCCTACCCGCGCGGGAGTGCCGGGGGCCAACAGCCCGAGATGGTAGACAGGCGCCATCTTGAAGATGACGTTCTCGTTGCTCAGAATGTTTTCCATGTACAGCGCCCCGACCATGTTCACGCCCATGCCAACATTAACCTCAATGCCGGACCTGTTTTCTACGATCACATCGTCCTTGATGACCGTGCCCACGTCAGGGACGGGAACCAGCCTGAAAGGATCCGGGTCTGTTTCGGAGCTGTATTCCAGCCGCCACCGGGTGTGCAGGGCCACAGGCCATGTCTTGTCCTGAATGAGGGCGTCATCCTCTCGGGACCCAAGGACCACTGCAGGAGCATCGGACCATGTGAGGGGCAGGCTTGCCTTGGGCGGCGCCTCGCCTGTCATCCAGACCACGCTGGCGCAATGCCTGGCTTGTGGCAGTCGCAGGAACAAGACATAGTTGAAGGGAATTTCCGCGGGGTTGATGATGGTCAGTCCCAATTGCATCGTTTATCTCCGTGAGTTGGGCGGCGGCCACCTGGTGGCCGCCGCCGGTTAAGTGTTAGCGCCGCGAGTAGGCGGTGGAGCACTCGATGGCGTCACCCTGGCGGATGGCGGTGATGGTGGCCACGTTGGAGCCCTCGGCAAAGCCGAGCTTGAAGGGCCCGACTTCGACGTTGCTGCTGATGACCTCGCCGATGACCACGTCGCGGAACAGGCCCACCCAGTAGATGGGAGTCACCTTGAACTGGGCCGAGGCGTTGCTCAGGACATTGCGCTTGAAGACCGAACCCATGCCGGACATGCCGATGCCGGGATTGGCCTCCAGGCCGGACTTGTTGTTGATGACGATGTGGTCCGCCTGGGTCGAATCCAGGGCATCGACCAATTCCAGCTGCTGAACGCCGTCCTTGTAGACGATGTCCCACTCGAAGCCCAGGTGTGCATCAAGGGTCTGGGAGGCGTAGTAGACGCCCAGCGGGGTGTCCTGCCTGTAGGCGGCGAGGGACACATTGTAGTTCACCTCCCAGAAGACACCGCTGGAACCGGACTTGGGCACGGTGGTCAGCTTCCATGCCACGCTGTCGAGGCCGATGGAATTGGGCAGGGTCTGGTACACGGCCATGCTCCAGGTGCGATCCGTGGCGTTGTCGAAATTGACGTAATACTTGTCCATGAGACTCTCCTTTGCTGGTTGATGTTTCCGTCCGTGGCGCCTGAACGGTGTATGGAAAGACGCGATCCGCCGCGTCATTTCGCCTTGCCTGCGATTCTGATGAACCGGCCCGGCGTGGTGTGGAAGATTTGCCGGAACTTGATGCGAAACTGTTGCGGCTTGGCAATGCCCAGCCGCTGGGCGATCTCCTCCACGGTGGTCCGCTCCGTGGCGGCCATGATAATCCGCGACCGCACCGCCTTTTCCTGATCAATGTAGCTTGACAGAGAGAGGTTCAGATCCTCCTTGAACCGCTTGGAAAGGTAACTCTTGTTGACCTGAAAGGTCTCCGCGATGGAGTAGCGCGTGAGTTGAGTCAGCTCCTCGTTGGTACACGTCATGATGTACAGGGCGATTGTTTCGGAAAGATTGAAGTGTTTCATGGGCCGCACCCTTTAATATCCTGTTTCAGATGTTTTTCGCATAGCCTGTATTTTAATAACGTAAACAGTCCCAAATCGTCGCCTCACACCAGACTGTGTGGGACTTTCCGGTGGGTACGAGCCGCGCCTATCTTGGCCTTGCGCCGCTGTCGTCAGCATGGCTCCGGGCATCAAAGGAGGATTTGGACATGAGGAAATTGCGGATAAGAGAAGTGGATTTCGAAGCGGTCAGGCTGTCCAGGCAGGGACTGGACCGGGTGGACGCGGTCCTTGGCGAGGCGGTTGCCAGCCTGTTGGGCGGCCGGATAAGGAATGTGGTCGGCGTGGGCCGGGGGCACAAGTGGGTGGGCGGCCTAGCCAGGGCCGAAGCCTGCATCCAGGTGCAGGTGGCGGAAAAGGTGGATGCCGACCGTCTGGACGAAAGGGACCGCATCCCGGAGAGCATCGGCGATGTCAGGACCGATGTGGTGGAGGTTGGTCACGTTGTCTTCAGCGAGCTGAAGAACAAGGTGCGGCCCCTGGAGTCGGGATACAGCGTGGGGGCGATCCACAAGGGGGCCAAGTCCACCGGCACGCTGGGCGCTTTTGCCACCTGCTTGGTGGGGTCGCAGAAGCACTTCTTTATCCTCAGCTGCAACCATGTGCTGGCGAATAACAACGTCTTCCCGGCTGGCACCGAAGTCATTCAGCCCGGCCCCAATGACGGCGGCACGATCCTGGAAGCCGTGGGGCAGCTCTGGGCCTTCGTTCCCCTGTCGACAACCCAGGACAACCTGGTGGACACGGCCTTGGCCACGGTGGAGGAGGATCTGATCATCCCGATCCGGCCGTATGTGGCCCAGTGCGTTCCGGCTGCCGAAATCACCATCGGCATGGCAGTAATGAAAAATGGCAAAACCACAGAACTGACCGCCGGGGTGGTCACAGCGGACAAGGTGACCATCATGGTCGCAGATGCAGCCGGCAACCACTACACGATGACTGATCAATTGACGGCCAGTTACCGCAGCGAGGGGGGTGACTCCGGTGCGCTGGTGGTATCGCGGCAGAGCAACAAGGCAGTGGGGCTGCACTTTGCCGGAACGCCGGGAGTGGCGGCCTACATGAATGTCATGGAGAACGTGCTTGGGGCTCTTAAGGTCTCCCTGTACTAACCGATAGAACCGGAGCGTGAGGCTGCGCGGCGTGGGAAAGGGGGGCGTCCCCCTTTCCTGTTTTTGTCGGTCCTGGCCGGGTAAAAAGAGTTTTCAGTCGAAAAAAAATGAAGTATCAAGCGGCGATGTTTACACACGCCATAACCCGCCGCCCGTCCGAAGAGATGGTTGAGGGTATCACCTCCGCCAACCTTGGAACCCCTGACCCGCATCTTGCTCTGGCCCAGCACAAGGCATACTGCATGACCCTGGCAACCCTGGGTCTGGAGCTGACCGTGCTCGACGCCGAGCCGGGATACCCGGACTGCTGCTTTGTGGAGGACACGGCCGTGGTTTGCGAGCATGTGGCCGTGCTGGCCCCTCTGGGCGCACCCTCGCGCCAGGGCGAGGAGGCGAGCGTCGAGCCGGTGCTGCTGCGCCACAGGCCCGTGGTGCGCGTCAGCCCGCCCGCCCTGTTTGAGGGCGGCGACGTGCTCCAGGTGCAAGACACCTTTTTTATCGGCCTGTCGGAGCGGACCAACATGGCCGGGGCCACGGCCCTGGGCGAGGCGCTGGCCCGCCACGGCTACGCCTGGCATGCTCTGGAGATGGGCGATGCCCTGCATTTCAAAACCGATGTCAGCTTTGTTGGCGACAACACCCTGCTGGTGTCTCCCTTTTTCGACAAGGCCCCGGAGCTGGCGCGGTTCCGGCGCATTGTGGTGGACAACGACGAGGCATACGCCCGCAACTGCCTCTTCATCAACGGCACGGTCATCGTGCCTGCGGGTTTTCCGCGCACCCTCGCAGCGATCAAGGCGCTGGGGCGGCCCACGGTGGAGCTGGACATGTCCGAGTTCCGCAAGCTTGACGGCGGGCTGACCTGCCTGTCGCTACGCTTCTAGCGCCGCTTCCCTCCTTGTCTCAAGGACGCAAGAAGGCCGGGCACGTTCGCGTGCCCGGCCCTTTGCATGGTCGCGGTTGGTTTTTAGAAGAGCTTCTTGAGCAGATCCGCCGGGGACTTCCTTTCGGGCTCCTTGGTTGCTTCGTCAGAGGTTCTGCCGCGGCCGAGGATGGTCTGGCGCAGGGTCTCCTCGATTCCCTTGGCGCCTTCCTTGAAGCTGCCCTTGAGCAGCGCCTCGGCCAGGGCCTTCATATCCAGACTGATGGATGGGTCGGCCAGGGAGCCGCGTGCCCGGATGGGCAGGGGCAGGCCGGTCAGCTCCTCGACGGATGCGCCGTCCTGACCCTTGAGGGTGCCCACCACCGTGACCGTTGCCAGATAGTCCACGCTGTCCTTGGGCAGGTCGGCCCAGCCCTTGCCGGTGAGGCGCAGGAGCGGCGATTTCATGAGCAGGTCGTCGTTGACGATGTGGCCGTTTGTGATGCGGGCGCTGCCGAGCAGCTCCGCGAAGTCGGTGCGCATGGGTTCATCGCCGGAAGCGGGTCTGCCCCTGAGGGTGTTGAAGGCGTCGCGCAGCATCTTGGCCACGTTGATGCCGTTGATGGCGCCGTCGGTGAAGGCGAAGGAGGCCGTGCCCGAGAGGGAACGCTTGATTGCGTCCGGCGTCAGGCCGGTGCCGGAGAGATCGTATTTGACCACGGCCGTGCCGAGCACCTGTTCCTTGCCGGTCATGTCCTTGAGCAGCGGTCCGGCCTGGACGCCGGACACTGCGGCCTGGGCCTTCCATGCGGCGGCGGCCGGTCTGGCGTCGAGCACCGTGGTGGCGTCCAGGGTGCCGTCATAGAGTTTGGCCGTGAAGGGACTGACGGTCAGAACGCCCCCGCGGGCCACTATCTGGCAGAGAACATCGGCCACGCGCAGGTTCATGGCCTTTGCCTTGCCCACGGTGATGCGGCCGTTCAAGTCCAGTTCGCGCAGGGCCGTCAGGTCCGGCTCGCTGGCCGGGGAGGCGTCGGCCGGGCTGGCCTTGGCGGCGGTGTCAGCACTGGGCTCGGCTGCGCCGGCCGGTGGCATGTAGCGGTCCGCGTCGATGTCGTCCACGTTGATCGCGAACTCCATGGCGGGCTTGGCAAAGTTTTTGACCGAGCCTGTTCCGGTGATGGTGGTGTCGTCAAGGGTGACGCGCAGGGATTCGATGATGGCGGCGTTGTCTGTTCCGTTGAACTTGAGGGCTGCGGCCAGGGCCGAGAGGGCGGCCTTGTCGGCCGTGACCGGCGGCTCCACGCCCACCTGCTTCATGATTTCGCGAAGACTGGTGCGGGCGAGGTCCACCTCGCCGGAATAGGCCAGCCCGTCCTTGGCCTTGACATAGGCGAAGCCAGACAGGCGCATGCCCAAGGCATCAAGGGTCAGGTCGGTGACATCAAAGGCGGCGGCCTTGAGATCAATGACGGCCGTGCCCGCCAGTTTCGGCCGGGTAGTGATTTTGGGCTTGTCCGCGGCCTGATCAAGGGTCAGGTCAAAGGCCAGTTCAAAGGGGAAGGGGCGTTTGTCGCCGATTTCGCCCACCACGAGTCCGAGGTTGACCAGGGAGACGGCCGTGCCCGCGGCTGCGTCGGCATAGAACAGGCTGGCGTTGGTGATCTCCACGCCGAGGACGGAGATGTCCTTGATGGATTGTCCGGCGGCGGTGTCTGCGGTCTGGTCCTGCTGCGGGGTCGGAGCCGGGGCGGCCGTGTCGTCGGGCTTGGCCAGATCGTCCCAGTTGTTCACGCCCTGGGCGTTGACCGCCAGATTGGCCGTAAACCCGTCCAGGGCAATGACCCCGATGGACACCTCGCCCGAAAGGAGCGGCAGAAGACGGATGGACGCCTCGGCCCGACTGATGCGGATCATGGCCTCGGGAGAGAAGCCGGGCCGGTTGCCCAGGGCCACCGGGCCGACCTCAAGCCCCAGCCAGGGGAAAAAACTGAAACCGATGTCGCCTTCAAAGACGAGATCGCGTCCGGTCTGCTCCTTGACCAGTTGGGAGATTTCATCCTTGTATTTGTTGGGGTCCACGGTCAGCACCAGGACGACCGCCGCTGCCACGAACAGGGCGAGCAGCGAGCCGATGGCGATGAGTCCTATCTTGAGCGGTTTGGTCATGATGGCTCCTTGGCTGGAGGGTGTCGGCGCAGAGTCTTGTGCGACAGCCGCGCCGGTTATTCTTTCTCTACCACGTGGCTGCCAATGTGCCTAGCCCACGGTGGAAAAATCGGGTCTGTTCGTTTACCGGCCGCTTTTTGGGCCACGCAGGGCCAGGCCCTTGATCAGACCGAAGCATCCGGCGAGCATCATGTCGCCGCCGGGTGCCGGAAAGGTTACGTCGTATCCCGCCAGCAGGCTCCGGCGCGGGCCGAGAACGTAGGTGGGGCCGAAGCCGTCGGCCTCGGGGGGGAGGTCCAGGGTCAGGCAGCCGTGCCCGTTTTCCTCGAACACCTGGTCAAAGCTCAGGCTGCCGCGGCGGAAGCGGGCCAGATCGGCCCAGAGTTTGGGGCCGTCCACGCAGCCGGTGTGCTGCTCGTACACGCCGAGGATGCGGCCATCAAAAAGCAGAAAGGCGATGAGGTGGGAGTTGCCTATGTTGACCAGGGTGATGCCGGTTCTGCGTCCATGGGCCTCAATCTCGTCCACGTAGAGTGCGCCGAGTACGGCCGCGGCCCCGGTATCGGCCACAGGTCCGCCGCCGATGTCGCGACCCAGGTCGGCCAGCCGGGTGAGCATGGCGGGCGGACTGTCCCATATCAGGCTTTCGGGTCTGCCCGCCCCCTCGGTCAGCAACGTGCGCCAGAGGTTGAAACGGCCCATGCGGTTTGACTTGCCGGGATGAAAGCCGTGGTCCTGGGCGCAGGCGGCCACAGAGCCGGGCCAGTCCAGCTCGGCTGTTTCGAAGAAGCGGCGCCACCACGCTTCGTCAAAGTCCGTGAGATGCACGGGGGCAGATCCCTCGGGGCATTGCTCGGTCAACCGGATGCCGGACTCCTCCAGCCGGGAGAGATCGTCGGCCATGGTGTAGGCCGCGCCGGGGGTGGCGGCCACGGCCAGTCCGGCCTGCTGATGGGCGCGGACGGCCCGGCTCACCCCGCCGCCCATGTTGCTGCCGTGCAGCCAGATGTCCCGGCCTTTGCCGGTCAGTTGCCGGATGTGTTCCCCGATGCGCCGGGCCGGGGCCGGGAGCACGAATTTGGGGCAGTTCTCGACCTCCATGTCGGGCGAGTAGAGCAGCACGTCCTGGGTGCCGCTGCCGATGTCGATGCACAGGATGGTGTCGGCCACGGGGAATCTCCTTGGGTTTCAGGGGGACAAGAATACCTTGCCGCGTCTTTGCAGGCAAGGTCGGGTTGGCGTTGCAGTCAGGGGGCCGGGCCTGTACCATGCGAACATGTCAATTTTCGCCTGGACCCTGATCGTTGCCTGCGTCGTCCTGCTCGCGTTCTCCCTGTTCCGTTATGCGGGATTTCTGGCGTCCAATGTCCGGGCCGGTCTGCTGGGCGAGATCCGCGACCACCGGGGCGGACTGGTCCGACCTGTCCTGGCCGGGATGGCGACCTCCTTTGTGGCCGGGGTTGCGGCGCTCATGGCCTACCCCCTGGCCTGGCTGCCGCGCCGGGAGGCCGAGGCCGGGAACCTGCCCGTTGTCCTGGTGCACGGCCTGTATCACAACCGCTCGGCCTGGCCGCTCTTTGCCCGCCATCTGGCTCGGGCCGGGTTCACCGATCTGCATACCTATGAATACAACAGTTTCACCGGCCGCTTCGACGAGGCCGTTGACGGGCTGTGCCGGACCCTGGACCGGCTGCTGGGGCCAAGGCGCGGGGCGCGGGCCATCCTGGTGGGCCACAGCCTGGGCGGGCTGGTCTGCCGGGCCGCGGCCGTTGATCCGCGCTGCCGCGGCCGGGTGGCGGCCTTGGTGGCCCTTGGTTCTCCCCATGCGGGGTCCGAGTTGGCCCGAATGGGGCTTGGCGCCATGGCTCGCGGCCTGATTCCTGGCCGTGGCGCTGCCCAAGGCGGTATCCCGGCCATGGTCGGGGCGCTGCCCGAGCCGGACTGCCCCAGGCTCGCCCTGACCAGCCCTGTGGACGATTTTGTCTTTCCCCGCTCCTGCCTGCGTCCGGGCAGACCCGGCTGGATCGAGCATACGGTTCGGCCCATGGGCCACGTCTACATGCTCTATTCGCCCGAGGTGGCGGACGCGACGGCGGAGTTCCTGCGCGAGGCAACCTCTGCCGGGGCCGTGCGGGCGACGTTCGCTGAACCCATTTGATGGAAACAGGATCGGGCGCACAGAGATTCTCTGTGCGCCCGGCTTGGCAATCGGAAATATGGACGGCGGTTGTCAGCCGCCAGTGACTTCCAGTATCTTGGCCTTGAGGGTCTCGGGTTTGAACGGCTTGGTGATGAAGGCCGTGACCCCGGCCTTGCTGGCCAGGCTCTGTTGCGAGGCCTCGGATTCGGTGGTGACCATGATGATGGGCACGTCCTCAAAACCCGGGGTGTTGCGCACCTTGCCCACCAGCTCCATGCCGTCCATGACGGGCATGTTCATGTCGGTGATGATGACATCGAACCGACCGCCCTGCTCGATGTGGTCGTAAGCCTCTTCGCCGTTGGCGGCCATGAATGGCTCGAAGCCGAGGTCGGTGAGGATGGCCCGGTGCATGGCGCACATGGAACGCGAATCGTCTGCTGCCAGGGCCAGCCGCGTGGTGCTTTCGACCTGGGGCAGACGCAGTATGTCCTCCTCGGCCCGGCTGCCACCGATGTCTGCGAGCACGGCGCGGAAAGCGTCGATGATTTCCGGGTCCCTGGACTGGACCAGGGCGTCCATCAGGGCGTCCCCCGCCCCCGCATTCTCGTACAGGGCGTCAAAGAGGGTGGTGGCCCGGGTGGCGATGACGGCCTTGGCCAGCCTGTCGCTCTGGTCGTCGGCCTGGGCGACCATGGCGGTCATGGTCGAAACCATGCCGGGGTTGACGTGGCGCTCAAGCCCGCCCACCACGGCCATGAGGATGAGTTCGTCCGTCTCCCGGAGCCCGTCCACCAGACAGATGATGCCCTTCATGGTGCCGATGCGGCCCAATGCCTCGTACACGGCATAGCGGACATTGGCGTCGTCGGCCTGCCCCTTGTCAAAGGCTGCCACCAGTCCGTCGGCGCCCGATCGGTCGCGCACGAAGCCGAGTACGTTGGCCGCCAGGATGCGGGTGTCGGTATCGCCGGTTTCGAACGCGTTGAGCAGCATGGGTACGGTGGACTTGCCCATGGAGGTGAGGGCGTCGGTGATGATGCGGCGCACCGTGGGGTTTTTGTGATGGAGTTTTTCCACCAGAAAACCGATGGTGTCATCCCGCTCGAAGGAGGAGAGGGCCTCCACGGCCTTCCATGTGGTGATGTCGCAGATTTCGTACCGATCCGGGGCCTCGCTGTCGACGAGCATGGCCTTGAAGCTGTCGATGGAGTCCTCGTCCTTGAGCCTGCCCAGCGCCTCGATGCAGGTGGACTTGATGAACGGGTCTTCATGGTCCAGGTAGCTGCGGAAGATCGGGGTGGCCGAGGGGGCGGCGATGCGCGCCAGGGCATTGAGGATTTCCATGAGCTGGTCCGGGTCGGTTTCGGACGCGGCAATGTCGGCCAGGGGGCCGGCCGCGTTTCGGAAGCCATGCTCGCCCGCCACGCGGATGCACAGGGTCCGCAGACCCGGATGGGGGTCGGACAGGCCCTTGATGACCGTGGCCTCGTTGCTTGAAAGCACGGCGTTGAGGGCGTTGACCACCATGTAGTCGATGGAGGTATCTCCCACGGGGTTCTTGAGCAGGTCAATGAGCCCGGGCAGATCCCCGGCGTCCTTGTTGCCGGAAATCTCGTTGAGGATCATTATCTGATCCAGAAATTCCTTGTCTCTGAAAGCATCTAGCGTCGCCATGCGTCTCTCCGCCTGTTGAGGTGGCTGGCCGCCTACTCGAAACAGAATTCGATGGTGAAATGGCCGTCCGGGGTGGTGAAGGGGATGGCCATGATCGGAGTCTTGGCCATATGGGAGATGGTGTGGCCGTCGCCCAGGATCACCGTGGGCGTCGAGCCCTGGAAGACGTAGCCTTTCTCGGCCAGTCCGGCACGGGCCTGTCCCGAGATCATGTTGGTCAGTTCGCCTACCGCGTCCTTCACATCCTGCATGATGTCCTCAATCTCGTCGCCCAGCATGTTCTTGACGATGGCCACGGCGCATCCCTTGGAAAAGGAAAGGGAGACGCTGCCGTTGCGTTCGCCGGTAATGCCCACCAGCCCGGACACGTCGCCCGCTGCCACGGTGTTCTTTTTGACGTAGGGCTTGCCCACCTGCGGCTTGATGAAGGCCATGGTCGAGAGCACGTCGACCGCTGCTTTTATGAAGGGTTTCGCCAGTTCGACATCCATACCTGTCTCCTTGAACCTAAGCCTCCCGGACCGCCGCGCCGTGGGCCTGTGGTGTTTCGAAAAAAGTTCGGGGTCGCGCTTCCTTGCGCGACCATTGTATCGGAATAGGTATCGGCTTCGGCGAAACGGGTCAAGCCGCGTGTAGCGAAAATAAAGCCCTTGCACAAAAGGACTTGCGCCCGACGGGCAGAGGGCATAAAGCCAGAAACACCCATGCCCGCGCCCAGTTCCGACACAAGAGGGCCGTTTCGTGCGGCGCTTCCGGCGGTGCTTTTCGTTGCCGTCATCTTTTTTCTCAACTTCCTCTCGCGGGTTTCGCTCGCCCCGGTCATGCCCCTTGTTCAGGTGGATCTCGGTTTCGCCCATACCGGGGCGGGGGTGGTTTTCATGGTCCATGGAGCGGGCAACGCGCTGGGGCTGCTTTTGTGCGGTTTTCTCTCCCGGGCCGCCACCCATCGCCGCACAGTGGGCATCTCGTCGCTTCTGGTGGGTGTGGCCGCCCTGGCCGTGCCCCTGGCCGGAACCTATGCCTGGCTGCTGGTCGCCGTTTTCGTGCTTGGCGTGTGCGTCGGTCTCTATCTGCCCTCGGGCATTGCCGTCATCTTTTCCCTGATTCGCAAAGAGGATTGGGGCAAGGCCATGGCCGTTCACGAGCTGGCCCCGAACCTCGCCTACGTGGCGGCCCCTCTCCTGGCCGAGGCGCTGCTGCTTCGGTACGACTGGCGGGCCGCCTTTGTTCTGCTCGGCGTTGCCCAGGTCGTTTTGGGGCTGTGGTTCATCCGTTCGGGGCGGGGCGGCGACTTTCCGGGGGTGGTGCCCGGCCCGGACATGATCATGACGATTCTGCGGCGTCCGGAATTCTGGCTTCTGGTGCTTTTCTTCAGTCTCGGGGTGGGAGCCTCGGTGGGCCCTTATGCCATGCTCCCCCTCTACCTGGTCGATGTCCACGGTTTCGAGCGCGAGGCGGCCAACCGTCTGCTGGCCATCTCGCGCATGCTGGCATGCTCGTCCCCCTTTGTGGCGGGCTGGATCACCGACAGATGGGGGCCGCGGCCCGCCATTCTCCTGTGTCTGCTCCTGTCCGGCTGCGGCCTGCTTGCCCTGGGGTTATGCTCCGGGCAGGCGTTGGTGGCGGCCACCCTGTTTCAGCCCGTGGCATCGGTGCTCATGTTCGCGCCTGGATTTACCATGCTCTCCACCGTGTTCCCTCCCGAGCATCGTAGCGTGGCCGTGGCGCTCATGGGTCCGGTCAATGCCCTGATCGGGTTGGGCGTGGTGCCCACTTTTCTTGGAGCCATGGGGGACGCCGGGTTTTTTCAGTACGGTTTCGCAGTGCAGGGGGGGCTGCTGCTGTGGTCCATGGCCTTGCTGCGGCGTTTGCCTGCAGGAACCGGGGGGCGGGTGGATTAAGCGCGTTTGCCCGGGCGAGGGCGGGAAGGTTGGGGGAGAAGGGAGAAGAGATAAGGAAACCGCCTTTGGCGGGTTTTTGCGGGAAGCGTTTCGTCCCTTCGGGCCGACTTACTTTTGGACCGGATCGCCAAAAAGTAAGCAAAAACAGCTCTTTATCTTCTGTGATCGGGTCTCCCGCGCCGTGCGCCAGTAACGTCGGCCCGCTGGAGAAACAGTTGTCGGCGTCGAAGACTCCGCCTCCGCCGGGTTTCGCCCTAGACGTGAGCCGACGAACTGGCGCTGCGACGCTCCGCCCATTGTCTATCTGTCGTAAGTGAAGGCGAAAATGGCGTGATCAGCGTGGATTGGAAGAAGGTCCCCGGATATTGCAGGCCCTTTCAGCCCACCACGACCCAAGTCTTGCTCTCTTTCGAGTGCCCCCTCCCTCATCGCCTCTTCCCGTGCGCCGTCAGACGAGCCCCGAGAGATCGTAGGTGTCGGCCTTGTCTATCTCGGCCTGCACGATGGTGCCGGGGGTCAGGGGCTTGTCCGGGGGGGCGGCCACATAGGTGGTGCCGTCCACTTCCGGGGCCTGGAACCAGGCGCGGCCCAGGTGCAGACCGGGCCATTCGGGCGAGGGGTCCTCGATGAGCACCGGCAGGGTTTGCCCGACGTGGGATTCCATGATCTCCCGGCTGATGTCGGCTTGCAGGGCCATGAGCGCGTCGCGCCGGGCGAGCTTGGTTTCCTGGTCCACCTGATGGGGCATGGCGGCGGCCGGTGTGCCGTCCTCGGGCCAGTAGGGGAAGACGCCGAGGTGGTGAAAGCGGGTTTCCTCCACAAAGCGCATCAGCTGGTCGAAATGTTCCTCTGTCTCGCCGGGATAGCCGACGATGAAGGTGGTGCGCAGCGCGGCCTCGGGGAAGTGGTTGCGAACCCGGTCGATGACCTTGCGCGGGTTGCGGGCAAAGGGGCGGCCCATGGAAGCGAGAACATCGGGGTGGGCGTGCTGGAGCGGGATGTCGAAGTAGGGCAGCAGCGGTTCGCCGACGGATTTGAGGAAGCCGAGCAGGTCGTCGGTGAGTCCGGCAGGATAGAGGTACATGAGGCGCAGCCAGGAGATTCCGGGGATTTCGGCCAGCCCGGCGACGAGGTTTCTGATGGTGTTGTCGCCGCCGAGGTCCGTGCCGTAGGCGGTGGAGTCCTGGCCCACGATGACGATTTCCGGGACGCTGGCCGCCAGGGTGTGCGCCTCGGCCAGCAGGGCGTCCTTGGGGCGGCTTCTGTGCGGCCCCCGGATGGCGGGGATGGTGCAGAAGCGGCAGTTGTGCGAGCAGCCTTCGCTGATCTTGAGGTAGGCGAAGGCGGGGCCGGTGGAAAGCCGACGCGGGGCGTCGCCAATGCCTGGGGTGGCGATTATCCGGGCTCGGCCGATGGCCTTGCCGATCATTCCGGGCCACAGGGCGATCTGGTCGGTGGAGAGCCACAGGTCCACCTCGGGCAGTTCGTCGCGCAGGTCCTGGCCGTAGCGGCTGACAAGGCACCCGGCCACGGCCACGAGGGGACGGCGGCCGGTGGTTTCGCGGGCTTCGTCTGCCTCGCGCACGGCGTCGAGGATGGCGGCCACGGATTCCTCCACCGCAGGCTGGATGAAGCCGCAGGTGTTGATCAGGGCGAGGTCCGCTCCGGCCACGCTGTCTGTGGGGACCATGCCCGGGCCGAGAACGCCGAGCAAACGCTCGGTATCCACAAGATTCTTGGGGCACCCGAGGCTTACGGTGAATACCGCAAGGGGAGCGGCGGGATCGTGCGTCATGCGTTTATCCTTTGAAAAGGGCGTCCGATTGTATTATCGTCCGGTACTGCCCCTTTTCGGTCAAGGGGGCAATCATCAGGTCAGGAGGTCACAGTGCTGTCAACACACGGCGAGGACAAGCGGTACGTCATCGGCGTCATCGGCGACATTCCGGCTCTACTGACATTTTGGCAGATGTTCAAGGACCAAGCCAACAGCATGGTGCTCCAGGAGATAGGCGTGGTCGCCGTGGCTCTCCCCGGGGGAGGCCCGCTGCCAGACGCCGCTCCGGCCGGGACGAACATCCCCACCTACCCGGACTATCGGGCGATGCTCGACAACCATCCGGCCATCAATCTGGTCATTGAGTCCACAGGCAGGCCCGCCCTGGTGGGAGAGCTGCGGGCCAGGCTGCCCGTGGGCATCACCCTGGTGGAGCGCAACGCCGCCAGTTTTTTCATCAAGCTGCTGACATCTGACAAGATATGGGTGGCCTGCAAGATGGACCTGCTCCACACCCAGAACATGCTCAAGACCATCATCGACCAGATGGACCATGAAATACTTTTTCTCGACGCCAAGGGCGAGATCGTGGGCAGCAACAAGACCGTGCTCGACAGGCTGGGCCGGGCCAAGAGGGACATCATCGGCCTGTCCTATTGCGAGGTGTTCACCGGCACGGACAAGCCCGAGTGCGGATTCGAGAAGGACCCCTTCGGCCGGACCATGCGGACACGCGCCCATGCCGAAACCATGACCAGCGAGGTGGACCACGATGGCCGGGTGCGTTATTTCCGGGTCTACACCCATCCCGTGTTCGACGAGGACGGCACGGTCAGCCATGTGGTGGCCATCCGGCGCGACATCACCCAGCGGACATATATGGAGCACAGGCTCCAGCAGGCGGAGAAGCTGGCCTCCATTGGCGAGCTGTCCACCTACATGGCCCATGAGATACGCAACCCGCTCTTCACCATCAGCGGGTTCGCCAATTCCCTGATGCGTACGGGCGGGCTGGACGATAAGGCGCGTGAGAAGATCGGGATCATCCTCGAGGAGTCCAAGCGGCTTGACGAGATCCTCAAGAGCCTGCTCAATTTCACGCGGCCCACCGAGGCCCAGGTGGCCGAGGTGGACATCAACGAACTGGTGCGGGCCACCATGGAAGTCATGAGCCTGCCCTGCGAGAACCAGGGCGTGGAGGCTCTGGTGGACCTGGACGAGAACGTGGCCAGGGTCCACGCCAACCCGGACCTGATCAAGCAGTGCCTGATCAATCTGGTCAAGAATTCCCTTGAGGCCATGGAGGACGGCGGCCGCCTGCTGGTGACCACGGCCATGACCCACAACTACGCGGTGCTGGCCGTGGAGGACACGGGCCACGGCATTCCGCTCGATATCCGCGACAAGATCTTCAGCCCGTTCTTCTCCACTCGGGGCAAGGGCGCGGGTCTCGGGCTGGCCCAGACCCGCAAGATCATCGACGAGATCGGCGGCGAGGTGGATCTGGTCAGCCGGGTGGGAGCGGGCACCAAGATCACGCTGTATCTGCCGCCCATCCTGGCGGTTGCGGATTCCGAGGAGTCCGGGTAAGCACATCCCCTGTTTCCACACACCAGTCATCAGGGGGATTGCATGGACGCCATTGTCCTGGCCACCGGCAACAAGGGGAAGATTCGCGAGCTTTCGGTGCTGCTTGAACCGTTTGGAGTGCGTGTGCGCAGTCTGACGGAATTCCCGGAGATAGGCGAAATACCCGAGACCGGGGACACGTTTCTTGAAAACGCCCTGATCAAGGCGCGGACCGTGGCGGAGGCCACCGGGCTGGTGGCCGTGGCCGACGACTCGGGCATCGAGGTGGACGCCCTGGGCGGTGCGCCGGGCGTGTATTCCGCCCGCTATGCGGGCGAGGAGTGCGACGACCGCGCCAACAACGAGAAGCTGCTTGCCGCGCTGCGCGGCGTGTCCGACGGGCAGCGCACCGGCCGCTACCGTTGCGTGATGGTGGCCGTGGCCCCGTCGGGCGAGAACATCGACGCCGACGGCAGCTACGAGATCCGGGTGGGGCATGACTACCGGGGCAGCGGCGGGTTCGGCTACGATGTCATCGTGGTGGACCCGGAGATGGGCTGCCACGTGGCCGAGCTGGACCCCGAGGTCAAGAACCGCCGCTCCCACCGGGGCAAGGCCATGCGCCGGTTGCTGGCCAAGTGGCCGGAATTCTGGGCAAGGGTCAATGCCCGGCCGTAACAGACTGCTGAAATACGGCGGCCTGCTGTCGTGAAGTGACTGTGGGCGAGTCCTCGAACCGTACAGGAAACGTATTCAAAAAAACACAAATCCGCAGGACAGCGGATTTGGACATCGGCTCCTGCCGACGCCCGTGAGGTGAGCCCCAGGACGGGGCGAATCAAATCCTCGCGTGCCAGGAGTACATCTCTGCCCTCATGATCCGTCAGGCTCGAAGGCGTCGATCGTGAACCTTTTTCGCGCCGGGCATCTCACCATTTTTGAACAGCCTGTATGGTATGATTAGTTGTGCGTGTTGCTCGCAGGACTCTCAGTGAGGATGAAGACCGCAAGCTCCAGGGTGTAGGTGGTCTGTCCGGCCTCAACCTGCTGGCGAGGTATGACCACATCGGAAAAGGCGACGGTGTATTCCGCGTCCTTGCCGGGGTGGGTCCATCCCCGGATGGGCATGCCTTGGTGGGTGGCGACGAAGTTGGCAAGAATATCCCTGGTCCGGGGCGTGGCCTGCTCCCAGGTGTAGAGAAAGACTCTGTGCCCGCCCAGCGTCAGGGGGCGGGTGCCCTTGCTTGCATCCGCGGGGATGTCGGTGAGGGTTTTCGGCGGCATCTCCAAGGGGCCATCCACGGTGGGATCGGGGATGGTGTCGGGGAAGAAGGTGACGGTCCTGACTTCATAGGGGCGTTGCGGCATGGGGTCTCCTTTGCGCTGGAGTGGGGTGGCGGCGCACTGGCCGTTTCGGCAGGATGTCTGCGTGCGCGTTGCCGAGGCCAAGGCCCGGATTCCTTTGTCAGCGGCTGACCGAGAGCAGGCCGTTGAGGGCGGCCATGACGGCCTGGGCCTTGACGGCTTCGCGTGTGCCGGAAAAGGTGTACAGCCGGGCGCGGGTGCCCGAGGGCCATGCCCAGGCCATCCAGACCGTGCCCACGGGCTTGTCCGGGGTGCCGCCCGCTGGCCCGGCGATGCCGGAGATGGCCACGGAGATGTCCGCGCCCACGGCCGCGAGCGCACCCTGGGCCATGGCCAGGACCACGGCCTCGGAGACCGCTCCGTGTTCCCTGAGCAGGGCCGGGTCCACGCCCAGCAGCTTTTCCTTGACCTGGTTGGCGTAGGCGACCACGGACCCGGCGAACCAGTCGGAACTGCCGGGCGTGTCGGTCAGGGTGCTGGCCAGCAGGCCCCCGGTGCAGGATTCGGCCGTGGCCAGCAGATTGCCGTGGGCGCGCAGGTTTTCGCCGAGTTCGGTCACGGCAAGGGAGACGAGGCGGGTATCCATTGGGTCCTCCGGGTCGGTTGCGGTCCGATGCGTGTTCCTGGTTGTTACCGGATGGCGGCAATGGTTGCAATCCCGGCCGCATCGCCCGTATGATGGTCAGAGGAGCGCCCATGACCGTTACCCCGTCCGAGCTTTTCGCCCTGGCCTTGAGCCGCCACCGCCAGCCGTGGAACTTCACCGTCCAGCTCGCGGCGCTTGCGCTTTTCGGGCTGGCCCTGCTCCTGCACAGTTTCCTGGTCTTTGCGGCCGGGCTGATTCTCTTCGGTTTCGGATTTTTCGAACTGCCCCTGCCCGAGATGTCTGACGGGCGCTGGCGCAGAGTGGTCCAGGCCTCGGTGGAGTGGGAAAAGAACTGGTCCGTGCTGCCCTGGACCTTTGCCAAGTGGGCGGGGCTGTGCTTTGTGTTGCTGGCGTGCTGCCTGCTGGTATGGGCCCTGTGGACCCGCGATCTGGCCGTGCTGGCACTCTTCGTGGCCTTCGGCTACCTGGCCCGCGTGGTGGCCGAGAACCGGGCCGGGGGCATCGACCCATAGAAGGCGGATGAAAAACGGCGAGCTGCTGTGGTTCGGTGACTGTAGGCGAGTCTTCGAGCCGTGCAGAAAACGTATTCAAAAAGTTCACAAATCCGCAGGGCAGCGGGTTTGGACGGTGGCTCTGCCGACGCCCCGAGGGGGTGAGCCCCTGGACGGGGCGAATCAACTCCCCGCGCACAAAGAGTACCCCTCTGCTCACATGTTTCGTAAGGCTGGAAGGCTCGCCGACGGCTCAAGGGCTTCGGCTCCGAACTTCTTTCGCGCCTGGCATCTCACCATTGTTAAACAGTCGATTGAGAGATCGGCAGCGGCCATTTGGCTGTTACCATCCGGCAACAGGACGCTTCAGGCGTCCTGCCGGGCAAAATCATGGACGGGCGCGGCTCTGGATGGTACGTTGCCTGGACCCAAATTCATCTGGAGGAACACATGAGCGACGACACCAACGCCTGCAAGCAGTGGCTGAACGAAGTCAACTGGGACATGATCCACGAGGACGCCGTGACCCTGTATCTGGAGTGGGGCAACAACAACTACCGCGATGCCATGCGTTCGCCCGTGACCCGTAGCGGCGAGTATTCCGTCTACTTTGCCGTGGACACCTGGGAGGAGCCCAAGGTGGTGCTCATGCGTATGGACAATTACGGCTCCACCATTCTCTGCTCCAAGAAGCTCCCGGCCGAACTTTCCCGCAAGCTTCTCGACGACATCAAGGACATCAAGGGTATCCTGGAGCTGCCTTCCTACATCAAGGAGTGGCTGATCGCCGAGTTGGAAAAATAACCCGGTCGGAACCGTGCGTTGGAGGGCTGTTCCGGTAAGGGAACAGCCCTTTGCCGTCCATGCTTCCGGGGCCGGGGGAGCCGGGTTTTCCCTTTTCAGTCGGGCCGCTCTGGGGTAAGGGGAGTGGGCTTGGCGGCCGTGCCCGCCCATCACGCATACCACTTGGAGAAAGCCATGAATATACCCAAAGGATATCGGTTCGCCGCCGTCCAGGCGGGGCTGAAGAAGCCGGGCAAGTACGACCTCGGCGCCATTGTCAGCGATGCCCCGGCGGTGGCCGCGGGCGTGTTCACCACCAACAAGTTCAAGGCCGCGCCTGTGCTGCAGTGCAGGGAGATGCTGGCCGGTGGCCGAAAGATGAGCGGCTTTCTGGTCAACTCGGGCCAGGCCAACGCCTGCACCGGGGAGACCGGCCGCGCCAACTGCCGCGAGACCCTGAATCTGGCCGCCAGGGCGCTGGGTGTGCCTGCGGACGAGCTGCTGCCCGCCTCGACCGGCGTCATCGGCGCCCAGTTCGATCTGGCCAAGTGGGAGGCGGCAATGCCCGCCCTGGGCAAGAGCCTTGAAACCGGCACTCCCGAGCTCGTGGCCCGGGCCATCATGACCACCGACACGGTGCACAAGCTGGCCCACGCGCACTTCGAGCTGCCCTCTGGCGAGGTGCGGCTGCTTGGTATGTGCAAGGGCGCGGGCATGATCAGCCCCAACATGGCCACCATGCTCAGCTTCATCCTCTGCGACGCAGATATCTCAACCGAGGCGTGGCAGACCATGCTGGCCGACTGCGTCAACCTGACCATCAACCGGATCACCGTGGACGGCGACATGTCCACCAACGACTGCGTCATGGCCCTGGCCAACGGCGCATCCGGGGTGGCGGTGGAGAGCGAGGACGACTACATCGCCCTGCGCAAGCACCTGCTGGGCGTACTGGAGGAGCTGGCCTACAAGATCGTCATGGATGCCGAGGGCGGGACCAAGGTGGCCTTCATCCAGGTCTCCGGGGCCAGGAGCGATGCCGATGCCGAGAAAGTGGCCCGGGCCGTGGGCAACTCGCCTCTGGTCAAGACCGCGCTTTTCGGCTCGGACCCCAACTGGGGGCGCATCGTCTGCGCAGCGGGCTATTCGGGAGCGGCCTTCAACCCCGAGGATCTGGTGCTCAAGATCGGCGGCATCCTCGTGTTCCGCAACGGCACCCCGGAACCGGGCGACATGGACGGACTGCTAAAACCGATCATGAAGGAGCGCGACATCGTTATCCATATTGACATCGGCGACGGGCCGGGCAGCACCCTGCTCCTGGCCTCGGACTTGAGTCGCGACTATGTGTCCATCAACGCCGATTATCGGTCATAAGGCAAGAGAACGTATCATGGCTGACATGGACGGACGGGACAGACTCAAGCGGCTGGCGGATTTCTTCTTTGAATGCGGGATGCTCAGGAAGACGCCGCGAACGGGCTACCAGTTTTTGGGAACCGGCGCCGAGAACGTGGCCGAGCACTCCTTCCGCACCGCCGTCATCGGCCACGTACTGGCCCGGATGGCCGGGGCGGATGTGGCCCGCACCACCTATCTGTGCCTGTTTCACGATCTGCACGAGGCGCGGACCGGGGACTACAACTACGTCAACCGCATCTACAACTCGTCCACGCGGACCCTCGCGCTCGAACATGCCCTCAAGGGCACCGGGCTGGAGGAGGACGTGCTCGGCTACTGGCAGGAACTTGAGGAGACCGCCACCCTGGAGGCGCGGCTGGCCCAGGACGCGGATCAGCTCGACTTTATCCTCAATCTCAAGGAACAGGCCGATCTGGGCAATCCCTACGCCGCCAAGTGGCTCGAAATTGCGGTGCAGCGGGTGCGCACCGAATGGGGCCGCGAGCTGGCCGAGACCATCGCGGTCACGGACCATACGGACTGGTGGTTCCTCGGTCCCGACCCCGCCTGGTGGGAGCGCAAGAACGGCAGCAATGCCAAGAAGTGATCCTGGGAGGATTTCACGATTATTCTCTGTCCCGGCCTGTTTGCCTTGCCGTTTGATGAGATTTTAGTTAAATAGCTTGATCCAAGGTTTTTCAGGCGGGTTTGGCGGAGATTCCGAGGGCTGTTTCCAGAGGATTCTTCAGGAAACCTGAGGGTGTAGTCAAGACAAGGGCCCCTGTTCCGGGCGCCTGGGGGTGGAGTCATACATGGCCGAAAAGGCGCAGGGCGGAACCTTTTCCTTGGCCCTTCCGGGCCGGGCGTTCGGGAGGATGCTGGATGAGCTGGGAGGACTTTTCCTGTTCTTCCTGCAAGCCGTCGCGCTCATGTTCGCCGGGTGGGGCCAGTTTGCCAAGACCGTCCGCCAAGTGTATTTCATCGGCGTCCAGTCGGTCACGGTCATCGCGCTGATCGGCCTGTTCACGGGCATGGTCATGGGCATGCAGCTTTACTATGCCCTTTCTGTCTTCGGGGCCGACGGCTTTCTGGGCACGGGCGTGGCCTTGTCCATGGTACGCGAGCTGGCCCCGGTGCTGACGGCCATCATGCTCACGGGCCGGGCCGGGTCGGCCATGACCGCCGAGATCGGCGTCATGCGCATCTCCGAACAGATCGATGCCCTGACCATCATGGACATCAACCCCATGCGCTATCTCGTGGCCCCCAAGATGGCCGCCTGTCTGATCAGTTTTCCCATCCTGACCGCCTTCTTCAATCTCATCGCCCTGTGGGGCGGCTGGCTCACCGGGGTCAAGCTGCTGGGGGCCAATGAAGGCGTGTACTGGTCCCGGGTTCAGGGCTCGCTCGACTGGAGCGACATTGAGGGCGGGTTCATCAAGTCCCTGGTCTTCGGGGTGCTGGTCTGCGCCATCTGCTGCTTTGAGGGCTACAACACCCACACCCGTTCGGGCCGCGCAGGCCCCGAGGGCGTGAGCCAGTCCACCACCAGCGCGGTGGTCAAGTCCTGCGTCGTCATTCTCGCGGCGGACTATGTCCTCACGTCGCTGCTTTGGTAGGGGAGTCATGGGTAACGCACCGAGCATCCGCCTGGAGGGGCTGACCATTGGGTACGGCAGCAGGATAGTGGCCGAAAACCTGGACATCGAGTTTCCGGGCGGCAAGCTGTCCATGGTTGTCGGGGGCTCGGGCTCGGGCAAGTCAACGCTGCTCAAACACATCCTCAAGCTTCAGCCCATCGGCAAGGGCAGGGTGTTTATCGGCGGTCACGACATGAGCGCAGTCTCCGACCGGGAGCAGCGTTGCATCCGCCAGCGCACCGGGGTGCTCTTTCAGGACGGGGCGTTGCTCGGCTCCCTGCGGCTGGGCGACAATATCGCCCTGCCTCTGCGCGAACACACGCGGTTGACCGAGAGCGAGATCATGCGCATCGTGCACGACAGGCTGGCCATGGTCGGCCTTGACCACGCCGCGCATCTGTTTCCCAACGAGCTTTCCGGCGGCATGCGCAAGCGGGCCGGTCTGGCCAGGGCCCTGGTCATGGACCCGCAGATGCTCTTTTGCGACGAGCCGACCTCGGGCCTTGATCCGGTCATGTCGGCCGAGCTGGACCAACTGATGCTCGAGATGATGTGCCAGTTCGACATGACCATGGTGGTGGTCACCCACGACCTGCGGAGCATGCACGCCCTGGCGGACTTCGTGGTGGTGCTCGGCGAGGGGCGCAGCCTCTTTCAGGGCACCATCAAGGAGCTGGATGCCACCAAGGACCCCTACCTGCGACGGTTCCTGGACCGCTCTGCCGGGGAGCGGGCCACCTCGCGCCTGACCCTGCCGCCCATCAGCCAGGACAGGATGAAACTCGACTGCGCCGACATTCTGGGCGCAAAAGCCACAGGCCGAAAGGATGGACGATGTTCAAACTGAATAAGGAAACCGCCGTCGGACTCTTTGTGCTCGTCGGGCTGATCTCCATCGCCTACATGAGCATCAAGCTGGGCAATGTCCAACTCTTCACGGACAGGTACTATACCGTTCATGCCGATTTTTCGGACGTTTCCGGCCTCAAGGTCAACGCCCCGGTGCAGATGTTCGGGGTGGACATAGGGTTTGTCAAGGGCATCGTCCTGGACCAGGACAAGGGCATGGCCAGGGTGACCATGATGATTGACCGCAAAGTCCAGCTGACCGATGACGCCATTGTCGGGGTCAAGACCAGCGGCCTGATCGGCGACAAGTTCCTCAAGATCGCTCCGGGCGGCCTGGGGGATCCCATCGGTGACGGGGACGCTCTCTTCGACACCAATCCGGCCATCGACCTTGAGGATCTCATCAGCAAATTCGCCTTTGGAAAGGTGTAAACGCAAACGACGCAACAGGACGGATTTATGCTCTTCAAGCGACTGGTTCTTCCCATGTTCCTCGTCTGTGTATTCTCGGCCCCGGTGCATGCGGATGCTTCGCAGACGCCCACCGACAGGGTCAAGGCGGGGGTGGAGCTGCTCATCTCGGTGTTGAGCGACCCCAAGGCACAGGACCCGGCTTACCACGAAGAGACTGTGCGGAAGCTGCGCGAAGAGGCGGAAAAGTTTATTGATTTCAAGCTTGTGACCATGTTTTCAGTGGGCAGGCCCTGGACCGCCATGACCCCGCAGATGCAGGACGATCTGACCGAGGCGTTTGTGCAGCTCCTTGAACGGACCTATCTCAGGAGAATTCCGGCCTACGGAGGCCAGGACGTGAAGTATACCGGCGAGCAGGTGGAGGGCAACCGGGCCAAGGTGTTCACCGAGCTCGTGGACAAGGACAAGAAAATAATAGTTGAATTTCGGTTGAGAATCGTTCAAGACCTATGGATGATATACGATGTGGTCGCCGAGGGCGTGAGCTTGGTGGCCAACTATCGAAGCCAGTTTTCACAGGTGCTGAATTCCGGAACCCCCGAAGACCTGTTGAAGCTGATACGCGAACGGATCGAGAAACTGGACAGCGGCCAGGATGACGGGAGCCAGGACCTGGCTGTGCCGCAACAGGGATAGGCGCGACAATGACCGCACGGATTGCAGTCTGCCTCATGGTGACGGCCCTTCTCCTGATGGGGGGAGGGGGTGTCTTTGCTTCGGATTCCGGCCAGGGTTCCTTCAGTGTGGCCCAGCTCACGGACATGCGCGGAGCCGGAGCCGCCTCTGACGCCAAGACCGCCGAGACATCCGGCGACTACGACGATTTTGACGACTTCGACGAATACGGCGATGCCGAAGGGCAGCTTGTGGCCGACCCCTTCAAGGGGTGGAACATGGTCTGGTTCCACTTCAACGACGCCATGTACCACGGGGTCTTCAAGCCCGTGGCCACCGGATACGCCTGGGCCATTCCCGCGCAGCCCCGTCAATGGGTGCGAAACTTCTTCACCAACATGCTTTTCCCGGTCCGCTTCGTGAACAACATCTTGCAGGGCAAGTTCGACGCGGCCTATATGGAAACCTCCAAATTCCTTGCCAACACCAGCTGGGGTCTGCTCGGCTTTGCCGATGTCACCTCGGGCATGAAGCGCAACTGGACTCCCGAGCGGCCGACGGCCGACGGCTTTGGCCAGACGCTGGGCAAGGCCGGTTTCGGCCATGGCGTGTACCTGGTCTGGCCTTTCCTTGGCCCGAGTTCCGTTCGCGAGTCTGTCGGCTGGGTGGGCGACACCCTGCTCGACCCGGTGACGTACGCCGACCTGACCTTTATCGAGATGGTCGCTGTGCGCGCCTACAAGAACGTCAACCAGCTTTCCCTCGAACTCACGGGTAACGAATACGAGACCCTGACCGAGGGCGCCATCGACAAGTACGCCGCCGTGCGCGATGCCTACATTCGCTTCCGGGCCAAGAAGGTCAGGGAATAGCCCGAGTTCCATGAAGATAGCGGTCATTTCCGATACCCACCTGGGCGACCCGCCCGCGTGGCTCCATCGGGTTTACGAGCAGTGGCTCGACCCGGCCGATGTGCTTGTTCACTGCGGCGACATCACTTCCTACAAGGTATGGGCTTATCTCTGCCGCCATCAGCGTTTCTTGTGCGTACGAGGCAATTGCGACTGGGACGCCCTGCTCGCGCAGGAGTTGCAGCCCATGCTCTCGGCCTCGGTCGGCCCGCTGACCCTGGGAGTGGCCCATGGCTGGGGGCCGCGCTCCCAGGTGGCTGCCACCGTGGTTCACGCCTTTGGGTCTGACCACGACCTGATCTGCTACGGCCACACGCACCGCCGCGACTGGTCCGAGGTGGACGGGGTGCAGGTTGTCAATCCCGGCTCCCTGGGCGAGGCCGGCTCCCTGGCCTGGGTCACGGTTGACGAAGACGGAGCCATGGACTGCCGCTTCATCGACGCCTTCTGATCCTTTGACGCCGCCCGAGCGGTCTCCTTTTCCTCCTGATCCCTTGCCGACCGATTCGGCCCGAAACCCCGGTGCCATGGGCGGTCGGTGCTGCTGGCCGGCGACCACGGATTTCCCCTCCCGTCCGAACAGCCCTGTTGCACTTTTGTTTCAGTAATGGCATGGATTTGCTGTGCTGATAATATTGAAACGCCTCTTTGGCGCGGGAGTTCTGGGCGTCCTGGCCTGCTGCCTGCTCCTGGCCCGACCGTGTCTGGCGCGGGAACCGGGCGAGCTTGTTTTCGGCATGTCCGCCCCCTTCACCGGGGTCAATGGCGAGATGGGCATAGAGTTCTATCGAGGGCTCATGGCCTACATCGAGCATTTCAACCGGGACGGGGGGGCCTCTGGCTGGACCATACGGGTGCTGCCCGCCAATGACGGCTACAATCCCCAGCCGTGCTTTACCAACACCGTGGAGTTCGTCACCCGCGACGATGTCTTTGCCCTGTTCTCCTACGTGGGAACACCCACTGTGGCCCACATCCTGCCCCTGCTGCGGAAATACAGCGAGCGCCACATCTATCTGCTCTTTCCCCTGACCGGGGCCGAGCCCATGCGCACAGAGCCCTTCGGCCGCCACGTCTACAACCTGCGCGCCTCCTATTTTCAGGAAACGGCAGGGCTGGTGGATCATCTGACGGCAGCGGGACGCAGGCGCATCGCGGTTTTTTACCAGAATGACGCCTACGGACGAACCGGCTGGGACGGTGTGCGCCGCGCCCTTGAACGCCATGGCGAGCGGATTGTCGCGGAAGCGGCCTACACGCGGGGCGATTCCTTTGCCCACGATTTTTCCGCCGAGGTGGACCTGATAATGGCGGCTCGGCCCGATGCGGTCATCTGTATCGGCACATATGCGTCCCAGGGGGCCTTTATCCGGTCCATGCGCGACAAGGGCCACGACATCCCTGTGGCCGGGGTCTCCTTTTCCGACAGCGACAAGATGGTCGAGCTGCTGATGCTTGAGGAGCGTCGTTCCGGGCGCAGATACACGGACAACCTCATCTGCTCCCAGGTAGTGCCCTGCTATGAGGACACGTCCCTGCCCGCTGTTCGTTTCTATCGGGAGCTGATGGACAATTACCGGGGTGAGCCCCTGGCAGCCGGGCAGGGATACACGCCAAGGCGCTTCAGCTATGTCAGCTTCGAGGGGTTCCTCAACGGAATCATGCTCGGCGAAATAGTGCGCCGCATGGCCGATGATCCGAGACGGGCGCGCATTCCCGAGGTGATGGAGTCCCTCATTGACCTGGACATCGGCATCGGCGTTGCGGTCAGCTTCGGTCCCGGACGGCGGCAGGGGCTCGACGCGGTCTATTATACCACCGTGGTGGACGGTCTGTTTCAGCCGATCCGCGACTGGTCGGAGTGGCGGCGATGAAGGCGCCCAAGCTGTTCTTGCGGCCGCTGCTGTTCATGGTGGTGATCTTCGGCCTGATCTCGGTAGTCACCTCGGCAACGTCGGCCCAGCGGCTCAAGCGCGAGATGACGCGTGAATACGAGTCAAAGGCCCTGGCGCTGGCCGGGAGCGTGGCCGAGTCCGACCTGGCGACCATTCTCAGCCAGGATGCGGGCAGCGTGCAGGCCCGCATTGACCGCTACCACCGCATCGCAGGGGTTTCCTATGTGCTGGTTGCCGATGAGCGCGGCGAGATCATGGCCCACACCTTTGTGCCCGTGGTGCCCCCTGTGGTGCGCGATCTGGTGGCAGACTCGGCCGGTCTGCCCGGTGACGAGTACGTGCTGCGGGACATCGTCCACCAGGGCAGCCGCTTTCTGCACGTCACCCGGCCCATTCTTTCTGGCCTGGCCGGGGCCGTCCACATCGGCATGGATTCCGAAGCCATAGCCGCCAACATTCGCGAGGCAGTGCTGGAGCAGCAGGTGGTGACTCTGGTTTTGTTCGGGGCCAGCCTGCTTGTCGCCTTCGTTTTCATTCTGAACATTTCCAAGCCCCTCAAGATGCTGGCCGAGTACGCAGGCCGAGTGGCGGCCAAGGACTTCGACAGCGTGCCGGACATTCACTCCCGCGACGAGGTGGGCCAACTGGCCAGGGCCATGCGCTCCATGGCCGGGCATATCGCCGAGCAGGTCAACAGTCTTGAGGAGCGGGTGCAGGGCAAGACGCAGGAGCTTCAGGAAGCGCGGGACGCCCTGCGTCGGAAGGTGGACGAGCGGACCAGCGAGCTGATGCGCGCCAACACCCAGCTCAAGATCGAGATTGCCGAGCGCAAGGTCATCGGCGAGGCGCTGCGCAAGGCCGAAAGAAAGTACCGCACCATATTCGAGAATGCGCTGGAGGGCATCTATCAGACCTCGCCCAGCGGGCGCTTCCTGAGCGCCAACCCCTCTCTGGCACGCATCCTGGGATTTGCCTCCGCCGAGGAGATGATGGGCTCGGTCTACGACATAGGCACCCAGATGTACATTGAGCAGGGGCGGCGCAAGGAGTTCTTGCGTCTGATCGAGGAGACCGGCGAGGTCAAGAACTTCGTCTCCAAGGTGCGCAGGCGCGACGGGCGCAGCATCTGGATATCCGAGAACGCCCGGTGCATCACCGACGCCGACGGCATGGTCATCTGTTACGAAGGTTCGGTGGAGGACATCACCCTGCGCAAGAAGGCCGAGGACCAGCTTAAGCGTCAGGCCTTTCATGATCCGCTCACCGGCCTGCCAAACCGCGCCCTGTTCCTGGACCACCTGCGCATGGCCATGGAGCGGTCCCGGCGGCGCAAGCACCTTTTCGCAGTCATCTACATGGATCTTGACCGCTTCAAGGTCATCAACGATTCCCTGGGCCATGAGACCGGCGATGAGCTGCTTCGTTGCGTTGCCCGGGTGCTTGAGCGGTGCGGACGCTCGGTGGATACCGTGGCCCGATTCGGGGGTGACGAGTTTGCCATTCTCATCGAGGAGATATCAGCCCCCCGCGACGCCATCGCCATCGCCCGGCGCATTCTTGATGGAGTGCGCCAGCCCTTCACCATTGGCGGCAACGAGGTTTTTACCTCGGCCTCGCTGGGCGTGGTGCTCAAGACCGATGGTTATGACCGGCCCGAGGCCCTGCTGCGCGACGCGGACACGGCCATGTACCGGGCCAAGGAGCGGGGCAAATCGAGTTTCAAGGTCTTCAACCAGAAGATGCACGATCAAGCCTTGAAACTCATGGCGCTGGAGACCGATCTGCGTCGCGCCGTGGATCTGGGCGAGTTCGAGGTGGCCTACCAGCCCATTGTCTGTCTCGAAACCCGCAAGGTTTGCGGGTTCGAGGCATTGGTCCGCTGGCGGCATGCCGAGCACGGGACCATCATGCCCGGCGATTTCATCGCGCTGGCCGAGGACACGGGGCTGATCTACGCCATCGACAATTTCGTGCTGGCCGAGGCCTGCGGGCAGGTCAAGCAATGGCAGATAGGGTTCGGCCCCCATATGGGGGAATTGCTGACGCTCAACATCAATATTTCGGGCAAGCATTTCGGCCAGCCCATGCTGCTGAATCAAGTCACCCGCGCCCTGACTGACTCGGGCCTGCATCCCAGCGCTCTCAACATCGAGATCACCGAGAGTGCGCTCATGGACGATCCGGCCAAGGCCGAGGAGGTGCTCAGGCAGCTCAAGGCCCTCGGCGCCCGGGTCTGCATCGACGATTTCGGCACAGGGTATTCCTCCCTCTCCTATCTGCAGCGTTTTCCCATAGACGTGGTCAAGGTGGACCGCTCCTTCATCGACGGAGTCGAGGGCAATCAGGACAGTCAGGCCATCGTTCGCACGGTCTTCTCCCTGGGCAAGTCCCTGGGGCTCAAGGTGGTGGCCGAGGGCGTGGAGACCCCGGCCCAGCTGGCCTTCCTGGAAAACGAGGGCTGCCGCTTCGTGCAGGGATTCCTTTTTTATCGGCCCATGTCCGCCGCAGAGGTGCATGATCTGCTGGCAGGCGGCTCCATCGGGTCCTGATCCGGCCGACAGGGCTTGGGGGCGGGCTTTGTGGCTCGAAGTTCTTCTCATCGCGGACGAATCCGTGTAGAATGGGCGCAGACCCGGTGGGGTCTGCCACAACAACAAGACGAGCGACAAGCCATGAACATGACCAGCCCCGAAGGATTCATCGAGGGAGTGTTTTCCATCGAACGCATGGCCCGTATCGGTACCGGCACCACGACCAAGCGGGTGCAACAGACGGCGCTGTATTTTGCCCGGCAGGTGAACGAAACCTGGGTGGAGATGCAGGGTCTCAACCAGAAGAACGTGCCCTACGGCCCGGCGGAGCGCATCACCCGCGACGAGCTGCTGTCCGATTACCTGCCAGTGCCCCAGCTCTTCAAGGAGGTGATGGGCAATCTGCGTCAGGTGCAAAAGGCCGTGGCCCGTGGCGACAAGTTCCGCAAGCGCGGCGAAAACTTCACCGCAGAATACGAGTACGCCAATGCCCTGAACCTGGACGAGCGCAACGTCCGCGCCAACTTCGGCATAGGGCTGTGTCTGCTGGCCCGCGACGAGACCGACAAGGCCAAGCAGGTCTTCGACCGTATCCTGGGCATTGACTCGGCCTTTGCCGACGAGCACAAGCACCTCTTCAACGAATACGGCATCGAGCTGCGCAAGAAGAAGCTCTTCGGCCAGGCCGTGGACTATTACCGGCGGGCCATCGAGATTTCCGGCAACGACGAGAACCTGTGGTACAACATGGCTCGCGCCCAGTTCGAGCGGGGTGAGTTCGCCAAGGCCCTTGAAGGAGTGACGCGATGTCTTGAGCTGGCCCCGGATCATGCCGAGGGCCGGAAGATGCTTGAGTACATGACCAGAAAGAACCTGGGCTGACCGGCTGTTCAGCATGTCCGATTGCTGCTTCGCTTCAGAAGGATCAAATCCTCGCGTCTTGCACTCGAACTTTGTTGCACAGCATGAGAAAACGACTTTTTCAACAGTGGGCCAGGGTTTTGCTCCGGCCCGGTTCGTGGAGAGAACGTGACGGCCATCAAGGCTTTTCTTATAGCCGGGACGCACAGCGGCTGCGGCAAGACCTCGGTTTCGCTGGGGATGATGGCGTCGCTGGCTCGCCGCGGCCTGCATGTGCAGCCCTTCAAGTGCGGCCCGGACTTCATTGACCCCGGCCACCATGCCTTGGCCTGCGCCCGCGGCGGCCAGCCGGTGGCCAGCCACAATCTTGATGGCTGGATGCTCGCAAGCGAAACCAATGGCGAGATATTCAACCGCTATGCCGCCGGATGCGACGTGGCTGTGGTCGAAGGGGTGATGGGGCTGTTCGACGGCATCTCCGGCATTGGCGAGGAGGGCTCCACGGCTCAGTTGGCCAGGGCCCTCGGGCTGCCGGTCATCCTGGTGGTGGATGCCCGCTCCATGGCCCGCTCCGCCGTTGCCATGGTCTCGGGCTATGCCCGTTTCGATCCGGCCGTGCCCCTCGCCGGGGTGGTCTTCAACCGGGTGGGCAGCGAGTCCCACGCGGAACTGCTCAGGGAGGCCATGACCCTGCTGCCCGATGTTCCTGTCCTTGGCTGCTTGCCTCGCGACGAGACCCTGGCGGTGCCCTCGCGCCATTTGGGGTTGGTCGCTGCCGGGGACGACCCGGACGGGCCGGACCGCTACCAGCGGCTGGCCGACTGGGTGGAGTCGGGCCTGGACATGGACGCCCTGCTGGCCGGGCTGCCTGCCGTGGAGGCCGTGCCGCCCTTCGAGCCCATACCCGAGCTTGGCACCGTGACCATCGGCGTGGCCAGGGATGCGGCCTTCTGCTTTTATTACGAGGAAAACCTGCGGCTTTTGCGTCAGGCCGGAGCACGGCTGGTGGAGTTTTCGCCCATTGAGGACGAGCACCTGCCTCCGGGTATCCAGGGGTTGTATCTGGGTGGCGGTTATCCCGAGCTATACGCCTTCGAGCTGGGGCAGAACACCCGGTTGCGCCGCGAGATCAGGGAGTTTTGCGAGGCCGGGCATCCGGTCTACGCCGAATGCGGCGGATTCATGTACCTGATGAACGATCTGGCCACCGGCCGGGGACGCTACGCCATGTCCGGGGTCTTTCCCCTGCGGGCGGAAATGGATGAATGCCGCCGCGCTCTGGGGTATCGTGAAGTATCCACCGGGGCGGCCACACTGCTCGGTCCGGCCGGGGTGACGGCCAGGGGGCATGAGTTCCATTATTCCTTCATCCGCGAGGGGCTGGACCATCCATCGCTTTCCGCGGTGTATGCCATGCGCGGACGCAAGGGCGCCCTCGACACCCCCGAGGGGTTTGTGATGGGCAATACGCTCGGTTCCTATGTCCACCTCCATTTCGGCAGTTGTCCGTCCATGGCCGCGGCCTTTGTTCGCGCCTGCGGCGGCGGATCCGGTGGGATGTCGGGCAAAGGTGCTGACTTTGGCCGCGCCTTGGGTCGCGAACCCGGCGGGACGGGCTAAGGGGCCGTCAGGCCGTGCCACGCGCCATGCACAGCGTTCAAGGGCAGAGTAACGATGCGCGGCCGGAATCCGCGTCCCGGCGCGCCCTGTGGGCATGGGCCTTCTACGACTGGGCCAACTCCGGTTTCGCCGCCCTGGTCCAGACCTTTGTTTTTGCAGCCTTTTTTGCCAGGGCTGTGGCCGAGAACGAGACCCTGGGCACGGCCCTGTGGGGCAACATGATGGGCGCGGCCGGGTTGGTCATCGGCCTGGGCGGCCCGCTGCTCGGCGCGGTGGCGGACCGTAGCGGGGGGCGCAAGCCCTGGCTGGCGGTGTTCACCGCTCTGTGCATCGCGGCCACGGCTTGCCTCTGGTTTGTCCGGCCGGACCCCTCCTATGTCTGGCTTGCGCTGCTGCTGGCCGGGCTGGGGACCATCGGCTCGGAATACGCCATGATTTTTTACAACGCCATGCTGCCCGGACTGGTCCGGTCCGACGCCATGGGCCGCTGGTCTGGATGGGGCTGGGGGCTGGGCTACGGAGGCGGGTTGATCCTGCTCATCGTCGCCCTGTATGGCTTCGTGGAGCCCGACGCCTGGTTCGGCCTGCCGCGCACCGAGGCCGAACACGTCCGGGCGGTAATGCCCCTGACCGCCCTGTGGTATCTCGTCTTCTGCCTTCCCCTGTTCCTGCTCTGCCCAGATGCTCCATCCAGGGGCGTGGGCCTGGGCCGGGCCGTGTCCGAAGGGCTTGCCCAACTGCGCGATTCCCTGGGCCGGGTGCGCGAGTACCGCGATATCGCGGTGTTCCTGCTGGCGCGGATGCTCTACAACGACGGCCTGACCACCATGTTTGCCTTTGGCGGCATCTACGCAGCGGGCACCTTCGGCATGACCCCGAGTCAGGTCATCGTCTTCGGCATCGGGCTGAACATCACCGCAGGTCTCGGGGCGGCCGCCTTTGCCTGGCTTGACGACCGGGCCGGATCGCGAACGACCATCATCGCCTCCCTTGTCGGACTCATTGTGCCCGGCACCTGCATGCTGCTGGTGGAAAGCCAGACGTGGTTCTGGGTTTTCGGCCTGACGGTGGGCATCTTCGTGGGGCCGGTCCAGGCGTCGAGCCGCACATATCTGGCCCGGCTGGCGCCCGAGGCGGTGCGCGGGGAAATGTTCGGCCTTTTCGCCCTTTCGGGCAAGCTGACCTCGTTTGCCGGGCCGCTACTGGTGGGCTGGCTGACCCTGGCCTCGGGCAGCCAGCGCGTGGGCATGGCCTCGGTCATCGTGCTTTTCGTGCTCGGGCTGGCTGGCATGCTGTTCGTGCCCCCGGTTCGTACATCCAAGGAGGAGTGATGGCAAAGGTGTTTCGCTTTGCATTGACCGATGAGGAAAAAACCTTTCTGCGCGATCTCGTGCGGCTGTCCATCGCCTCGCGTCTGAATCCGGCCGGGGAAAGCGGAGAGCCGCCCCAGCCGCCCACGCCGACCCTGCGCGAGCGGCTGGGAGCCTTTGTCACCCTGAAGCTCGGCGGTTCGTTGCGGGGTTGCATCGGCAACGTGCGCGGCTCGGGAGAACTGTATCGCACCGTGTGGGACATGGCCCGGTCGGCGGCCTTTGAGGACCCGCGTTTCCCGCCGCTGACACCCGGCGAATTTGAAGTGGTGGAGTACGAAATTTCCGTGCTCGGCCCCATCGAATCCTGCCCGGACCCGGCTCTGGTGGAGGTGGGCCGCCACGGGTTGATCATGTCCCGCGACGGCCGCTCGGGGCTGCTGCTGCCCCAGGTGCCGGTGGAGTGGGGCTGGGATCGCGAGACCTTTCTGGCCCAGACCTGCCACAAGGCGGGACTTCCGCGTGACGCATGGCGCGAGCCGGCCACCACGATTCTCTGGTTCGAGGCCGTGATTTTCTGAGCCCCAAAGGGTCCGGCGGGGGATTCTTTTGTCGACAACGCAGCGTATGGCAAGGTATATTGCAGCTAATTCCTGGTCGCGGAACCGGGATGGGGGAAGGAGCGGCCCTGGGGAGTGCTGTTTTGACCTTTTGGATGGAAAGAGGCTGGAATGGACCTGACGCTTCACCTCGTTTTGGTGGGAGATATACCTTGGAAGCCGGACCGGAGGCGACGCCCATGATCCGGAAGGTTTCCGTGGAGGAGTTGCGGCCGGGCATGGAGGTGGTCAGGCTCTCAAGCGAGGTATGGGAACACCTGCCGTTTCTCTATACCCGGCCCGGAGTAATCGAGTCCTCAAGCGAGGTCGAGGACATCCGCGCCCAAGGCTACCTGCATGCCTTTATCCAGGTGGGTGAGGGGGGCGAGGTCATGGACCGGCGGCTCGACGGACTGGTGGCCGGGCCGGACGGGACAGCGGTCGAGGTGCCGCCGCCCAGGCCCAGGGTGCCCTTCGAGCAGGAGATGGAAGTGGCCCGCGTCACTTATGACAAGGCCATGCACCACGCCAAACGCATCATCCACGATGTCAAGCTCGGCCGCAAGGTGGACTACGAGGCATCGGTGGAGACCGTGGACGCCATCGTCAACTCCGCCATCCGCAATCCCGACACCCTGCTGTGTCTCTCCAAGCTCTCGGACTACGACGACTACACCTATGCCCATTGCATCAATGTGGCGGCCATCGCCGTGGTCTTTGGCGAGTACCTGGGGCTGGGGCGCGAGGAGCTGGTCCGGCTGGGCCTTGCCGGGATGATGCACGATCTGGGCAAGACCGCCGTGCCCTCGCGCATCATCAACAAGCGGGCGAGGCTTACGGAGACGGAGTTCGCCGAGGTCAAGCGGCACCCGGAATACGGCTGCGACATCCTGGCCCGCCAGGGCGAAGTGACCGACGACGTGCTCGAAGCCGTGCGCGACCACCATGAGAAGTTCAATGGCTCGGGGTATCCCGAACGGCTGACGAGCAGGGACATTGCGCCCTATGCCCGCATCATCAGTCTGGCCGATGTCTACGACGCCCTGACCAGCGACCGTTCCTACAAGGACGCCATTCTGCCCAACAAGGCCCTGGCCATCATGTATGGCATGCGCGGGCAGGACTTCGACCCCGTGGAGGTCCAGCGGTTCATCAAATGCCTGGGCATCTTTCCCTCGGGCAGTCTGGTCAGGCTCAATACCGGCTTCTACGGCGTGGTCTACGAGTCCAATCCCTCCCTGCCGCTGATGCCCAAGATCAAGATCATCCTCGACGAGGACTTGCGTCCCATCCCGGCCGAGCTGGTGGATCTGGCCGCAGCCCAGGCCTTGGGCAACAGGGATCTTGAAATCCTTGAATGCGCTGATCCTGCGTCCTACCGTCTCAATCTCAGGCCCTATCTGACGCGCAAGGGATGAATGCCATGGAGCGAAAACACGAATCAGTGCGGCTGGATGCCATCGGACCCAAGGCGTCCGGCCGATGTGCCGGGGCGGGGTGGGGCAGATGATGGATGCCGACACCCTGCTTCTCCTGGGTGCCGGAACCGGGGCGCTGTTCCTGCTCAAGTGGTTGTTGGGCCGCCGCAAGGTCACGGTCTATCGCATCAGCCCTGGCTCCCTCAAGCGTTCCAAGGATGTCATGCTGCGGGTGCTGCCCCTGGTCGAGGACGGCGCAGAGCATCCGCTGGACGACACCGCGCTGCCCTGCGACAAGACCACCATCAAGAGCGCGGCAAAGATTCTGGCCTATCACTTCTGGAAGCAGAAGCAGCACGAGGAGCTGGACCGGGTCAAGCTGTGCTTTGTCTCCCTGTCGCGGTTTCAGAATAGGGATCTCGACCCCGAGGCGCGAGAGCGGCTGCAAGGCAGGGAGCGTGCGCGGCTGGTGCAAGAGTTCGACTGTTTTATCGCACACGCCACGGTGCCCAAAAAATAGCCTCCGGCGTCACTCTTCGCCCTTTTCCTCTGTTTCACGCTGCGTGCGTCTGGCGCTTTCGCGTTTGATGGCGTCAAATTCCCCGCGCAGTCGGGACATGACGAGGTCGTAGCCGTCGGGCGCATGGGGCACCATGCAGCCTGAGCAATCCTTGATCCCTGAGTCGAGCAGGACGCCTTGGCCGCCGCAGTCATCGAGAAAGTAGAGCGGGCAGAAGCAAAAAAGGCAGTTGAATTCCTCGGGCCGGTCGGTCTTGTGGCAGGGGAAGTACCGGCACTCGGTGTTGCGGAAAAAGCGATGGCTGTTCGGAATGGTCACTTGAAGGTCACCCTTTGCGCCGGTTTTTCCCACTCGCCGTCGTCCGGGAACCGGGAAAAGGGGAAGGGCCGTTCGTTGTCGTTGAGGGTGGCGTAGCGCATGAGCCGGTAGCCGTAGCCCGAGAGGGCGTTGCAGAAGCGGCGCAGGGGTTCGCTGTGTCGTTTGGCCGCCAGCAGGAAAAGGAATTGAAAGACAGCGGCGAGCTGGACGAGCAGGCGGACCACCTTCAGAAAGATCAGGCAGGCAATGGTGATCAGGAGCCGTTTGAGAATATCTCCGCGTCCTGCTTCGGTGGGAATTGTCGGGTCAGCCATGGGGCCTCCTGTGCTTGGGGTTGGCGTTGCCCCGACCCTACGCCAAAGGGGTTGGCGCTGCAAACGGCGGGAGGCTAGCCGAGGACGATCTCCCCGGTGCGGGTATCCCAGGTGATGGTGGCGGCCTCGGTGCGCCGCGTGATGGCGAGTTTCTTGGAGCCGATGACCACGACCACGCCGGGATGAATGAGCCGGTGGACCCTGATCCTGACCCCGGCAAGCTCCTCCTGGCGGGCCAACATGCGCTGGTTGATCTCCTCGGAAATGGCTTTGCGCCGCTTTACCAGCGTCATTCTGTGCTTGATGACCTCTGCCACGGCCGCACGCTTTTCGGGTCGGGTGCGGGCTAGGATGACCTTGGGTTGGTCGCTGCCCAGGGCGTCGTCGATCTTGCGGATGGCCTCCTTGAGCCGCTTGCGTTCGGCCCGCAGAGTGTCATCGCCATCATGGTGTATCTGGATGCCCACCACGGTGGTCACGCCCAGTTCCGAGCCCAGTTCCTTGATTTCCATGCCCCTGCCGGTGACGATCTTGCCCCCCTGCACGTGGCCTTTGCCCCGGGTGCCCTGCAGACGGCCCTCGGCGCGGATGTCCGAGTTGGTGATGTCGTTGGCTATGATCACGTCGCCGCCAGCGCGGATGCGCGCGTTGGTGGCGTAGGCGCAGGATACCGAGCCCTGGGCTCGCACGGTTCCGCCATCGGGCATGAGGATGCCGCCGGAGACCTCGATATTGCCGCCCGCCGATACCGTGGCGCTCTCGATGGACCCGGCCACGATGACGTGTTTTGGCGCGGAAACCGAGAACCCGGCGTGGATAGAGCCCAGGATCTTGACCGAACCGTACTCCAGGGTGATGTTGCCGGTGCCAAGGTCCACGTTGCCGTTTATCAGCAGGCACTCCGTGACCGAAAGGACATTTCCCTCAAGAGACATGACCCCTCTGGCCCGGGAGATGAAGGTGATCTCGTCATCGAGCACGTCGATGTTCTCCCCGCGCCGGACCACCATGGGCTTGCCCCGGCCGGGGGGGATGGTCTTGCCGTAGATGTCGATGCCTCCCTCGCCCGAGGTGGGGGGGTGCAGTCTGGCAACGACCTGCTCGGCCTCCACCATGGGATGGGTTCCGCGGTCGCGGAAGTCGAGACGCCCTGATTCGTCTTCGGTCCCGGCCAGTTCGCGGGTCGAGACCAGCAGCTCAAGCCAGCCGTCCCGTCCGGGAACAGGGGGCTTGCCCGCCACCAGCACCTGATCTGGCAAGGGCTGGCCCTGCTCCTTGGATTGGGCGAGCAGGGCCTCAAGGCGCTCAAGGTCGATGTCGATGACCACGCCCATGTCGCGCAATTCCTTCTCCACCCGCTTTCCTGTGACGGGCTGGCCCCGGAAATCCCTGTGGTGCAGCGTGGCCTTGACGATCCTGGCGTCCTCGGAGATATGCGTGAGCGGATCCACGCCGAGCGTACCCTCGTGCAGCCGGGCCATGCCCCAAACGGTGGAGACGTAGGCGTTGGTCAGGGAGTCGAACTCCACGTTGGCGCCCACGGTGACCTTGATGTCTTCGGGCTCGAAATGTTCCTTGGGGGTGGTGACGCGGCCGTCGATGGTCTCGCCGTCGCGGGCGCGGCGCGGCGGATGCTTGCGGGCGAAACGGTCGCCCGGAAAGACTGGGAAATCGAGGTTGCCCAGGGCCACCAGGGAGGCGTTTCGCGGTTCCTGAACATCAATGCCGCGCACAAGCACGATGCGGCGGATTTCTTCGTCGCGCTGGATGGCGTCCACCACGCGGCGGGCCGCCTCCTCGTCAACGGGCAGACGCACCCCGGCCTCGGCCACCTGGCGCTTGAGCAGCGCAACCGACGGCCCCTCTCCCGCGCCTTGAGGCGGGAAGTAGCGGCTTACGCCGAGCTTCATGCCGTCCTCGGACATGGCGAAACGGAACTGGGCGTCGCGGGGGCCGTCCATCACGCCTCCCCGCTGCGAGGAGAAACGGCGTGGCGGTCCGCTGCCCCGGTACAGAGGTCCGGGTTCGGGGTGTCAGTGTGTCCGATCAAGTGTCCCCCCTGCCGCAATAATTCACCGATGAGTATGGCCATTTCGTAACACACGCTCCACGCCGATGGCAACTTGGCCCGCCTTTATTCATCGGATGAATCCGGGCGCGAAAGGAGCCAGTACAATTCCTCCAGCGTTGCCGCCAGATCGGCATAGATGCCGCCCGGCTCGGGGGGCAGGCCGAACAGGGCGCGACGCTGCTCGCGCAGCCCCTGGATCGAAACGGCGTCGGGTGCGGAATGAAACATGGTCATGGACAGCCGCTCTGCCAGCAGATAACCGGACAGTCCCCGTGTCAGCAGGTCCATCAGGATTGTGAATCCGGGCGAGCGGGTGCGCCAGAAGGCCAGGGCCTTGTCGCCCGGCTCGCGGGCCATGGCCTCGCAAATGAGCGAGTAGAGGGCGTTGATGCCCGCGCCGGGCAGGCCGCGCCGCCAGCCCAGCAGCCAGGGGGTCCGCCAGAAAAGCAGGAAGTGGCTGGTGCCGGTGGCGATAACACGTTCCATGGCCTTTCGTGCGGCCAGGAGCGCCGGGTCGTCCCAGACCGCGGGAAGGGAAGCGACGTTCCAGGCCGGCACCGGCCCCGCTCCGGGGTCCGGGGTCGGCCCGTTGGCGAGGCTTTGGGCGAGAAGGTGCGTCAGCCAGCGGTTGGCATGAGGCGAGGCGGGCGTTTCCAGGTGGGCGTAGCTCAGGATGACGCGGCCCGCACCGAAATCGTTGGCCGTGACGCAGGGTGCGCCTTCCATGAAGCCGGGGTCCAGATGGATGCCGTAGAGATTCTCCCAGTCGTTCATTGTCCCCTGAGGCAGGGTGGCGAGGTTGAGGTCCGCCACCCAAAAGTCCGGGCCGGGCTTGCCGTAGCGGGCCAGCACCGTGACCGAGTCGTCCACGGGATCGAATCGGCCCGGCCACCAGACCGGGAGCATGGGGTCCGTGTCGTTGGCGATCATGTCCGCGGGCACCAGGGGGGTCTCCGCATTGAGGGAGACATGGACATGGCCGGAGAGAAAATGATGCAGCCGGTTGGTGTATCCTTTGCGGGTCCAGGGGGAGAGGCCGAGGCCGTAGGGGCCGGTAAGGGCCAGCCCGGCCCCGCCGCAAAAGCCGAGGTACGTGCCTCCGCCATGGACGAATTCGCAGATGGCGTCCATGCCGCGCAGGCCCAGCCTGTCCGTCTTGCCCTTGGCCCGGCCGCCCGGGACGATGAGCAGGCGCGGTGGCTCGCCGGACTTGCCAGCGAGCACTCCATCGGCTATCTCGAAGCCGCGTACCAGACGGTGGGGAACGCCCCATGACTCAAGGGCGCGTGCGGCCAGCAGGCCCCAGAAGTGGGACTCGTCCCAATATATGTGTATGCTTGACATAATCTGCTGCCTCGACAAGGGTAGTGCGCACGCTACCAACCGGCTGGCGTGACTGCAAGGGGAGAAGGGCGGATTTCGGATATCCGGGAGGAAACTCTTGAAAAAGTTTCTTCCAAGCTTCCGGTTTTCTCTTCCCCTCCTGTCTGTTCGCGTCACCGTGGCAGCACCGATACCGAACCCCCCTCCACGCCGCCTTCCGTCGTCTTCGATGAAGGTCAGCCCGACAGGCGGCGTGGCGCAAAAAAGTTTTGGAGGGTCCAGGGAACCTTTTCCAAAAGGTTCCCTGGCCGCCGGAGGCAAACATGGCCCGCAAGGAACTGGCCAAGGCGTACGAGCCTTGGGATGTCGAGGAAAAATGGGAGCGCCGCTGGGAGGCGGACAAAACCTTCACCCCGGACCCGGACGGTCCGGGCGAGGCCTATTCCATCGTCATCCCGCCGCCCAACGTCACTGGTGTGCTGCACATGGGCCACGCCCTGAACCTGACGCTGCAGGATATCCTGTGCCGCTTCCACCGCCAGCGGGGGCGCAACGTGCTCTGGGTGCCGGGCACGGACCACGCGGGCATCGCCACCCAGAACGTGGTGGAGCGCCAGCTCAAGGAAGAGGGCAAAAGCCGCCACGACCTCGGCCGCGAAAAATTCATTGAGCGCGTGTGGGAATGGAAGAAGGAAAAGGGCGACCACATCCTGAGCCAGATCAGGCGCATGGGCGCTTCCGTCGACTGGACCCGCGAGTGCTTCACCTTTGACGAGCAACGCGCCAGGGCCGTGCGCAAGGTGTTTGTCGAGCTGTACCGGCAGGGACTCATCTACAAGGGCGACTACATCATCAACTGGTGCAACCGCTGCCACACCGCCCTGGCTGACGACGAGGTGGAGCACGAGCCCCGGCCCGGCCACCTCTACCACGTCAAATATCCCCTTGCCGACGGCTCGGGCCACCTCATCGTGGCCACCACCCGGCCCGAGACCATGCTCGGCGACACGGCCATCGCCGTGAACCCCGAGGACGACCGCTTCAATCACCTCATCGGCAAGGAGGCCGTGCTGCCGCTGGTTGGCCGCAAGCTGCCCATCATCGGCGACGCCTACGTGGACGTGGCCTTTGGCACCGGCTGTCTCAAGGTCACGCCCGCTCACGACATGAATGACTGGGAGCTGGGCCGCAAGCACGGCCTTGAAGTGCTGTCCATCCTCGACGAGGACGGCAACGTCAACGAAAACGCGCCCGAGCGCTATCGCGGTCTGCACAAGGAAGAGGCTCGCACCGTCATCCTCACGGACCTCAAGAACGAGGGGCTGCTGATGGAGGTGGCCGACCACGATCACTCGGTGGGCGCTTGCTACCGCTGCAAGTCGGTCATTGAGCCCCATGTCTCCACCCAGTGGTTCGTGTCCATGAAGCCCCTGGCCGAGAAGGCCCGCGCCGCCGTGCCCGCGCAGACGCAGATTTTTCCCGAGCACTGGGCCAAGACCTATTACGAATGGCTCGACAATATCCGCGACTGGTGCATCTCGCGCCAGATATGGTGGGGCCACCGCATCCCGGCCTGGACCTGCGAGAAGTGCGGCGCACTGACCGTGTCCATGGACGACCCCGGCGCCTGCGAATCCTGCGGCAGCCGCAACATCATCCAGGACGAGGATGTGCTCGACACCTGGTTCTCGTCCGCGCTTTGGCCCTTCTCCACTCTGGGCTGGCCCGAAAGGACGCCCGAGCTGGCCCGCTACTACCCAACCTCCTGTCTGGTCACCGGATTCGACATCCTCTTCTTCTGGGTGGCGCGGATGATGATGATGGGGCTCCAGTTCATGGAGCGGGTGCCCTTTGACCATGTCTATATCCACGCCCTGGTGCGCGACGAAAAGGGCAAGAAGATGTCCAAGTCCACGGGCAACGTCATCGACCCGCTGGACATGATCGAAAAATACGGGGCCGACGCCCTGCGCTTCACCCTGACCAGCTTCGCGGCCATGGGCCGGGACATCAAGCTCTCGGAGGCGCGCATTGAGGGCTACAAGCACTTCATGAACAAGATATGGAACGCGGCCCGGTTCGCCATGATGAACCTGCCCGACGAGATCCCTGCGGTCCCCCTCGACAAGGCCACAAGCCTGGCCGATGCCTGGATTCTGCACCGGCTGGAGGAGGTCAAGGCCAGCGTGGCCGAGGCCACCGCAGCCTACCGCTTCAACGAGGTGGCCCAGACCCTCTACAAGTTCATCTGGTCCGAATTCTGCGACTGGTACCTGGAGATGATCAAGCCGGCCCTCTACGGCGAGGACGAGGCGGTCAAGGCGGCAACGCAGCGGGTGCTCTGGACCGTGCTCTCCGAGACCATGGTTCTGCTCCACCCGGTGGCCCCGTTCATCTCCCAGGAGATATGGTCCGTGCTGCCCCGCCCGGCAGGGGACGACCGCCCGGACGACATCGCCATCCTGCCCTTCCCGGCGCCGCGCCCCCATTGCCTGAACCCGGAGGCCGTGGCCCGCATGGAGCTGTTCATGGGCGTGGTCTCCGGCATCCGCAACATCCGCACCGAGCTGCTCATCGAGCCCGCCAGGAAGCTCGACCTGCTGGTGCGTACGGCTTGCGACGCGGACAAGCTCGTGCTCGAATCCACCCTGGACCTGATCCGCTTCCTGGCCCGCATCGAAAACGTGACCCTCGGCCCGGACGTCAAAGGCCCCAAGGCCTCGGGCGCGGCCGTGGTCCAGGGCAACGAACTCTTCGTGCCCCTTGAAGGCGTGGTGGATTTCGAGGCCGAGCTGGCCCGGCTGGACAAGAACCTGGCCAAGCTCGACAAGACCATGAAGGGCGTGTCCGGCAAGCTGGCCAACCCCGGCTTTGTCAACAACGCCCCCCCCGAGGTGGTGGAGGGCGAAAAGCGCAAGCTGGCCGAAATGGAAGAGGAGCGGACCAAGCTCACCCAACTCAAGGCCCGTCTTGAGAGCGTGATGGGGTAGGGCGGTTTTTTTCACTACGATAACAGTTTATGATATGTTTGGCATGTGTTACTGCCCCTACTGAGGGAGGTTCGCCATGAAGTTTAGTATTAAGGGGTTTTCGCCAATACGGGATGCCAGTATTGTTTTGGATGGGCTGACTGTTGTCTCTGGTGAGAACGACAGCGGGAAAAGCACGATAGGCAAGTTGCTTTTTTCGCTTATTAAAGCGGCCAGGATCGCACGGAATAAACCTAATGAAGATATCGCAAGAAAGCAGACGCTTAGGACTGTATTAAACTTGGTATTTGGCAAAGATTCCCGGCGAGGCTTAATAGAGCTTAAGGGCGGCGTTTTCTCTGAACCATTTTGTACTGTCGAAATATCGGACGACGGGTATATCGCAGCATATGATTGCCCGGCAGATCCATTTCTTGGAGGCATCAAGGATGCAACCTTTATTGACACGCCGCTCGTCTGGCAGTTGTTCAATACATATCAAGGGATTGCTTCTGAACGTGCAAAAGCTGTCGATGTTGGTGATCATTTTCCGATTCAATATCCTTTTACGCAGTTTGATATTTATTCGAAACTGAACGGTAGCGTGCCTGGCCGTGGAGAGCGCCTTGATGATTTGCAGGAGCGTATCAAGAAGATAGTCGGAGGGAGAATAGTGTTTGAAAACAATTCTCCTATGTTCCAGAGAGGTGATGAATTTTATCCCATTTTCAGTACCGCTACAGGGATACAGAGCTTTGGTTTTCTCCAGCGGTTTATGGAGTTGGGACTTGCTGAATCTGAACGAATATTGATTCTTGACGAACCCGAGGTTCATCTTCATCCCAAGTGGCAAATCGACTACGCTGAACTTATCGTTGACATGGTGGCTGACTATGGGTTGAAAGTCCTTGTGACTACTCATAATCCCTATATGTCTAAGGCGTTGAAGCTGTTTTCTGATCGTAAGTTGAGAGAAGAGGTGAATTATTACTACTCGGTGAAAGAGGGAAACTTCTCTCGGTTGGTCGAAGACCAGGAGTTGGAAATAGTTTCTCGGGAGATGGCTAAGCCGATGTTTTTGTTGGATACACTGAAGGCATGGGAAGATGACTCTTAGAGATGTCTTTGCCAATCTGCAGCGGGAAGGTGTTCTAGATGAGATGTCTCTCGGGGACATCTCTGAGACAGCTTGCGGCGAGTCCTCAATAAGAGTCTTTGATGGAGATAGCTACAAAGAGAGAAAATTTCGGGCGGCTAAATCGTGTGATGCATTGTTGCTAATCAATGACAACACCCTAGTTTTTGTCGAAATGAAAAGACTGGCAGGTAGATTCTCTGATATCGTCCGTGGATATCGTCAGGGATATACTGAGGAGCAGTTGAGAGCTGACCCCAATGTGCTTGAAGACTTGTATTGTAAGGCAATGGGCAGATTTCTGCAGTTATTGCGCGCAGACGCATTGCCATTCAAGTATGTGGATTCAAAAACTGCTATTCTCGTTGACATGTGTCGACACCACGAGGCGGACGATTTGGTGAAGCGTTTTGTTCAAAGACAACTGGGTGAAAGTTTTGTTCTTTTGCATGATGCTGGACCTGGATCGACGCTTTCAGCTTATCTGAGTGGTGTCAAAGAACAATTGGATAAGTTGTTTATCAGCAAGTACAACGGAAGAATAAAAACAGTAATTCCTGTTCATGTGTTAAGTTGCTCAGAATTTGATTCGAAGTATGGAAACAATGTGGAGACAGTAAGTGCCTAACGTTTTCCTCGTCGGAGCCGGTCCGGGCGATCCCGGCCTGCTCACCCTGCGGGCCAAGGAGATCATCGAGACCTGTGATGTGATGATCTACGATTATCTGGCCAACGCGGATTTTCTGAAGTGGTGCAGGCCCGACTGCGAGATACTCTATGTGGGCAAGAAGGGCGGGGACCACACCCTGCCCCAGGACAAGATCAACGAGCTGATCGTGGACAAGGCCAGGAGCGGCAAGACCATCTGTCGGCTCAAGGGCGGCGACCCCTACGTGTTCGGGCGCGGCGGCGAGGAGGCCGAGGAGCTGGTGGAGGCGGGCATCGACTTCGAGGTGGTGCCGGGCATCACCGCGGGCGTTGCCGCTGCGGCCTATGCGGGCATCCCGGTGACGCACCGGGACCATACCACCAGCGTGTGTTTCATCACAGGCCACGAGGACCCCACCAAGGGCGAATCCGGCCATAACTGGGCCGTGTACGGCCAGTCCAGCTCCACCCTGGTCTTCTACATGGGCGTGGGCAACCTGCCCATGATCGCCGAGAACCTGATGCGCAACGGCCGGGCCGCCGACACCCCGGTGGCCCTGGTGCGCTGGGGTACGCGCTGCAACCAGCAGTCCTTTGTCTCCACCCTGGAGAACGTGGCCGCTGACGCAGCCGAGCGCGGGTTCAAGGCCCCGTCCATCATCATCGTGGGCGGAGTGTGCTCCCTGCACGACAAACTCGGGTGGTTCGAGAAGAAGCCCCTGCTGGGTCAGGGCGTGGTCGTCACCCGTGCCCGCGAGCAGGCCAGCGGGCTGGTGGAAATCCTGCGCGGCCACGGGGCCTGCGTGTACGAGTTTCCGACCATCGCCGTGGAGCATCTCGATGACTACGCCGAGGTGGAAACGGCCATCCTGCAACTGGCCCGCTATCAGTGGGTGGTCTTCACCTCGGTCAACGGCGTCAAATTCTTCTGGGAGCAGCTTTCGGCCATCGGCCTTGATTCGCGCATCTTCGGCGGTATGCAGATCGCGGCCATCGGCCCGGCCACGGCCGACGAGCTCAAGGCCCGGGGCATCATCCCGGACTTTGTGCCCGACAAGTACGTGGCCGAGCACGTGGTCGAGGGGCTGCTGGCGCTGGGCATCCAGGGGCAGGACGTGCTCATCCCCCGCGCCAGGGTGGCCCGCGAGGTCCTGCCCGAGGAGTTGAAGAAGGCGGGGTGCAGGGTCACGGTCCTGCCCGTGTACGAAACGCGGCTGGTCCAGCAGTCCGGCGAGGAAATAACGGCCGCTCTGGACAAGGGAGCCATCCAGTACGTTACCTTCACCTCATCGAGCACGGTGGAGAACTTCTTCGAACTGGTTCCTGCCGAGACCCTGCGCCGCTACCCGGACGTGCGGCTGGCCTCCATCGGGCCGGTTACGTCAGCAACCCTGGCCCGCTTCGGCTTCACCCCCTCCATCGAGCCCGGGGATTACACCATCCCCGGACTGGTGGACGCCCTGGTGGGCAGTGTGGCACCGGACAAGGGATGATCGGGCCGTTGCTTGGGCGAGGTGAAGGGGGATCGGTCTTTGCCGGTCCCCATTTTTCTTGCCCAAGGCTGTGGCCGTGGCCGTCGCAATGAAAAGAATCCTTGAAAAACGCTGCGGATTGGGACAATGAGTGCGAACGCGCCGCCGATGCGGCGAATCCGGTCACGCGGCCTGAGCCGCCAAGCTTTCTTTCTGGAGAATCCATGCCGTTGCCCATAGCCGTTCTCGTTTCGGGAAGCGGGTCCAACCTGCAATCCATCATCGACCGCATCGAGGAGGGCGTGCTTGATGCCGAGATCAGGCTCGTGGTTTCCAACAGGCCCGGCGCTTTCGGGCTTGAGCGGGCCAGGAAGCACGGCATCCCCACCAAGGTGCTGACGCATACCGATTTTCCCTCGCGGGAGACCTTTGATGCGGCCATGGCCGAGGCCATCGCGGCTGCTGGCGTTGACCGGCGCGGGCTGGTGGTGATGGCCGGATTCATGCGTATTGTCACCCCGGTATTCCTTTCGGCCTTCCCGCACCGGGTGGTCAACATCCATCCGGCCCTGCTGCCCGCCTTTCCCGGTGTCCACGGCCAGGCCGACGCCGCTGCCTATGGCGTGAAAATCTCTGGCTGCACCGTGCATTTCGTGGATGAGAAGATGGACCACGGCCCGGTGATCATCCAGGCGGCCGTGCCCTGCCTGGATGGCGAGGACGGCGATGCGCTGGGCCCGCGCATCCTCAAGCTCGAACACCGCGTCTATCCCCAGGCCATCCAGTGGGTCGCCGAGGACCGGCTGACCGTCTGCGGGCGTCATGTGGAGCTTCGCGTCTCCGGCCGCCCCCGTGCCGAGCAGCCCAAAGCAGACATCGACACCCCCACCCAGGCCCTGGTCTGGCCTCCCCTTGAAGCAGGGTTCTGATTCGGACCCTTGCAATCCTCCGCTACAGGATTGCAAGGGCGACAGGGCTGCCCCCGCTTACGCCAGCCGCTCCCCGTTATAGTCGAAGAGCGCGTGGTCTACCGCGCAAAGGTTCCCGCCAAAGGTCCGGGCAGCCTGGGCCGCTGTGGCCGTGAGCCGCGCCAGCAGGGCGGGCAGGGCCGGGTCGGGCCGCAGCAGGTCGAGGGCCTGCCGGGCGGTGTTTGCTTCGCGGATGGCGGGCAGAAGGGCCGGGGCGCAGCCCGCCTGGGCACAGTGGGCGGCCAGGAGGGCGAAGTCCACGGGATGGCTCCTGGCATGGGTATAGGCCAGCCCCTGGGCCTGCTTGACCAGCTTGCCGAAGAAGAGCGCCCACGTCACCCGGACAAAGCCGCGCTGCGTAGCCGCAGCCATGGAGAAGGCGAAAAAGTCGGCGGCCTGGATCATGGCCGTGGGCTGGGTGTCGGGATTGGCCTCGAGATAGAGCCGCTCGGAGCGACGGCCCGTGGTGAAGACGGCGTGGTCGAGGCCCAGGGCGCGGGCAACATCGAGCCCTTCGGCCACCGTGGCCTTCCAGGAGTCGTGGGAGTAGGGCTTGACGACGCCCTGGGTGCCGAGGATGGAGATGCCGCCCCTGATGCCCAGGCGCGGGTTCATGGTCTTTTCCGCCAGCCGCTCGCCGTCAGGCACCTCGATTATCACCCGAATGCGTCCGACGAAATCAGGCCCCGCGGCGGTGCGTACTCCGGTCTCGATCTGGCGTAGCGGCTCCGGGTTGATGGCCGGGCGGCCCACGGCCACGGGCAGACCCGGCAGGGTGGCGACGCCAACCCCAATGCCGCCCTCAATTTCCACGGTCATGTGCCGTGATCTGTCTGGCGCGACTTCCACCAGCGCCTGTATGTCGCAACCGTGGGTTACATCCGGGTCGTCGCCGCCGTCCTTGATCACGGTGACGCGCACCGCGTGGCCTTCCGGCTCGCAGCGGGCCACGGGCACATCGAGATGGCCGCCCGGCGGCAGCGGAACAGCGACGCAGTCCGGCAGCTTCCCGGTGCGCAGGAAGACCACGGCGGCCATGGCCGCGGCCGTGGCACAGGTGCCGGTGGTCCGGCCCGTGCGCAGACGGCCCGTGTTTCCGCGGTCGGTCATTTCCCCTTTCCGATGCGTTCCGGCCCGGAGTAGATGTGCGTTCCGGCCTGGGTCGAGATGTTCTCGATCATGTTGCGAAACAGCAGGACGTGAAAGGGGTACATGGCGAACCAGTAGATGAGGCCCGCCAGCCCCTTGGGCAGGAAACGCGCAGTCATGGTGATGTCCACCGCGTTTTCCCAGTGGGTGTCCAGGCGGAATTCGAGCAGGGCCTCGCCGGGCAGCCGCATTTCGGCCAGCAGGAGCAGCCTGCGGCCCGGGTCGCTGGCCAATACGCGCCAGCAATCCAGCGCATCGCCCACGCGCACACACTCGTCCCGGCGCGGGCGGCCGCGGGACATGCCGGGTCCGGCCAGCAGCCGGTCGATGAAGCCGCGCAGCCGCCACAGCGGGTCGCCGTAGTACCATCCCTGCTCTCCGCCGATGCGCTCCACCAGCGCCCAGACCTTGGCCGGATCGCCCTGAAGCCGGGCCTTGTAGCCCATCTCGTAGCGTGCGCCGCCCGCATAGGAGGGGTCATCCCCGGAGGCCCATTCGGGCAGGCAGGCGCTGCCCACGTCGAAGAGGCAGGTCTCCACCTTCTGGTGCTCGGTCTTGTCCAGGGCGCGGCGGATGGCCTCGCGGCAGGAGATCAGCTCCAGGGGCACCAGTTCGCGGATGGTGTCGTCGCGGCAGACGACCTCGTTGCGCAGGCCCTCGATAAGGGAGCGGGCCAGAGACATGGGCACCGGAGTGATCAGGCTTACCCAGAAGGACGAGAGCCGTGGCGACAGAAAGGGCGTGGCCAGGATGCGCCGCCTGGGGATGCCCGCCACCTCGGCGTAGAGATCGAACAGCTCGGCGTAGGAGAGGATGTCCGGCCCCCCGATGTCGAGCGTCAGTCCGGCGGTGGCGTCGTTCTCCAGGCAGCCGACCAGGTAGCCCAGGACGTTGCGGATGGAGATGGGCTGGGTGCGGGTCTTGACCCAGGTGGGGGCGAGCATGACCGGCAGCCGGTCGGCCAGGTAGCGGACCAGCTCGAAGGAGGACGAGCCCGAGCCGAGAATCTGGGCGGCCCGCAGGATGGTCACCCGAGAGGGGGCCAGAGAGAGAATGCGGCCCACCTCGGCGCGGGAGCGCAGGTGCTTGGACAAGGGATGATCGTCGAGATCCTCGCCCAGTCCGCCGAGGTAGATGATGCGTTCAAGGCCGGAGCCCTGGGCAGCGCTGACCATGTTGTAGGCCGCATCGCGCTCCTGCTCGGCGAAGTCCCGGCCGGGCTGGGCCATGGAGTGGACGAGGTAGAAGGCGGCCCGGCAACCCCGGCAGGCCTTGCGCAGGCTCCAGGCGTCGTGCATGTCGGCGCGGACGATCTCGACATTGGGATTGCCCGCCCACTGGCGGGCCCGGATTTTCTCCACGCTGCGCCCGGCGGCGCGGACCGTGAAGCCGCGTTCGAGGAGCAGGGGCACGAGCCTGCCCCCAACATAGCCGGTGGAGCCGAGCACGAGAACGGGGCGGGTGTCCATCAATTGCCTCCGGCGGGCGGCGCTAGTCCTTTGGGGTGCGGGTGTTGAAGCGGTATTCGCCGTCGCGGATCAGCCAGCCCCGGTCGTTCATGCACTGGCTGTAGACCTTGTACTGCCGGTTCTTGTCCAGGGGGTACTGCTCGCCCGCGATCACGTCGCAGGCGCGGGAATCCTGGTCAAAGCGCACCTTGGCCTCGTGGGAGTCCTTGATGTCGGGATTCTGCCACTGGGTGGCGCAGCCCGCCAGGAGCGGGGCGGCGAGCAATATCGCGGCCAGGGCGGTCATCAGACGCGGGAGGAGGGGGGGGCGGCGCATGGGGGTTCCTTTGGCGGTTATTCGTCCATTACTCATCTTTGAGCTCGCGGCTCATGAGATCCTTGACAGCGCAGGCCGGGTCCTTGTCCTCATAGAGGATGGCGTGAACCTGCGTGGTGATGGGCAGCTCCACGCCGAGCTTGCGGGCCAGGTCGTGCAGGGCCTTGGTGGTCTTGACGCCCTCGGCCACGGCTTTCATTTGCCCGACGATGGCGTCGAGCTTCATGCCCTGGCCCAGCTTGAGGCCCACCTGCCGGTTGCGCGAGAGGTCGCCGGTGCAGGTCAAAACCAGGTCGCCCATGCCCGAGAGCCCCATGAAGGTACGCACCTGCCCGCCCATGGCCTGACCCAGGCGGCTCATCTCGGCCAGTCCCCTGGTTATCAGGGCGGCCCTGGCGTCGTGGCCGAAGCCCAGGCCGTCGGAGATGCCCGCGGCGATGGCGATGACGTTCTTGACCGCGCCGCCCAGCTCCACGCCGCGATAGTCGGGCGTGAAGTAGACGCGAAAGGCCGGGGTGGAGAAGGCGGACTGGAGCTCATGGCCCAGTTCGTGGTCCTCGCAGCCCAGCGACACGGTGGTGGGCATGCCCGCGCTGACCTCGGCGGCGAAGGAGGGGCCGGAGAGGGAGGCGTAACGCGGATGCTTGCCGTCCAGCGCCTGGGCCACCACCCGGCTCATGGGGGCCAGGGTCGAAAGCTCGATGCCCTTGGAAGCGCAGACCATGACCGGATTGTCGGGCAGGATGTCGCGAAACCCCTCCAGGGCAGGGCGGATGAACTGGCTGGGGATGACCAGCAGGAAATAGTCGGCCCCGGCAAAGGCCGTTTCAGGGTCGGATTCCACGGCCAGGGCGTCGCAAAGACGCACGCCGGGCAGAAAAGTGCTGTTTTCACGGGTGTCGCGGATGGCGGCCACCACATCGGGCTCGCGGGCCCAGAGGGTGGTGCTCACCCCGTTTTTGGCCAGCATGTCGGCCAGGGTGGTGCCCCAGGCTCCGGCACCGAGAACGGCTATCTTCATGGAGAAACTCCTTTTCTGCTTGATGGCCCTTGAGCATACGTGCGCCTGCCGCCCGTGGCAAGTCCCGAGGCCGGGCGCAAGACGCCCCGGTTGCATCCTCGGGCGCAGACGGGTATAGAGCACAGCCATGGCAATACGATTCACCGAGACACAAGAGCGTATCCTGGCCCTGGCGGGCACGGACCTGCCGGATACCGAGAGGCCGTTTCTGAGCATCGCCGAGCAGGCGGGAGTGGACGAGCAGACCGTCATCGACCTGCTCGCCGACCTCAAGGAGCGCAAGATCATCCGCCGCTTCGGGGCCACCCTGCGCCACCAGAAGGCGGGTTACGGCCATAACGCCATGGTCGCCTGGAGAGTGCCCGAGGAACGGACCGAGGCCGTGGGCGAGCTTTTCGCGGCCCGGCCCGAGATCAGCCATTGCTACATCCGCCGCACCTACCCGGAGTGGACCTACAACGTCTACACCATGATCCACGGCGAGCGGCCCGGTCAGACCGACGAGGTGGTGGCCGAACTGGCCGAAATCACCGGCATCGACGATCATTGCACGCTCAAGTCCCTGAAGGAACTCAAGAAGACCTCCATGGTCTATTTCAAATAGGAGCCGCCCATGGATTCCAAAGCGCTTTACGCCAAGGCCAAGACCCTGATGCCCGGCGGGGTCAACTCGCCGCTGAGGGCCTGTCGCTACGTCAACGCCGAGCCCATCTTCATCGATCGCGCCAAGGGTGCGCGCATGTGGGATGTGGAGGGGCGCGAGTATATCGATTACGTCCTGAGCTGGGGACCGATGATCCTCGGCCATCAGGACCCCGCCGTTTCCGACGCCGCCCATCGTGCGGTGGACAAGGGGTCCAGCTACGGCGCCCCCTGCCTGGGCGAGGTGGAGCTGGCCGAGGAAATCTCTCGTCTCATTCCGTCCATGGAGATGATGCGTATGGTCTCCTCGGGCACCGAGGCCACCATGTCCGCCCTGCGGCTGGCGCGGGGCTATACCGGCCGCAGCAAGTTCGTCAAGTTCATCGGCAACTACCACGGCCACGCCGACTCCTTCCTGGCCGCCGCCGGTTCGGCTGCAGCCACCGTGCCCGGCACCCCCGGCGTCCCCGAGGATATCGTCCGCCACACCCTGCTGGCGCACTACAACGACCTTGAGGCCGTGCGGGCGCATTTTCAGGCCAGCGGGCAGGAGATCGCCTGCGTCATCGTGGAGCCTGCCGCGGGCAACATGGGGCTGATTCTTCCGGCCGAGGGATTTCTCCAGGGGTTGCGCGATTTGTGTGACGAGCACGGCGCACTGCTCATCTTTGACGAGGTCATCACCGGGTTCCGGCTGGCGCGGGGCGGGGCGCAGGAGCGTTTCGGCATCACCCCCGACCTGACCACCCTGGGCAAGATCATAGGGGGCGGGTTCCCGGTGGGCTGCTATGGGGGCCGCAGGGGGATCATGGAGCACATGGCCCCGGTGGGCGGCGTGTTCCAGGCCGGTACACTGTCGGGCAACCCCGTGGCCATGGCCGCCGGACTGGCCACCCTCAGGCGGCTTGGGGAATGCGACTACGCCGGGCTTGAGGCGCGTACCCGCGCCCTGGCCGAGGAATTGGCGGCCATCATGGCCTCCAAGGGCCAGGCCGTGTTTCTCAATACCATCGCCTCGGCCTTCACCCTCTATTTTTCGCAGGGGCCCGTGACCAACATGATCGAGTCAGGCAAATGCGATTCGGCCGCCTATGCCGCCTTCTGGCAGCAGATGCTGGCCCAGGGCGTCTATCTCGCTCCCGCCGGATTCGAGTGCGCCTTCACCTCCTTTGCCCACACGGACGAGGATTTCGAGAAGACCCTGGACGCGGCCCGCAAGGTCCTCTTCTGACCGGGGATGGCCGTCTGCCCCGGTTCGTCGGGCGGCGGCCAGGGAGAGCGGCCATGCCCGAACCCATCAAGATAGCCGTCTACGCCCTGACCGGGCAGGGGTATTCCCTGGCCTCGCGCATTGCCCGCGAGACGGGCGGCGTCCTCTTTGCCACGCCGCGTCTGGTCCGAGGGACGGATGTGCCTTTCGACTCCCTTGCGGATCTGGTGGGCGGCCATTTTCACGGTTTTGACGGGCATGTGTTCGTGGCCGCGGCAGGCATAGCGGTGCGCTGCATCGCGCCGCATCTGCGGGGCAAGGACGCGGACCCGGCCGTGGTCTGCCTGGACCAGGACGGCCGGTTTGCGGTCAGCCTGCTCTCGGGCCATCTGGGCGGGGCCAATGATCTGGCCCTGCGCTGCGCGGCCATCAGCGGCGGTCAGGCGGTCATCACCACGGCCACGGACTGTGCCGGGCTGCCCTCGCTGGACATGCTGGCCCGGCAGCGGAACATGGCCATCGGCAATCTCGGCCGGGTCAAGGCGGTCAACGCGGCCCTGCTGCGCGGCGAGGCACTCCAACTGCATGATCCGGGCGGATATCTGCGCACAGGGAACCAAAGCCATTTCGTCGCGGTGGACGATCCGGCCCGGTGGCGCTCCGGCGAGCCGGGCGTCTGGGTCTCCTGGCGCCGGGATTGCCCGGACGAGGCGGCGCTACGCCTCTATCCCCGTGTGCTCATGCTCGGGGTGGGCTGCCGCCGGGGCGTGGGAGAAGCGGCCATCTCGGCCCATGTCCGCGAGTCGTTACGGGCGGCGGACCTTTCGTTTCTGAGCATCGGCGGCTTGGGCAGCGTGGGGGCCAAGGCCGACGAACCGGGTCTGCTCGATGCTGCGGCCGCGCTGGGGGTGGTGCCTGAATTTTTTGATGCCCGGAGGCTGGCAGCGGTGAACGTGCCCAATCCCTCGACCAGGGTGGGCCAGCGCATGGGCACTGCCTCGGTGGCCGAGGCCGCCGCCATCCTGCTGGCCCGTGGCGGCCCGTTGGTCATGGAAAAGACGCGAACCGACAACGTCACGCTGGCCGTGGCAAGGAGCGAATCATGCTGACAGCCGTGAGCCTGGGGCCGGGGGATGTGAGCCTGCTGACCCCGGCGGCCCATACGGCCATCGCCCGGGCCGATGTGGTGGCCGGGTACAAGGGATACATCGAGCTGGTGCCGCCCGAGTTGCTGGCGGGCAGGGAGGTCATCTCCACCGGCATGACGGGCGAGGTGGACCGCGCACGGGCGGCGGTGGAGGCGGCCCGCGCCGGGCGGCGTACGGTCATGGTGTGCAGCGGCGACGCAGGCGTCTACGCCATGGCCGGGCTGCTCCTGGAAATCCTCGAGGCAGAGGGGCTGCTCGATTCTGTGCCCTTCGCCGTGGTCCCTGGAGTGCCCGCCTTTGCGGCGGCGGCGGCGCTGCTGGGCGCCCCGCTGATGCACGACTTCGCCTCTGTCAGCTTAAGCGACTTGCTTACCCCGTGGGAGGTCATCGAGAAGCGCCTTCGGCTGGCCGCCGAGGCGGATTTCGTCATCGCCCTCTACAACCCCCGTTCCAGGAAGCGGGACGACCATCTGGCCAGAGCCCTTGCGGTCATCGCCCGAAGCCGTGTCCCGGGAACCCCGGTGGGCGTTGTGGGCCGGGCCTATCGGCCGGGACAGAGCGTGATTCTGACCACCCTTGACGCGGTGGACACGGACGGGGTGGACATGCAGACCGTGCTCCTCGTGGGCAACTCGGCCACCCGCGCAACGGGCGGCCGTATGCTCACCCCACGCGGATACCATCGCAAATACGCCATGAGCCGGGAAAAGGGAGGGGAGTGACCCGCGAAAATCCCGGACGCAGAGGGCGCGAAGGGTCCTTTGACCGGCAATCCCTCTTGCCCTGTTGTGCCGCCGGGATGGAAACCCCTTGCCTTTCGAGGTGATTTTCAGGTAAACCCAACCGTCTACGATGGCACCCCTTGCTTGACAGGGGGGGGATACTTATTTATCCCGCACAGTAGAGAGTGTGACGGTTTCTTACTCATGCAACAGGAGGAAGTAGGTACATGAAAAAATCTCTGATGATCTGTCTCATGGTTGCCGCGCTGGTTTGCGTTTTCGCGCTGCCCGCGGTCATCGCCGGTGCCGCGGTGCCGGAAACCGTGACCATGAAGGCCCCTGATGGCGTTGAGATGACCCGGACCGAGGTTGTCTTCCCGCACAAGGCCCACGAAGGCCTCGGCATTGACTGCTTCGTGTGTCACCACACGAACGACTCCAAGGACTCCATCACCGGCTGTTCCGTTGATGGCTGCCACTCCGTGGTCGATCTCAGCAAGGATGGCAAGAAGGACCCGACAGGTTTCTACGCCGCCTTCCATGGCAAGTCCGATGCTTCTTGTCTGCAGTGCCACAAGAACGAGAAGAAGGCCGGGAAGAATCCCCCGGTGGCTTGCAAGGACTGCCACAAGTAGTCTGACGGCCGATCCCAAGGGGAGCTGTCCGCGACAGCTCCCCTTTTTCAAAATCCCGCCTTCCGGAGGTATCAATGACCCCGGCTCCACCGCCCTCCCACAAAGACGACAGCGTTGATGTCAACGACATGCTGAACGCCGGCAAGCCCGAGAACGAGGGGCTGGACCCGGATTCGCTTGATGCGGATTTCGAGCAGGAGCTGGAGGATCTTTTTTCCGACGATCTTGAGGAGGAGCAGGCCGCGGGCGACGAGGACGACGGCGAACCCATCGTCCTTGACGAATATGTCACGGTGGAGTCCGACGGCAATGTCGATATCCCGGAGGATGTCCCTGCCTCTGAGGACGGGGATGACGAGGCGTTGCTCCTGCTCGACGATCTGGCCGACGACGATGACGACGTGCTGCTGCTCGACGATGTGGCGGGAGACGACGCGGGCCAGGATGAGGACCAGGATGAGGACCAGGATGAGGACCAGGACATGGCCGCCCTGCTCGAGGACATCGCCGAAGCCAATGACCCCGAGCCGGAATCCGGCGATGACGAGGGGGCTATCGAGCTGGACGACCTGATCGACGACTCCGGCGAGGACCTGCAAGACCTCGACGCCCTGCTGGCCGAAGCCGAAGAGGTGGACGACGCCGGTTCCGAGGAGGGGGGCTTTGTCGACGACGCGGGCGGGGATGTGGACGACGACATACTCCTGCTCGACGAGGTTGTGCCTGCCGAGCCCCCGGCCGACCCGGCAAGGGAGCCGGACGCACTGGACGCGGCCCTGGCCGACGAGATGGAACAGACGCAGGGCATGGCCCCGGATGTGCCCGGCAGCGAGTCCGTTCCCGAGGAGGCGCTGGACCGGATCATGGACGAGCCCGCTGCCGAGGTGGACGGGGACGGGCTTGCCGACCTTACCGGGCTGGACACTCTGGATGACGATATGGAAGACATGGACAGCCTTCTCGACAATGTGGAGGTGGACGTGTCCGACGTGATGGCCGATGCCTTGGGCGAAGAGACAGGCGAAGACGCGGAGGCATCCCTTTCCGAGTCCGATATTTCCGACATGGATCTGCTTGACGCGGCATCCGGGGAGATGGCTCCGGCAGCCGGACTGCCCGGCGAGGGCCTTGGCCGCGAGGAAGAGGAGGCCGTGGACCTGGGTGACGAACTCGCCCGCGAGGCCATGCCGCACGATGCCGGGGTGGACGTGTCCGACGAGGTGGACGTGGACCAGCTGCTGGCCGATGTTCGCCCCGAGGCTGTCGAGGCGTCCCTGCCCGAACTCCAGGCCAAGGTGGCCCGGCTCGAGGCCCGCGTGGCCGAGCTGGAGAGCCGCATACGCCAGGAGATAGCCAGCTTGCTCCCGGCCGAGGCGGCCCGCATCATCCGCGAGGAGATCGCGGCCCTGGCCAGCGAACTGGAAGACTAGCCAGCCTTATCGCGGCGGGCTTCCGGCCTCTGCGCTATCGCAAGGCCGCGGGTCTTGCGAGTTTCCCTTTCTTCATGTCGCCTTCTTTCGGCGGCGGCAGTCTCAATGAACCGGGCCGGTTCCGGCCTCCAGAATTGTTTTCCAGGCCGGAAGCAGTGTGTCGAGGCTGTTGGCCAGCAGACGCATGAACCGGACTTCCAGGTCGATCATGGCCCGATCGTTGCGCCGCAACCATTCCGATAGCCATGCCATGCGCAGGGCGAGGATCATCTCCGGCAGCAGGGCCAGCGCCCGCGGCGGCAGGCAGGCCTCGTCGCGCAGGGTGCGCAGCAGGGCCGGGGCCAGTCCGCGGACCAGGGCGGCCGGTTCCTCTATGCCCACACAGCCAAGGCAGTTGGCCGCATCAAAGAGCACGGGCCGATGCCCGGCGAACTCCCAGTCTATGACCGCCGCCACGCCAGTTCCGCGCCAGATGACATTGCCGGGATGGAAGTCCCCGTGGCAGGGCGCGGTTTCAAGGTCCGGCCATGCCTCGGCCAGGGGGGTCGCGGCTGCCAGTATCGGGGTCAGTTCGCGGTGCAGGTCCGGCTGGCGTTGGGCGATGGTCGCCATGAGCGTCTTAATGTAGCCGGGCAGGGAGAATCCGGGTTCGCCGTCGAAGTCCCGTGATCCCGCCCCTGCCCGGCGAAGCGAGGCCAGGAAACGGCCGAGGTGGATGCCCCGCTCGGGCTGGTCCACATAGTCCGGCTGGGGGAGGGGGTCTCCGGGCACAAAGGGCGAGAGTTGCCAGTAGGCACCCTGGTCCTGAATCAGGATTCTGCCATCGGGGTCGGCCATCGGGGCTGGGACCGGCAGCCCGTCCTGGGCGAGCCCGAGCAGGAACGCGCCGATGCGTCCGCGCCGCGCAACACTGCCTGAGCCGAGTCTTTCGAGAACCAGGACCCGGCCTGTTGAGTCCTGCACGGCGGCTCGGGCCTCGCATCGCTCGGGGCTGCCCTGCAGGGGGATGTCGGGCCGGTCGCAGCCGGGCCTCAGACCCCAGAGGGCCAGTCGTCCCGCGTCGGGAGCCGGGGACAGGGAGCGGGGCATGGGGGTCTCCTTTTTGGGGGGTGGCACGGTCAGCCCCCTGTCTTATGGCCCGCCGGACCTCGCGTCAACCCGACCGCCAGCGCATGGCACTCCCCAGGCTCTCCCCATTTTGTCCTGTCGTCTTCAGCCCGGAGTCACGCTTGGGGACGTGCGCAGGATCATGAGGGTTTCCCTTCGAGCTGAACTCATGTATGTTGAAAATTCCGTGGCTGATTTCAGCCGCACCCCCAGAAATAAGTCGGGTAATCATGGCATTGAGAGCGAGCAAGCGGCGGCCTTTGGTGGCCCAGTCCGAGATTCGGAGCATGTCCATAGAGTGTGCCCGGGTCGGCGGCATCAATCTGGCCCAGGGCGTGTGCGACCTGCCCGTGCCCCAGCCCGTGGTGCGCGGCGCGGCCGAGGCCATGGAGCGCGGCCAGAATATCTACACCCGCTTCGACGGCCGGGCCGAACTGCGCCGGGCCATCGCGGCCAGGCAGCAGCGCGATACCGGCCTTGAGGCCGACCCCGAGATCCAGGTGGTGGTCTCGGCCGGGGCCACGGGTGCCTTCTACTCCGCCTGCCTCGCCCTGCTCGACGAGGGCGACGAGGTGGTGGTCTTCGAACCGTACTACGGATACCACATCGTGACCCTGGCCGCCCTGGGCATCAAGCCGGTCTTCGTGACCCTGGCCCCGCCGAGCTGGGAGTTCTGCGCCGCAGACCTGGAGCGGGTGGTCACGGAGCGCACCCGGGCCATCATCCTGAACACCCCGGCCAATCCCTCGGGCAAGGTCTTCAGTCGCGAGGAGCTGGCCCTGGTGGCCGATTTTGCCCAGGCCCACGACCTCTTCGTTTTCACCGACGAGATTTACGAAAACTTCGTCTTTGACGGCCGCGAGCACATCGCGCCCGCAACCTTGCCCGGCATGGCCCGGAGGACCGTCACCATTTCCGGCCTCTCCAAGGTCTTTGCCATCACCGGCTGGCGCATCGGTTACGCCGTCTGCGACCCCGAATGGGCGTTGGCCATCGGTCATTTCAGCGATCTGGTCTATGTTTGCGCCCCGGCCCCGCTGCAACTGGGCGCGGCGCGGGGACTCGACGAGCTGGGGCCGGATTATTACCGGGGTGTGGCCGAGGACCACGAACAAAAGCGCGACCTCTTTTGCGCCACCCTTGGCGAGATCGGTCTGGTGCCCCATGTGCCGCAGGGAGCCTACTATACCCTGGCCGACATCTCGCGCCTGCCCGGCGACACGGCCAAGGCCCGGGCCATGCACCTGCTTGAGCGCACTGGCGTGGCCTGCGTTCCGGGCACGGCCTTTTTTAGAGGTGACGCGGGCCAGACCCTGGGTCGGTTCTGCTTTGCCAAGGAGATGCCTATACTTGAAGACGCCATGGGCAGGCTAAGGAAGCTCGAATCATGACAGAGAAGGAAAGACAGGAATTCAAGCGGTTCGCCAGCGAGGAAATGGACGCCCTCAAGGCGGAGATTCCCCGGCTCGAGGAACTGGTCAAGCCCGTGGCCCCGGACAACGCCATCGGCCGGGTCTCGCGCATGGACAACATCGTCAACCAGTCCGTGGCCGAGGCCCAGCTCTCCAAGGCCAGGGTGCGCCTCGCCCGCCTTGCCGATGCCCTGCGCCGAGCGGACGAGGACGAGGACTTCGGCCTGTGCCTCGTCTGCGACGAGCCCATTCCCATGGCCCGCCTGAAGGCCATGCCCGAAACCCAGTACTGCGTGGAGTGTGCGGAGTAGGGGGCAAGGGCGAACGCATCAATAACCATCTAATAAGAATCTCTTTTTTCCTCAAGGTCGCAGCTTTTGAATAGGGCTTTGGCAGCAGAAGGCATTGATGGGAAGCGTTTCGTCCCTTCGGGCCGAGGTACTTTTTGGCTGGCGCCCCAAAAAGTACCCAAAAAGTGCGCTTTTTTTCTGTGATCGGGTCTCCCGCGCCGCACCCCAGTAACGTCGGCCCGCTGGCGAAACAGTTGGAAGCGTCGAAGACTCCGCTTCCGCCGGGTTTCGCCCGAGGCGCGGGCCGACGAACTGGCGCTGCGACGCTCCGCCGATTGTCTATCTGCCGTAAGTGAAGTCTAAAATGATGTTACCAGCCTGGATAGAAGAAGGAACCCGGAGAGCACAGGCCCTTTCGGCCCCTCGTGCCCCCAGCCCTTCCATCTTACGAACCCCCCAGCCCTTAAGCCTCCTAAGGCTTAGAAGCTGACCAATCGAGCGGAGCGGCTTTTCCGAATCACGGACGGAGCGAAGCGGAGGACTTGATTCGGGGAGCGGAGCCGATTGGATCAGCTTCTTGGCCGTGGAGTGCAGGCGGCCAAGCTCGTAAGCCGAGCTTTTTTGGTTCTTTTTTGGGGCGGCCCAGCCAAAAAAGAACCCCGCCGGGAGGGCAATTCCAAACTTGGAGGAGCGACAGCGACGGCTCTTTTCTTCAGCTTCTCCCTTCTGTCACCGAAGTGACTACTGGGAAGCGTTTCGTCCCTTCGGGTCGACTTACTTTTGGACCGGAGCGCCCAAAAGTAAGCAAAAGGCGCTCTTTATACTGTGATCGGGTCTCCCGCGCCGCGCTCCAGTAACGTCGGCCCGCTGGCGAAACAGTTGGAAGCGTCGAAGACTCCGCTTCCGCCGGGTTTCGCCCGAGGCACGGCCCGACGAACTGGCGCTGCGACGCTCCGCCGATTGTCTATCTGCCGTAAGTGAAGTCTAAAATGATGTGACCAGCCTGGATAGAAGAAGGAACCCGGCCCCCCTAACCCCGCCGGGAGGGCATCAAAAAACCTGGAGGAGTGACAGCGATGGCTCTCTGCCGCTCCTCTTGCTCCCCAAGGCGCAAACAGGGAATGCGATGCGTCTGCCCATGCCCACCTCCTGGCGGTTGTGGCCCGGAGCCTTGTCTGGTAGTGCGGACAGGTCGTCTCACCAGCCGATTCAGGAGGGCGCATGATCGGGGACAAAGATTTGGGTTTTGAAACCAGGGCCGTGTGGGCCGGGGAGGACAGGGTGTCTGCGGGCGAGGCCACCCAGGTGCCGGTGGTGCATAGCGTGGCCTTTGCCTACGACGACCTGGACGAGTGGCTGGAGGTGTCGCTGGGCAACCGGCCCGGACATTTCTACACCCGTAATACCAACCCCACTGTGGCGGTATTCGAGGAAAAGGCGCGGGTGCTGGAGGGCGGCGAGGCAGCTGTCAGCGCGGCCAGCGGCATGGGCATCATCTCGGGCGCACTTTTTGCCCTGCTGGCCTCGGGCGACAGGGTGGTCTCGGTCAAGGATACCTACGGCGGCACCAACCGGCTCTTCACGGAGTTCCTGCCCCGCCAGGGTGTGGGCGTGACCCTGTGCGAGACCACGGACTTCGCGGCCATCGAGGCCGAGGTGGCCAAGGGATGCCAAGTCCTGTACCTGGAGACGCCCACCAACCCGACCATCAAGATTCTCGACCTTGAGCGGCTGGCCCGGGCGGGCCGCGAGGCCGGGGCCGTGGTCATGGTGGACAACACCTTTGCCACGCCAGTCAACCAGAACCCGCTGGCCCTGGGCGCGGATCTGGCCCTGCACAGCGCCACCAAGTTCCTGGGCGGCCATGCCGACGCCCTGGGCGGGGTGGCCGTGGGAAGCAGGGATCTGATTCGAAAGATATATGCCTACCGCGAGATAGCGGGCGGGGCGCTGCATCCCATGTCGGCCTACCTGCTGCTGCGGGGCATGAAGACCCTGCACCTGCGCATTGAGCGGCAGAACGCCAACGCCCTGGCCATCGCCCGGTTCCTCGAATCGCATCCCGGCGTGGAGCGGGTGTTTTATCCCGGCCTCGAATCACATCCCGGACACGACATTGCCCGCAGGCAGATGCGCGGCTTTGGCGGCATACTCAGCTTTGTGACCAAAGGGGGAACGCTGGAGGACGCCGGGCGGGTGCTCTCTCGCCTCCGCCTCGCCCGCCGGGCGGCCAACCTCGGCTCGGTGGAGACCATCGCAGGCATCCCGGCCACCACGAGCCATGTGGAATGCACGGCCGAGGAGCGTCGGGCCATGGGCATCCCCGAGAGCCTGATCCGCTATTCCGTGGGCATTGAAAACGTGGAAGACCTCAAGGCGGACCTGGATCAGGCGCTGGCAGGCTGTTGAAAAACGGCGACCTGCTGTCGTTAAGTGACTGTAGGCGAGTCTTCGAGCCGTACAGAGGACTTATGCCGAGGCGAAGTGACTGTAGGCGAGTCTTCGAGCCGTACAGAGAACTTATGCCGATGCGAAGTGACTGTAGGCGAGTCTTCGAGCCGTACAGAGAACTTATGCCGATGCGAAGTGACTGTAGGCGAGTCTTCGAGCCGTACAGAGGACTTATGCCGAGGCGAAGTGACTGTAGGCGAGTCTTCGAGCCGTACAGAAAACTTATTCAAAAAGGTCACAAATCCGCAGGACAGCGGATTTGGGCGTCGGCTCCTGCCGACGCCCCGAAGGGGTGATCCCCAGGACGGGGCGAATCAAACCCTCGCGTACCCGGAGTACGCTTCGGCCTTGACCTTTTTTCGCGCCTAGCATTTCACCATTTTTGAGCAGCCTGCGCGAACATTGTTTCAAAGCTGTAAGAGGCAGGCCGCCTCGGCGGCCAAGGCTTGACTCCGGGCCGTATCTGGCTTAACAAACCACCTCTTTGCCCGCGCTGGACGGGTGCTTTGCGCGTGGATAACGGGGATAACTCGGGAGAGAGGACACTTGTTCGAGAGCCTGCAAGAGAGACTTGGCAACGCCTTTCAGAAATTCAAGGGCCAGAAACGACTTGACGAGGACAACGTCAGGGAGGGGCTGCGCGAGGTGCGCCTTGCGCTCCTTGAGGCGGATGTCAACTTCAAGGTGGTCAAGGGCTTCGTCGATCAGGTGAAGGAACGCGCCCTGGGCGAAGAGGTCATGAAGGGCCTCAATCCGGGCCAGCAGATCGTCAAGATCGTCAACGAGGAGCTGACCGAGCTTTTGGGCGGCGAGCAGCAGGGGCTGGACCTGTCCGCCAAGCCGCTCAAGCTGATGATGGTCGGCCTCCAGGGCTCGGGCAAGACCACTTCCTCGGGCAAGCTGGCATTGTATCTGCGCAAGCACCACGGCCGCAAGCCCTATCTCGTGCCCGCCGACGTGTACCGCCCGGCCGCCATTGATCAGCTCCACACACTGGCCCGGCAGCTGGACGTGCCCGCGTATCCGTCCACCACGGACATGAATCCGGTGGACATCTGCCGCGACGCCATGGTCAAGGCCGCGGAACTCGGCTGCGACCTGATTCTCTTCGATACGGCGGGTCGGCTGCACATCGACGAGACGCTCATGGACGAGCTTGGGAACATCAGGCAGGCGTGTTCCCCGCAGGAAATTTTGTTCGTGGCCGACGCCATGACCGGCCAGGACGCCGTCACCGTGGCCGAGGCCTTCAACGACAAGCTCGGCATTACCGGCGTGGTGCTGACCAAGATGGACGGCGATGCCAGGGGCGGCGCGGCCCTGTCCATCAAGACCGTGACCGGCAGGTCGGTCAAGTTCGTGGGCGTGGGCGAGAAACTCTCGGACATGGAGCTTTTCCACCCCGACCGCATCGCCTCGCGCATCCTCGGCATGGGCGACATGATGACCCTCATCGAAAAGGCCCAGTCCGAGATCGACGAGGACGAGGCCAAGGCCATGGCCGAGAAAATGGCCAAGGCCGAGTTCGATTTCGAGGACTTTCTCGGCCACATGCGCAAGCTCAAGAAGCTGGGGAGCATGGAGGGGCTGCTCAAGATGATTCCCGGCATGGGCAACGTCATGAAGCAGCTGGGCAAGGACGCCCTGCCCGAGGACGAGATGCGCCGTACCGAGGCCATCATCTCTTCCATGACCCGGCAGGAGCGCCGTCAGCCCGCGCTTATCAACCAGAGCCGCAAGGAGCGCATCGCCAGGGGCTCCGGGGTCAAGGTGGCCGATGTCAATGTGCTCATCAAGAATTTCAAGCAGATGAGCAAGGTCATGCAGGCCATGATGGGCGGCGGCAAGAAGAAGGGCAAGTTTGGCCTGCCCAAGCTGCCCGGCCTGGGCGGCGGCGCCATGCCCGACATGAGCGCCCTGGGCGGAATGCCCGGCATGGACGCCCTGGGCATGGGCGGAGCTGGCGAAGAGTCTGCCAGGCGCACCGTCTCCAAGAAGACGCTCAAGGAGCGCAAGAAAAAGAAGCTCAACAAACAGGCCCGCAAGAAGAAAAAGAAATAGGGACAAAAAGACGACGTTGTCTTTCCACCGATAATCACCTTGCCAACATGTAGGCAACAACGTATTACAACACTATTGGGGGTATAAGTACCATGGCTATGAAAATCAGACTGACCCGGATGGGTGCCAAGAAGCGTCCCTTCTACCGCGTGGTGGCTCTCGACAGCGCCGTGCGCCGCGACGGACGCCCCGTGGAGTACCTCGGATACTACAATCCGATGGTCGAGCCCGCCGAGGTCAACCTCGACATGGAAAAGATCGAGAAGTGGCTTGCGCAGGGTGCGGAGCCGAGCAATACCGTTCGCTCCCTGCTCAAGAATGCCGGCAAGTAGCACCGTGCTTCTCTCGTCCGGCTTTCCGTTTGGCAGCTCATGTTCAGGGCGCGTGAATCCGCGTCCACACCGGAGGAAGACGTCATGCTGAAAGAGATGATCGAGTACATTGCCAAGTCGCTGGTGGACAATCCGGATGAAGTGCGCGTGACGGAAGTGGAGGGCGAGCAGACCTCGGTCATCGAACTGAAGGTGGCCAAGGAAGATCTCGGCAAGGTGATCGGCAAGCAGGGCCGCACGGCCCGCGCCATGCGCACCCTGCTCGGAGCGGCCTCCACCAAGGTCAGAAAACGTTCGGTTCTGGAAATTCTCGAATAGAGCCCGGCGTCCCCGCGTCAGCGGGAGCGTCGCGATCACGGTTTCTCCGGGGCGGCGGCTCCGGGGTACAGGAAAAGCTCAAGGCCCGGGCGCACCCAGGTGCGCGGGGGCTTGAGCTTTTCGCGCCACGGCCCGCAAAAGCGGGCCAAAGGCGCGGAAGCAGCTAAGGCCCATGGTGAGGACATGAAACAGACCGGGTTCGTACTCGTGGGCGAAATCGTCAAGCCACACGGCATCCGAGGGGAGCTCCGCGTCAGGAGCCATGCGGAATCCCCGGAGCTTTTCGGCCTTGTGCCCGCCATTCATCTGCGGGAGCCGGGCGCCAAGCCCGCGGCCCGCGTCATCCGCTCCTGGCGCGAGCACAAGGGATTTGTCCTGCTCACCCTTGACGGCGTGACCGACCGCGACGGGGCAGAGGCCCTGCGCGGACGTGAGGTGCTGGTGCGCGAGGCCGATCTGCCCGATCTGGACGAGGACGAGCACTACCTTTACCAGCTCATGGGCTGCCGCGTGACCCTGGAGGACGGCAGCCCTGTGGGTGTGCTGGAGCATTTCTTCGAGACCGCCGGGCAGGACACCTGGGTCATCGTCAACGAGGCGGGCGCGGAGATACTGCTGCCCGCCGTGCCTGAGTTCGTTCTGGATGTCGACCTCGACGCCGGGGTCATAGTGGTCGCGCCGCCGGAAGGGCTGCTCGATCTCTACCTCAACCCCGAGCCGCCCAAGGCAAAGCCAGTGCGCCCAAGGCGGGGCAAGGGCGGCAAACAAGCCGGGACCGCATGAATTTTCACATCGTCTCCATTTTTCCGCACTATTTCGAGAGCCCCCTTTCCGCGGGGCTCATGGGCAAAGGCGTGGAGAGCGGTCTGGTCGCCTTTGACCATATAGACGTGCGCCACTTCGCCGGAGGCATCCACAAGTCCGTGGACGACCGCCCCTTTGGCGGCGGCCCCGGCATGCTTCTCAAGCTCGACCCCATGGTCAAGGCCCTTTCGTCCATCGCCTCCCCAGGCCGCATTCTCATGCTTTCGCCGCGTGGGGCCCCCCTGACCCAGGACCGGGTGCGCGAGCTGGCCCGGGAGGAGGACATCACCCTTATCTGCGGTCGATACGAGGGTATCGACGAGCGGCTGCTGGATCTTTTTCCCATCGAGCTGGTCAGCGTGGGTGATTTCGTGCTTAACGGCGGCGAGGCAGGGGCGGTCTGCCTCATCGAGGCCGTGGCCCGGCTCCTGCCCGGTTTCATGGGCCACGCAGATTCCGGCGAGGACGAGAGCTTTTCCTCGGGACTGCTGGAATATCCGCACTTCACCCGGCCCGACGTTTTCGAGGGGCTGGCCGTGCCCGAGGTGCTGCGTACCGGCGATCATGCCAGGATCGAGCAGTGGCGTCGTCACTGCTCCCTTGAAGCCACCCTGCGCCAGCGGCCGGATCTTCTGCCCCAGGCCCGGCTGACCGTGGAGGATGTGGACCACCTGCGCTCCCTGCGCCGTTCCCGTCCGGGGCGCAATCTGTATATTGCCCTGGTCCACTATCCGGTACTCAATAAATTCGGCGAAAAAGTGGCCGTTTCCGTGACCAACCTCGACCTGCATGATCTGGCGCGGCTGGCCAGGACCTACGGGCTGGGCGGTTTTTACGTGGTTACACCCATAGAGGACCAGAAGACCCTGGCAGGACAGATTCTCGCCCATTGGCGCGAGGGCGCGGGCAAGGCCGTCAATCCCGATCGGGCCGAGGCTCTTTCCACGGTCAGCGTTTTTGACGATGTCGACGCGGCGGTCCTTGACATCGAGGCACAAACAGGGCAATGTCCCCGCCTCGCGGCCACTTCTGCGCGGCTGGATCGGGCCCCAGGAGCCGAACCTGCGCTGACATATGGCAACGTGCGGAAATGGCTGGAAGAATCGCCGGTTTTGCTTGTCTTCGGCACAGGCCACGGCCTAGCTTCGGAAGTGCTGGAAAAAGCTGAAGGGACGCTCAGGCCCATCCGGTATATGGACGATTACAACCATCTGTCGGTCAGGAGCGCTGTCGCCATCACCATTGACCGCCTCATGATGGATGAATAATTAAATAGATTTTCCGTTCACAAGGAGAATGACCATGGACATCATCAAGCAGATCGAATCCGAGCACATCCGTCTGGACATCCCGGATTTCAAGGCCGGAGACACCGTCAAGGTTCACTACCGGATCGTCGAGGGCGAAAAGGAGCGCATCCAGGTCTTCCAGGGTGCCGTGCTGCGTCGCCGTCGGGGCACTACCAACGCCACCTTCACCGTGCGCAAGATTTCCGACGGCGTGGGCGTGGAGCGCGTGTTTCCCACCAACTCCCCGTTCATCGACAACGTCGAGATCGTTTCCGAGGGCAAGGTCCGTCGCAGCCGCATCTACTACCTGCGCAACCTGCGCGGCAAGGCCGCCCGCATCAAGTCCAAGCAGATCTGGGAATAGTCCCGCCCCTGCATCAGTGACACCCCAGCCCGGAGCGCGTCAGCGCTCCGGGCTTTCGCGGTTTGCGCCCCGGTCGATGTCTCCGGCGGGGGGCGAGGGCCATACTTGCCCCTTCTCTTTTTGCGTCAAATGAGGCACATCCCCTGCATGTCCCTTGTTCCCGCAACCCAATACCCGCCCCACGCCGTTGCCGGCGTTGACGAGGCCGGGCGCGGCTGTCTTGCCGGGCCGGTGGTGGCGGGAGTGTGCATTCTGCCGGAAACATACGATCTTCCCGGGTTGACAGACTCCAAAAAACTTGCCGCCGTCAAGCGCGAGGCACTCTATCCCCGGATCAGGGAGCAGGCCGTGGCCTGGGCCGTCGGCCTCTCCTGGCCGGGCGAGATCGACCGGGTCAACATCCTCCAGGCCACCTTTCTGGCCATGGGCCGGGCCGTTCGGGCCATGAAGGCGTCTGCGGCCCTGCTGCGCATCGACGGCAACAAGACCATCCCCGGCCACGCGCTGGGCCTGCGCGTGGCCCAGGAGTGGGTGGTCGGTGGGGATGGGTCTGTTCCTGCCATCTCGGCGGCCTCGGTGCTTGCCAAGACCTTTCGCGACCGGCTGATGGTCAGGTTGGCGACCCGCTATCCGGGGTACGGGCTGGAGCGGCACATGGGCTATGGCACGAGGGAGCACCTGGAGGCCATCGTCCGGCTCGGCCCGTGCCGGATACATCGGCTGACCTTCCGGGGCGTGCGGTCCGAGCCCGAGCCCCAGCGGCAGGGGAGTCTCTTCTGACCCGATGCCTGCCGGTGCTGGCGTCCCATATCCCTCTGTGCTAGCCTGCAATCCATGGATACGTCGAACACAATCACACCTGCCAGGCGGCGCGGCGACCTCGGCGAGGATGCTGCCGCCCGCTTTCTGGAGAGCCGGGGCATGCGCGTTGTCGAGCGCAACTGGCGCTATCGCCAGTGGGAACTGGACCTGGTCTGCCGCGACGGGGATACCCTGGTCTTCGTGGAGGTCAAGACGCGTATGGCCGGGTCCATGAGTGCTCCGGCCGACGGACTGGGCCGGGCAAAGCGGGCGCGGTTGGTCAAGGCGGCCAGCCGGTATCTGAGCGCCAAAGGGTTGTGGGACGAGCCGTGTCGGTTCGATCTGGCGGCCGTTGTGGACACGGGGGTGTCCCTTGACGTGGAACACATCGAAAATGCTTTTGATCTGACGGGGATGCGCCTGTGAGCAATGCCGGAAAACTCTGGGTGGTAGCCACGCCGCTGGGCAATGCGGCCGACCTTTCCCCCCGTGGCCGGGAAATTCTGACCGAAGCGGACATAATTCTGGCCGAGGACACCCGCCGGGCCGGGCTGCTCTTCAAGCGCCTCGGCCTTGAGCGTCACGGCAGGCTGGTCAGCTTTTTCGAACACAATGAAGACAAGCGGCTGCCCAAGGTGCTCGGTTGGCTGGAGGAGGGCCTGAACGTGGCCCTGGTCTCTGACGCCGGAACGCCGCTGCTTTCGGACCCCGGCTTCACCCTGGTACGCACCTGCCGCGAGCAGGGGGTTGCGGTCTCGCCGGTCCCTGGGCCGAGTGCGCCTGTGGCCGCTCTTTGCGCCTCTGGGCTGCCTCCGCTGCCCTATGCTTTCCTCGGGTTCACGCCGCGCAAGAAGAGCCAGACCGAGGCGCTGTTTCTTGCCTATCGCGACACCGGAGCGACCCTGGTTTTTTTCGAGCGCAAGACGCGCCTTGCCGGCACCCTTGGGATCGCGGCCGAGATACTGGGCGACAGGGAATTCTGCGTGGCTCGCGAATTGACAAAGGAATACGAGGAGTTTTTGCGCGGGCGGCTGGGTGATCTGTCCGGCCTTGACCCGGACCTGCGCGGCGAGATGACCGTGATCATCGGTCCGGCCGTTGGCGGAGAAAGGACCGACGAGGCCGGGATAGCCCGGCTGGTGGCCGAGGAGGAGGCGTCCGGCGGCAAGCCCAAGGAGATAGCCCGCCGGGTGGCCGGTCGCGCTGTCGGCTGGACAGCCAAGGATGTCTATGCCACCATGCGCCCCGCATGAGCCTGAACGCCGCATACCGCAAGGCGCTGGACGGAGCCTCCCTTTCCGATGCCGACATCCGGTTTCTGGTGGCATTGCCCGATGACCGCGTACCGGAGCTTATGCGTCTTGCCCATCTCCTGCGCCTTGCCCGGTTCGGCGACCGGGTGGAGCTGTGTGCCATTATCAATGCCAGATCCGGGGGGTGCACCGAGGACTGCGCCTTTTGCGCCCAGTCCATTCGAAGTGCGGCGGACGGACCGCGCCACGGGTTGCTCCCGGCCGGAGAGATCACGGAGGCGGCCAGGGTTGCCGGGGCGCACGGCGCGACCCGTTTCGGCATAGTGGCCAGCGGCAAGGACGTAAACGAACGCGATTTCAGGGGATTTGCCGCGGCGGTGGAGGGAGTGGCCGGACTCGGTCTGGCCCCGGATCTGTCGCCGGGCATCCTCGACCGGGCGCAACTGCAAGCGTTGAAAAAGGCGGGGCTTGCGGGCTACCATCACAACCTTGAGACCTCGGCCTCTTTTTTCCCGAGCATCTGCACCACCCACTCCTACGAGGAGGATGTGCGGGCGGTGCGGGCCGGGCTGAAAGCCGGGCTGCGCGTCTGTTCGGGCGGGATATTCGGCCTGGGCGAGGGGTGGGACGACCGGGTGGAGATGGCTCTGCTTCTGGCCTCCCTCGGAGTGGACTCGGTGCCGGTCAACTTCTTGCAGCCCATTCCGGGCACCCCGCTGGCCGGGCGCCGGGTGCTCGCCCCGACCGAGGCGCTCAAGATCATCGGGCTGTATCGGTTTTTGTTGCCTGACGCGGCCATCCGGCTGTGCGGCGGTCGGCTGCCGGTCTTCGGACCGGATGGCGGACGCGATCTCCTCGTGTCGGGCGTCAGCGGCCTGATGGTCGGCGACTATCTGACCGTGCGCGGCAGGGATGTGGACCGCGATATCGCGGACATCCGGGCCGCGGGACTCAGGCCGGCGTCCTTTGCCGTGGATAATTAATCAGAGCAGGCTTGCATGTCCAAGGACTCCCTGACCGATCTGCATCAGCTTGTCTGGACCGCGCTTCTGGCAGCCACCATCGGCGCGGGCGCGTATCTCATCGTGCCCATCGGGCCGGTGCCCGTCTCCATGCAGCCGCTCTTCGTCTTTCTGGCCGGGTTCGCCTTGGGGCCCCGACGCGGGGCCATGGCAGTGGGCCTGTATCTGCTTGCCGGAGCCCTGGGGCTGCCCGTGTTTTCGGGTGGCCGCTCGGGTCTTGGGCATCTCTTTGGCCCCACGGGAGGCTATCTTTTGGGTTGGCTGCTCACGGCCTGGGTGTGCGGCATGGCCCGGCGGCAGGACGGGACCATTCCTTGGCTCCGGGGCGCGGGGTTCGGGCTGACAGCGTTGGCTCTTCTCTATGCCGCGGGGGCGGCCTGGCTGAAGTTCGCCCTGTCCCTGAGCTGGCACAAGGCCTGGCTCGCGGGCGTGGTGCCCTTCATCCCCTGGGACGCGCTCAAGCTGGGCGCCGCCCTGGCCGGGGCCAGATACATGACGCGCATCGGGCTCATGCCCGGGCGCAGGTAAGCGTCCACAGCGGGACAGCCCGGAGCACACATGAGCGCCATGAGTCACAGACGTCTGACAAGCCTTCGCCGGGATACGCTGGTGATGGCCTGTCTGCGCAGCTTCATGCGCTGCTTTTTGGCCGGGGCGGGTTTCAATACCCGCGGGTTGCAGAACATCGGCCTTGTCTACGCCATGCAGCCGGGGCTGGCGGCCATTCACACGGAGCCCAAGCGTTATCGGGCGGCGCTCAAGCGCTATGTGCGCCATTTCCAGTCCCATCCCTTCTGGATGCCGTGCCTGGTGGGCATCTATCTCAACGTGGAAAAGGCCATTGCTGCCGGGCGGTTTCCCTCGGCCATGCTCTCCAAGGTCAAGGACACCACGGCCTATTCCCTGTCGGCCATCGGCGACTCGGTCTTTGCCGGGAGCCTGCTCATCTTCTGGGCACTGCTGACCATCTGCCTGCTGCTCTCCGGGCACACTGTGGCCCCTCTTGCGCTTGGCGTCAGTTTTTTCATCGGGTTGCAGGCTTTCCGGGGCTACACCTTTGTCTGCGGCCTGCGTCACGGTTTTCGGTTCCTGGAGCGGCTCAAGCGCTGGAATCTGATCAACTGGGGAAGGCGCGTCAAATACGTTAACGCCGGGTTGCTCCTGTGGCTTTGGGCCATCATCTGGCCCAGGCCCTTTGACCAGTGGGAGTGGCTGGTCGGCATGGCCGCGTTGCTGCTCTTTGCCCGTTTCGTGCGCACCGGGGTGCTCTCGCGGGTGCTGGCGGCCGCATTCTTCGTGATCGGCATCGAGCTTTTCCCGCTGATGGAGCGGCTGATGCGGGAATTTTTGAGCTTGTGATTTTTGGTACAATCCGACATAGAAAGAAGTGTCAAACAAGCAGGTGGTCATGACCGAGACAAACCAGAGTACGGTCGGGGAGCAGGGGGAGTATCTCTCCCGGCAGGTGGTCGTTGCCAACGAGCACGGGCTCCACGCCCGCCCGGCCGGGAAACTCGCCCAACGCGCTCAGGGTTTTGCGGCGCAGATACGCATCGTTCTCGACGAGCAGGAGGTGGACGCCAAGTCCATCCTCGACGTGCTGACATTGGCCGCCGGGCCCGGCGACGTGCTGGAGATCCGCGCCACGGGAGCCGACGCCGCCCAGGCTGTGGAGGCTCTTGAAACGCTGTTTCACAAAAGGTTCAACGACTAGATGGCAGACAAGATTCTCTCCGGCATTCCGGTGTCCACCGGCATAGCCATCGGCAAGGCGTTTTTTGTCAACCGCAACCACAAGGCGCATCTGCCCCGGCACACCGTGTCCGCGGCCATGATGGACGCCGAGGTGGCGCGGCTGCACGACGCCTTTGCCGCCGTGGAGGCGGAGCTGACCGCCATCCGCGAGCAGGTGCCCGCAGACCTTAGGGATTACGGGCTGCTCATCGACACCCATGTGCTCATGCTCAAGGACCCCAAGCTTTCCGGGGTGGCCGAGGAGTACATCCGCACCTTGGGACTCAACTGCGCCTGGGCCCTGGAAAAGGCGGTGGCCGACCAGGAGGCGGCTTTTGGCGCGGTACACGACCCCTACATCCGCGAGCGCATGCAGGACGTGCGCGTGGTGGCGGACAAGGTGCAGGCAAAACTCATCGGCCGCGAGACCGACCTCACGGCGATTCCGGGCCGGGTCATCATCATGGCCCACGACCTGACGCCAGCGGACACGGTGGAGATCCAGGTCAGCCGGATCATGGGATTTGCCACGGTGCGCGGCGGCAAGACCTCGCACACCGGCATCATGGCCCGATCCATGGGCATCCCGGCCCTGGTGGGCGTGGACATGCTGGAGGACGTTGTCCACGATGGCGATCTGGTGGTCATCGACGGCCTGACCGGCAAGATCGTGGTCAATCCCACCGAGGCCGAGCTTGAGGACTACAACGAGCGCGCCGCCCACTTTGAGGACTATACCCTCAAGATCAAGCGCGGCTGCCAGTTGCCTGCCGAAACCTATGACGGCTCCCGCGTTCAGGTGCTGGCCAACATTGAGCTGGTGGAGGAGATTCCCGCCGCGCTGGACAACGGGGCCGAGGGGGTCGGCCTGTATCGCACGGAATACGCCTATCTGAACCGCACCGACCTGCCCGGCGAAGACGAGCTGGCCGAGAAATACATCGATCTGGCCGCCATTCTGTCGCCGCGAAAGGTGGTCTTTCGCACCCTTGATCTTGGCGCCGACAAATTCATCTCCGCCTTTGGCGAGCTCAACGAGACCAATCCGGCCATGGGGCTTCGGGCGATCCGCTTCTGCCTGCGCAATCCCGAACTGTTCAAGAGCCAGCTTCGGGCCATCCTGCGCGCCTCGGCCTATGGCAACGTCTCCCTCATGTTTCCCATGATCTCGGGGGTCAAGGAAGTGCGCCAGGCCAAGGCGTGGCTGGCGCAGGCCAAGGCAGAGCTGCGCCGCGAGGGTGTGGACTTCAATCCCGAGATGCCGGTGGGGATCATGATCGAGCTGCCCTCGGCAGTGATGATCGCCGATTTCCTGGCGCGGGAGGTGGATTTTTTCTCCATTGGCACCAATGACCTGATTCAGTATTCCATCGGCGTGGACAGGACCAACCACCATGTGTCCTATCTGTATCAGCCGCTGCACCCGGCCACCCTGCGCACCATAAAGCTCGTGGTTGACGCCGCCCATCAGGCGGGCATAGAAGTCTCCCTGTGCGGCGAGGTGGCCAGCGACCCGTTCTGCGTACCCATTCTGCTCGGCATGGGCATCGACTCCCTCTCCCTGACGCCCCAGGCAATTCCGGGCATCAAGCGGATCATCCGGCAGACCAACATGCACGACTGCCGGAAACTGCTGCGCAAGGTGCTCGAATGCCGCACCGTCAGCCGCATCAACGGGCTGGTGATGGACAACATCTTCAAGTCCTTCCCGGACGAGGTCACGTTCTTCTCGTCCCTGCTCGAAAACGACGAATCGCCGTCCTAGAACATCTGCGGGCGGCCGGAACAGCCGGACCCGGCACGGCCGGAGCCGCGCACAGGCGCACCGATGCGCCCTCCAAGGAACAGATACCGACCCATGGCAAAGAAAAAAACGACCACCGCGCCGAACACCATCGGCACCAACAAACAGGCCAAGCGCCTCTATGAAATCCTCGAAACCTTTGAGGCGGGCATTTCCCTGCTGGGCAGCGAGGTCAAGTCACTGCGCGGGGGCCACGTCTCCTTCAAGGACGGCTATGTCCAGTTCCGCGACGGCTCGGCCTTTCTCGTGGGCGTCCACATCGCCCCGTACGAGAAGACCGGCGAGTTCGACCAGCATGACCCGGAGAGGCCGCGCCGACTCCTGCTGCACAAGCGGGAAATCCTCGTGCTGCGGGCCAAGACCGAGCAGAAGGGCCTGACCGTCATCCCCATGAAGATGTACTTCAGCCGCGGCAAGGTCAAAGTGCTGATCGGCCTTGGCAAGGGCAAGAACGTCCACTCGCGCAAGCAGGATCTCAAGGACCGCGACATAGCCCGCGACACCGCCCGCCAACTGGCCGACCACCGAGGCTAGCCGGCAGGGAAATGGCCGCCTGCGCTCCCGGGCAAAGGGCGCGGGTTCGAACCGTTGCGGAACACGTTCACAAAGGGACGCATATCCGAGGTTCGGCCAAGGTGGAGTCCCTGACGGGGCGAATCGATCCCCTGTGTACCCAAAGCATGGCGCGGCCTTGAGCGCATTTCCGCTCTGGCCGCTTACCCCTGTCTGCATGGTTCGTTCTTCCGATGACCGGCCCGCGAAAAGACAGGCATGGCTCCCGGCGAACGGGTGGGTTGTCCTGTTTGACTTTGAAAGTCATTTTCACTATTCTGCAAGATCATCGCGGGCACTGGGTGGAAGAATTATTTCATTGCCGAGGGGAGGGGTGCGTCAATGCAGATGACTGTCGCCAATTGCGGGCCGACCGAGGGGTTGCCGGGAACCTGCCGTTCCCTTCTGGAGGCAGGGATGGCCGCCCCGGTTCGCCGGTTTTCCCTGCGGACCGATCTTGATGTGTTCTTTTGGGAGTGCGCGGTCAAGCAGCCGCTCTGTTTCTCGGTCGCCTTTGACGCCCCGGTGCTGCGTTTCAGCTTCGCCATCGAAGGGGAGAGCGTCTCGGACGCCATGAACCAGGAAAGCGTTGTGCGGAGCCGGGGGCGCTACGAGATCCGGTTCTTTCCCGCCACGGGCGGGACGATTGCGCTCAAGGCGAGGCAGAATCATCGCTGGGTGGATGTGGTGCTCAACCCGTCGTTTCTGGAGGTGGCACTGGCCAGCGAGGCCTGCAGCCTGCCGGAACCGCTCCTGCAGCTGGTCCGGTGCGAGGCCGACTCCATGCCCGTACTCAGTCGCGCCATGAACCCGGAACAGTTTGTCGCTGCCTCGCAACTGGCCCAGTGCCCATACACGGGCGCGGCCCGCACTCTTTATCTGAAGAGCAAGACCCTCGAACTGCTGTCCCATGTTCTGGCCGAGCAGTCGCCGCGGCCATGCCGGACGCGTCTGAGCTCCTATGAAATCGAATGCCTGCGAAAGGCCAGGGAACTCCTGACCGCCAGCCTCGAAAACCCGCCCGGCCTGCGACAGCTGGCCCAGAGCGTCGGTCTGAACGAAACCAAGCTCAAGACCGGATTCAAGGCCCTGTTCGGGCAGACCGTCTACGGGTATTTCCGCGCCTACAGGGTCGACCTGGGCCGTCGAAGGTTGCTTGAGAGCGCCGCCACGGTCAGCGAGGTGGCCAGCAGCGTGGGCTACACCAATGTCAGCCACTTCTGCGCGGCGTTCAAGGACAGGCACGGCGTAACCCCATATCGCTACCGCAAGGACAACGCGTTTTTCACTGCCTCCTGACCCAGGCCGTTCTCGCCGACTCCCCCGCATCGGGTGTATTTTTTTCGCCCAGGGGTGGTCTTTTTTTACCCGCCAGCTAGGTTGCGTGTGTCCTGGTACGTGCTCCCAGGACTTTTTTCAGGCTGTCTGAGTGATAAAGAGTTTCAATTTCAACAACGGAATGGTCATGAAAACAGTAACCGTAGCAGGTGCGCCCAGCGCAGGAAAGACCGCAGTGATCCTTCACCTGATCCGTCAACTGGTCAAGGAGGGCAGGCGCTGCGCCGTGGTCAAGTTCGACACCCTTGGGACCTCCGACGACCGGATCTACCGCGACAGGCTCGGCATACCGGCCATCCAGGGGCTTTCGGACTATCTGTGCCCCGATCACTACTTTGTCTCCAACTTCGAGGAGGCATACCGCTGGGGGCGTATGCGAGAAGCCGATTTCCTTTTCATGGAAACAGCCGGGCTTTGCTATCGCTGCGCTCCTCATGTGGACGGGGTTCCGGCCGTGACGGTCATCGACAACCTGGGCGGTATGGAGGCCCCGCGCAAGATGGGGCCAGCCTTGACGCTGGCGGACGTGGTTGTGGTCACCAAGAGCGATCTCGTCTCCCAGGCCGAGAAGGAGGTCTTCGCCCACCGGGTCAACCAGGTCAATCCGTCAGCCCGCGTTCTGCACGTCAACGGACTCACGGGCACAGGGACACTGCCCCTGCGACGGCTGGCCGAAACCTGGGGCCACATGGAGGACGCTGAAGGTGCCTCGCTACGTTATTCCATGCCCGCGTCCATCTGTTCCTACTGCACGGGGGAAACGCGCATCGGCAAGCGCTTCCAGTCGGGCAACGTGGAAAAACTGCTGCTTGAGGAGTGCTGCGCATGAGTATCGAGACTGTCACCATTCTCGCCGGATTCGACAAAGAGGGCCGGGCCGACAAAGTGGACCGGGTGGATCTGCGTCCTGGCGACTCCCTGGCCCTGGTCGGCCCCACCGGATCGGGCAAGAGCGAACTGCTGTCCGATGTCCAGCAGGCGGCCTGCCAGGACACCCAGACCGGCCGGACCATTCTGGTCAACGGCGCGCCTTTGGCCGATCTGCCCGCCGGGCTGGTCGCGACCCTTTCCCAGAAGACCAACTTTGTCATGGACGCCACGGTGGAGGAGTTCATCCTCCTGCACGCCGAGAGCAAGGGGCGCGACGGACAGGCCCTGCTCGATCCGCTCCTTGCCATGACCAACTCCCTGTGCGGCGAGCCGATCCGGGCCGAGATGTCGCTGCAGGTCTTGAGCGGCGGGCAGTCCCGCGCCCTGATGATCGCGGACATCGCCTTGCTGTCGGACACGCCCATCGTGCTCATCGACGAGGTCGAGAACGCCGGAATCCACAAGTTCAAGGCCCTTGAGGTGCTGGCCGGTCGAGGCAAGGTGGTGGTCACCGCCACCCATGACCCGGTTCTGATCCTGATGAACCAGACCCGGCTTGTCATGCGCAACGGGGGCATGGCCGCCCTGCTGCGCTCAAGCGAGGAGGAACGCGAGTGCGCCGAGGAGTTGAAACGCATGGACAGTACGCTCATGGAGGTCCGCGAGACCCTGCGCATGGGCAAAATTTTGACATCACGGGAGATGACGGCATGACCACACGATCTGTTTACCTGGCCATCGCGCCAAACATCCTGCGCCGGACAGTGCAGGACCTGGCCCGGCTCAACCTTTCGCTGGATCTCGTTCCCCCGCAGACGCACCAGGAGATGCTCGACTTCTCCAAAAACTACGGACACGGCGAGGGAACGGTGCCGGGGTTGACGCTGTGCGCCTACCCGGAATTCGTCCGAAACCTGCTGCGGCTTCAGAAGACCGGAATGCTTGCCCCGCTGCCGGACTCCCTGCCGCCCATGCGCCGCGAGCTGACTTCCATCGGCATGGCCGAGCCATCCAGCTATTTCCGGGTGGTGGGGGTCGTGCCCTTTGTCATTGCCGCCGCCAGGAGCGTCAGTCCGCCCATCGAGGATTGGGAGGACCTCTGCCGCCCGGATGTCTGCGAATCCATCGCGGTTCCGCCCCACGACACGCCTCTGCCCGCCCTCTTTGACACGATGATGACCTCCCTTTGCGGCGAGCGGGCTGCCAGGGCCATTGCCGCCAAGAACACCGACCACACCCCCCTCGACATCAACAAGCACCTGGATGCCGGGAACTTCCTCGCCGGGGTGAGCATCCCGGCCTTCAGCCGCAATTTCCGCGAGGGCAACGGGTACATGGTCTGGCCGCGGTCAGGCGCGTGGCCGGTGCCCCTTGTGGCCTGCGTGCGCAAGGACGCGAGCCCGGACGCCATGGAGTTTCTGCATTTCCTGTTTTCAAACGAGTACCAGCGCTTTCTGTCGGAGTCCGGCTCGCTCATCCCCGCGGTGGAGGGCATCCCGTGGTTCGAGGAGATGGACAGGGCCGACGGACGGTTGCTCTGGCCCGGCTGGGATGCGCTGGTCTCGCTTGCCATACCCGACAATGCTCAAGGAGGTAGAGAATGAAACGGCGATTCGTCGTCCCGCTGCTGGCCGCGTTTATCCTGACGCTTGGAGTGGTTCCGGCCTCGGCAAGGGACGTTACCCTGAACAAGGTCATCGTCTCGGCGCGAGGTGTTGACAGCATGCAGTCCCAGACTCCGGGCGGAACAGGCGTGGTGGAGAAGGAGGAGATACTCCTCGCCCCCAAGGCGAGCATCGCCGACTCCATCTCGCGCATTGCCGGTGTCTCGCGCAGCGGCGAGTCCCCGTGGGGTCAGGATGTGTCCATCCGGGGCCTGTCCGGGGCCTCGGTGGTCGTGCTCATCGACGGCATGCGCCTGAACACGGCCACGGAGATCAACGCCCGGCTCGGTTTCATCAACCCCCTGGACGTGGAGAGGGTGGAAGTGCTCAAGGGCCCTGCCAGCGCACTGTACGGCACCGGCTCGACCGGCGGCGTCATCAACATCATCACCAAGAAGGGGGCGTTCACCCCGCAACAGGAGCTGGGCGGTGAAATGATCGCCGGCTGGTCCACCAATCCGCAGGGGGGCGACGGGTATCTGCGCTCGGTCCTCAGCCGCGAGAACTTCTGGCTCCAGGTTTCCGGCGGCCTGCGCGACCACTCCAGCTACTACGGAGGCGATGCCACCCGAATGCCCAACAGCCAGTTCGACGACATCTATCTGCGCATGGCGGGCGAGGCGCGATTTAGCGACCTGTTCACCGGGGCCTTCCAGGTCATGAACATCGAGGCGAGCAACGTGGGCATTCCCGGCGGATCAAGCACCATGCCCCAGACCGCGCCCATCCGCTATCCCCGCACATCCAATTTCCTGGCCAGCGGCGATCTCTCCTTCACCCCGGAAGGCGGGACCTTCAAAGAGGTGTCGCTCAACCTGTATTACATCAAGAACGAGCGCAAGGTGGAGATCGACAATCCCACTCCGGCGGTTCGGCTGATCAACCCCCAGGCGCTGCACGAGACCTTGGGCGGCAAGCTCCAGACCGAGATGGAGTTCGGCGATCACTCCATTGTCGCCGGGACCGACGCCTGGAGCTGGCACATGACCTCCAAAAGGCTGCGCTACACTACCGCGGGTCCGGTGCTGAAAGATCAGCCCACGCCCAACACCAGGCAGACTTCCGCAGGCGTCTTTGTCGAGGACGACTGGAAGCTCGACGACATGTTCACCCTCAACCTCGGCGGCAGGCTGGACAGGGTGCAGGCCACCAACAAGGAAAACGCCGACCATTCCGGCTCCACCAAGGTCCAGGCCGGGTGGAACGCCCATGCCGGGCTGACCTGGAACCCGGCGGAGCGTTGGTCCCACACCTTTCTCGCGGCCACCAGCTACCGGGTGCCCGACATTCTCGAACGATTCAAGAACATCAACCTCGGCGGCGGCATGACCAGCGTGGGCAACCCGGATCTGGACCCCGAGAAGTCCTACTTCTTCGAGTACGGGCTGCATTACGTCTCTGATTCCTTCAGCGCGTCGGGCTCGGTCTATGCCAACTTCCTGACCGACTACATCGCCGAGACGCTGGACACCCCGACCCAGTACCGCATGGCCAACATCGGGGAGGCGCGCATCTACGGATCGGAGCTGGAGGCAGACTGGCGCTTCGCCCGGTCCTGGAGCCTGTACGGCAACATCGCCCTTGCCAACGGGCGCGACATGCGAAACAAGGAAGCTCTGCGCAGCATCGCGCCCGTCAACGGTCTGGGCGGCATCAGGTATTCGAACGACAGCGGCTTCTGGGCGCGTGTCGAAACCCCCTGGGCCCTGGGGCAGAGCGAGGTGCCGGGCGGGGTCCGCAGAACCGACGCCTGGATCACGGTCAACACGGCGGCGGGCTATGGGTTTGACTGGTCCCGGCTGCATCACGAGGTGTCCGTGAGCATCAACAATCTCTTCGACAAGAAGTACAAGAACTATCTGGCCAACTCCCGGAGCATTGAGCTGCTTGAGCCGGGCATCAACGGATCGATCAACTACGCGGTCACGTTCTAGCGCCGCCTCGGCGGAAAGGTCTTTGGTTCACATGAAGAAACGACAACTGGCGCTGGTGGCCCTCCTGTTCGCTCTTGCGGCCTGGGGCGGTCTGCTGCTGGTGTCTCAGGCGAGGCAGTCCGCCCCCGTGGGGGGGCGGACCATCCTGGCCGTGCACACCTCTGGCCAGGCCACGACCCCGCAGATGCCTCTGTGGCTGGCCCTGGCCAAAGGCGAACTCGGCTTCGAGCCCGACATCCGGTACTGGAAGAACCTCGACGACCTGCGCGGCTCCCTGCTGGCAGGGCAGGGCGATATATGGGTGGGACACATAGACGGCTTTGCCCAGGCGGCTCTGCGCGGTGCGCCCGTGCGCCTTGTCTGCGTCACCGGGTGGAAGAAGTTCTTCTTTCTTACCAGCCGCGCCGACATCGCCTCCTTTGAGGACATCCTTCGGCTGCCCGCCCACACCGAGATAGCCTCGGCTCCGCCGCATTCTCCCGCCGTGGCGGTACTTCGCGCCCTGGAGGGGGCGGGTCTGCCCCGGTTCAATTACGCCCAGCACGAGGCGGGCCAGCTCTCCCTCAAGGCGATGCGGGGAGACGCAGACCTGTTGCTCCTGCCCGAGCCGCTGGTGACCGCCCTGCTGGCAAAGATGCCGGAGCTGCGCGTGGTGGCCAGCGTGGAGGAGGAATACGGCAGACTGACCGGCGGGGAGCCGTTGCTCCCCATCGCGGGTATTGCGGTCAATACCGCAACCCTGGCCCGGCACCCCGGCCTGGACAGGCTGCTTGAGGAAGCCCTGCGCAGGCAGGAGCCCGCCCTGCTCATAAACCCCGAGGAGGGTCTGGCCGCGCTGCCCGCCGAGTTCGACCAGTTCATCGACCCGGAGATTGTCAGGGCGTCCCTGGCCCGCGATGTCATCCGCGTCCGCTCGGCCGCCGAGTCCGAGGCCATGATCCGGGACTATCTGGGCATGGTCTTTCCCGAAAGCGTCGGCCCTGACGGTGTCATTGCGCTCCCGGAGGGGTTCTTCGGAGGGACTCGATGAAGTGGCTGCCGGCGGTGGTGTCCCTGGTCATTGGCGTGGGGGGGTGGTGGGCCGCATCGCTGGCCTTTGGCTCGGCGCTTGTGCCTGCTCCGGCCACGGTGGGAAGGGAGCTTTGGCACATGGCCCTGGAGGCAGAGACCTGGGCCACCCTGGCCATCACGGTGGCCCGTGGGCTTGCCGGGCTGATGATGGCCCTGGCCTGCGCCCTGGTGCTCGGCGTGGCCGCCGGAGCCAGCCCCGCGGCCATGCGCCTGATCACCCCGCTGGTGGCGGCCCTGCAATCGTGCCCGCCCATCCTGTGGATCACCTTGCTCATGGTCTGGGTCGGCACCGGCTCCACCGTGGCCGTGGCCGTGGTCTTCGCCTCGGTCTTTCCGCCCCTGTTCGCCAACATCGCCCAGGGGTGCGCGGCCCTGGACAGGCGGCTGTTCGATATGGCCCGGCTGTATCATGTGCCGCCGATCCGTCTGCTTCGGCGGGTGGTGCTGCCCGGCCTCACCCCCTATCTGCTGGCCGGGCTGTCCTATGCGGCCGCCACCAGCTGGAAGGTGACGGCGGTGGCGGAGTTTCTCGGCTCGTCCACCGGCATAGGCGCCAAGGTGTTCTGGGCCTACCGTATGCTCGAAATTCCCAGGCTCTTCGCCTGGGCGGGCATCATCATTCTGCTGGGCGTCGCCCTGGAGCTGCTTGTCATCGCCCCCTTGCGCAAGTCCGCAGAGACCTTTACCGGAAAGATTCGGGAGCAGGCATGATAGCCATTGAAAACGTGAACTTCGCCATCGGCGGAACCTCCCTGATCCAGAACACGACCCTGCGTGTGGCGGCCCGCGAGGCCGTCTGCCTGTGCGGCCCGTCCGGGGTCGGCAAGACCACGCTCCTCGAGATAGCCGCCGGGTTGACAGCCCCGGACAGCGGCACGGTCTCCCTCGATTCCGCCCGCATCGGCTGCGCCTTTCAGGACGACATCCTCGTCCCCTGGCTGACCGCCCTTGACAACCTGCTTCTGGTCATGACCGGACCCTTGGCACAGGCAAGGGCCGGGGCGGGGGGCTGGCTGGACAGGTTCGGCCTGGACCCTGATATGCGCCCACCCCAAATGAGCGGCGGCATGCGCAGACGGCTCTCCCTGGCCAGGGCCTTTGCCGTGGAGCCGGAAATCCTGCTGCTGGACGAGCCCTTCGCCTTTCTCGACGATCAATGGCAGGCCCGGACGGCCATGCACGTCGAGGCCCATCGGCAAGGGGGCGGCGCCGTGCTCCTGGTCAGCCACCAGGAGCGGCACCTCGACGCCTTCCAGTGCCGGACCGTGTTCATAGACCACGGCCCCATCAAACTCTCTGCCTGAAAAACCACCTGCCCCGGAACCCCGAGCAGACGCCCGAGGGCCAGGACCCGCACAAGAAAGCCGTTCAGGCAGACCTCAACCCCTGAACACGTATGGGCTGGAGCAAAAGTTCCAGCCCTTTCAGTTTGTCTACAGCTCGAAAGACTGACAGAGATCCTCCCCTTACGACAACAACCCGAGGAACCTGAGAACGCACAAATAAAAAAAGACTCTTTTTATATAATTCATGTTGACAGCCAAACTCAAAATACATATTTTGAGTTCTGCATGATCGTTTAGTTCACCGAAAAAGGAGAAAGAAAATGGCGAAAACAATTTCGATAAGTATCCCAGAAGAGCTCTTCACTAAACTTCGGAATACCAACCAATCTTTTAAAATATCGCAAATATGCCAAAGAGCCCTGGAGTCTGAGATTATGGAGAAAGAAACTTTAGCAAAGGCTCGTAAGTTAGGCATCGAAGACGGCGACAAAGCTAAAAGCACTCTCACAAACTCCTCCAGGATGGAAATTAAATCTGCATTTGAGAGGTCTTCCCAAAAATGGAGTAGTGAGGAGTTGTACAAGTTAGCCGACAAGCTCCAATCATCACTATCATCTGAAGATTTGGAAATGCTCCAACCACGATTTAACCAAATATTCGATGGTGAACTGATCTTAAGCGACTGGATGAAACACAGATCAGGAAAAACGATTCAAGACAAATGGAGTGAGGTAGCATGGGCCTATGTCGAAGGTACCTACCTAGGTCTGACTCAGAAGCATCTTCCCAAAGAAGCACCGTCTGTCAAAGAGTCCCAGGCAGTGCTTGCAGAAATCCAAAGAGTCCAAACCAGAGTTCCCAGGTGGTTCAATAACCCAAGCCAAATTAACTCAAGAATATTGATTGAATTTTTATCTATATCTGACAGCGGTGATAGACATGTCAGCATTGATGAACTGAAAAAGCAGTGCAAGATAAAGACATTTGATACTAACTTTGCACAAATGAAAATTTTTGGAGAGAGAAATCACGGGAAAGTCTTCGATGTGATAGATGGAAAAGTTACCCTGTGGTCACCAGTGAAAGATTTTATTAAAATTGAGTTCGATAAATACAAAAAATTAGGATTGTACAGAGATAGTATTCACCTGACACCGCCGCCCCTGGCGGGGTAGTTACGCGGCTACTCTCGGTTTCCGGTTCCTTGCCTTTCATGATGCCGACCAGAATATCTGGTTCGGCGTCCGTCTTTGGTCAGGGTGGAATAGTGTGGGGAGCGACTCCCCGCCAAAAGAAAAAGGTGGCTAGGATTTTATCCTAACCACCTGTTTTCATTCTGGCGGAGCCGACGAGACTCGAACTCGCGGCCTCCGGCGTGACAGGCCGGCGTTATAACCAACTTAACTACGGCTCCGCGTCTATATAAAGCGCGTTAAGCGACGCTTTACTGCATTTTTGGTAGGCGGAACAGGGCTCGAACCTGTGACCCTCGGCTTGTAAGGCCGATGCTCTCCCAGCTGAGCTACCCGCCCGCAGGAAACGAGTCTTTATCTTGGGCCGGAGTTTTTTGTCAACCGATTTTCGCATCCAGGCGACACGTTTGCTCAAGGCCCCTCTTCCGCGTTCAGCGAAGGGGATACTGCCCATCGGCGGTCTTTTTGTCAACGGATTTTGGTAAAAATTGATTCGGTGGCAACTCGTTGGATTTGTGAGCTATTTTGTGGACAGGACGACGCGGTTGCCTTTGCGGGGGAGCCAGGCCAGGGGCAGGCCGCGATAGTAGAGCCCTACAGGGCCGCTGCCCGGTGCATGGGGCAGGCTCTGTCCGGCCACCAGCCTTTCCAGGTCCGCAATGCCATCGACGTTCAGGGCGTCGTCGGGAGTGGCCGACTCGAGGGGCGGGAGGAGAATCCGGGCTGCGCCATCGGGTTTGAAATGCCCGCCAGAGTCCTTCGGAGCGCGGGATGCGTTCCGTTCTTCCCTGCGGCGTGCGGCGCGGTCTGTTGCCCGCAGCTCCTGGCGCATCGGGCCAGCCACCTTGCCCAGGGCAAACCCCTGCCAGCGCAGGGATCGGGGTATCCTGGCCAGGGCCTGGGCATGGAGGAAAAACGCCTTGCCTCCAAAGTCGTACACCTCGCCCGGTGGCAGCGCCGCCATGTTGAGGGCCTGGGGTCCATGCAGACGCGAGAAGTCCAGCCGGGTGCCCGGCAGGGGGGAGGTGGGTGCGTCCGGCAGGATCGTGGCGCACGGCGCACCCGGTTTGCGGAAGCGGGCGAGGAAAAATCCCTGCCCCTCGGAATCGTCGGCCACGCGAAGCACCCCCTTGAGGCCGGGCAGGGCAGGGGCGGCGAAAACGAAGCCGGGCGGCGGGTCGAGCGGGACAAGCTCCAAATCAAGGGAGTCGATGGCCCAGGCCACCTGGGCCTCGTTTTCCTCCTCATTGGTGGTGCAGGTGGAATAGAGCAGGTGCCCGCCGGGTGCGAGCAGGGCCGCGGCCTTGGCCAGGAGCGCCCTTTGCAACGTCACGAGGGGGCCGGTCCTGTCTTCGGACCAAAGGGTCATGACGTTGGGATTCTTGTCCACGGTGCCCCAGCCGCTGCACGGGGGATCGAGCTGGATGAATTCCCACGAGCCGGTGGCAAAGGGCAGATCCTGGGCCTTGGACTTGACCGTGGCCGTATTGACGGCTCCGGTGCGGCGCAGGTTGGCCCGCAGGATGCCCAGCCTGTCGGCCGACGGTTCGCACGCCAAGACAAACCCCTCGCGGCCCACCAGACGCGAGAGCAGGCCGGTCTTGCTGCCCGGCGCGGAACACATGTCCAGAACGCAGGCACCCGGCGGCGGGGCAAGCAGCAGCGGCGGCAGCATGGAAGAGCGGTCTTGGATGTATATGAGTCCGAACCGGGCCGCCAGACTGTCGCCCAGGGAAAAGGGTTCGTGGGTCAGCCGCCGGGCCAGGGGATGAAAGGGCTCGGGCTCAAAGGCGAATCCCTGGCCGTGCAGCAGCGCCTCGACGCGGGGAATGTCGGGGGCGTCGCAGACGAGCCTGAAGGTGCGAAGGGTGACGGGCATTGATGTCTCCGGCGGAGGGCTGGGGGAGATTCCCTGTGCGGCCCTTGCCAACAGCGGCAAAAAGCCTGGGAACGGGCCGCCGCCGCGACCCGGTCCAGCAGGACCAATACCGTCTTGCCCGGGGGGAGGCAACCGCATTAGGGGCTTTGCATCCCGGCCAGGAAACTGGTACAAGTGCCTGCCATACGCTGCCAAAGGCAGCCGTTGCGCAACAATATCACGGAATGCGGTCCCTGGCCCTGCCGGTTTGCCGCAGCCGCCCCCAGCACGGAGGAATACATGCTGATTCGACGTTTTGCCGCCCTGACCTTCGCCCTGTTCGCGATCCTTTTTGCGAGCGCTCCGGCCCTGGCTCAGAGCGCGAAAAAGTTTGCCGTGTTCCCGTTTGCGTACACCGGCCCGCAAAAATACGCCTATTTCCCCCAGGCGCTCCAGTCCAGCCTGAGCAGCAGCCTCGAATGGGGCGGGCATGTGGTGCCGGCAGGCGTCACGGCCATCGAGGGTGTCGCCACCCCCAGGAACCGGGCCGACATGGTCAACGCCCTGCGCACCACGGGCCTGGACTACGTTGTCACAGGCACCATCTCCATCCTCGACAGGGAAGCGACCCTGTCCATGATGGCCCTGGGAGCCGACGGCGGGTACTGGGAAAACAAGGGCCAGATGGACATCAACCAGATCACCTCCTGGCTCGACGCCCAAAGCAGGTCCGTCATGGGCGATGTCTTCCGGCGGCCCGGGTACAGCACCAGCGAAGTCGTCGCCAGGACCAGCGATATTCAGGACGGAGTCGCCAACCCCACGGAGCCGGTCAACACCCAGTTCCTCATGGCCGAGGACGACCAGTACCGGCCGGACACACTCAACCCGCAGTTCCGTTATGAGGGCGGGGCCGAAACCGAGGGCCGCTGGCGCAGCCAGACCCTGCGCTTTCTCTCCACCAGCATGGTGGTGGCCGATGGCAGCGGCGACGGGCAGAACGAGGTCTTCATCCTTCACAAGACAGGCATCGGCGCGTACCGCTACGAAGACGGCAGACTGCGCCATCTCGATACCCTGGAGCTGACCCCGAGCACACTCTATCTCCGCCTTGAGGCGGCTGACCTCGACAGGGACGGCGTGCCCGAACTCATCATCGGCACCTATCAGACCCAGGGCCGCAGCGCCTTCCTGGCCCCCGACGGATGGCCCAAGTCCCACATCCTTTCCTTCAAGGGCGGCAAATTCCAGTTCCTGGTCAAGGATTACGGGCGGTTCCTTGGCGTGTTGCGCATGCCTCCGGCCTACACCCCGATCCTGGCCGCTCAGGACAAGGGCACCCGCTACCTTTTTTCCCAGAGAATCAATGAGGCATACCTCAAGGGCAACACCATCGAGCTGGGCCAGACCATCCCCTCGCCCGAGTTCGGCACCATCTACAGCATGGCCTACCTGCCCGACGAGTTCGGCTTCAAGTATGTGGTCCTCGATGACTCCCATCGGATCAAGGTCTACAGTCAGACCATGGAGCGCCTTTCGTCAACGGGCGACGACACCTACAACAGTTCGGGCATTGGCATAGCCACCAGCGACAGGCCGGTGGGCATGGGGCCGGGCAAGGTGGACGGGGTGATCAGCTCCTACAATGTTCCCTTCCGCATGGTCGTGAGCTCCCTGTCCCAGAAGGGGAAATACGAGCTGCTGGTCAACAAGGACCTTTCGGTGGCGGCCCAGGTTTTCGAGCGGTTCAAATACTATTCTCAGGGTGAAATTCATGCCCTGACCTGGGACGGCGTGGGCATGGCCCTGTCCTGGAAGACCCGCCGCATCAAGGGGCAGGTCGCGGACATCGCCGTGGCCGACCTGAACAACGACGGCAACCGGCAGCTGTGTGTGCTGCTCAACACCTTCCCCGGAGGCATGGGCTTTTCCAACCGGCAGACCGTGGTGATGGCGTACGACCTGAACACCCAATAGCCCGGGGTTGGAGTGCCGCCGGGCATGGCATACCTTCCTCAAGGAGAGAGACCGATGAGAACGCTGACCATCCTGCTGGCGGCGGCCGCCATGGCCTGCCTGATGGCTGCCACGGCCGTGGCAGCCACCACGCTGACCTACGCCAACTTCCCGCCCGCCTCGACGTTCCCCTGCATCCAGATGGAGCGCTGGAAGGACGAAGTGGAGAAGCGCACCGGAGGCGCCCTGGTCATCCAGACCTTCCCCGGCTCGACCCTGCTGGGGGCCAAGAACATGTTGCGCGGGGTCCAGACCGGGCAGGCGGACATCGGCTGTATCAGTCTGCCTTATTATCCTGGCGTGTTCCCGGCCATGTCCGCGCTGAACCTGCCGGTGGCCTTCGCCTCCACCACGGTGGCCAGCCTGACCATGTGGGACATCTACCAGAAATATCAACCCGCGGAGCTTGCCGAGGTCAAGGTGCTGACCGTGTTCACCTCGGCCCCGTCCAACATCATGAGCCGGGTGCCCATACGGCAGCTCTCGGATCTTCGCGGTGTGGAGCTTCGCGCCTCGGGTTCCGTGCTCGATATCCTCTCGGCGCTGGGGGCGCGGGGCGTGGGAATGCCCATGTCCCAGACGCCGGAGGCCCTGCAAAAGGGAGTGGTCAAGGGGCTTGTTTCCTCCTTTGATGTGCTGAAGGACTTCAACTTCGCCGAGCTGTGCCGTTTCGAGACCATCACCAATCTGCCGGTCTATCCCTTTGCGGTGATCATGAACAAGGCCCGCTGGGATTCCCTGCCCGATGACGTGAAGAAGACGCTGGACGATCTCGGCCGCGATCAGGCCCTGTGGACCGGCCAGTACCTTGACAGACACATCCACGACTCCCTCGAATGGTCCAGGGAGCAGTATCAGGTGGAGGTCTTCACCCTGACCGGGGCCGAGCATGAGGAAATCCGCGTCATGAGCGCGGGTCTCATTGATCAATGGAAGGCGGACGCGCTCAAGGCGGGGCTCGACGCAGACGCCATCCTGGCAGACATGCTCGCCCTCAAGGCAAAGTACGAAGCCGAACAAGGCGAGTAACCCAGGCCTCGCTCCTGCTTCGGCCGGGGAGCGCCTTACCCAGCCATGATAGACATTCTCGACAGACTGAGTGCGCTCCTGGCGAAATGCCTGACCGCACTGGCCGGAATCCTTCTCGTGACCATGGTCGCCCTGGCCTGCGCCAACATGATCTCACGCGCCGTGTGGGTGCCCATCCAGGGCACCTTCGAGCTGATGGGCTTCATGGGTGCGGTGGTGGCCGCCTTTTCCCTGGCCTTTGCCCAGCGTCAGCGCTCGCATGTGGCTGTGGGCATCCTGCTGTCCCGTTTTCCCCGGTCCGTGCGCCGGGCTGCCGAGGCAGGCACCAGTCTCGCTTCCTGCGCCTTCTTCGCCCTGGCGGGCGTCGAGACCTGGAAATGGGCCGCCTTTCTCGTGGAAACGGGCGAGGTCTCCGAGACGCTGACCATCATCTTCCACCCCTTTGTCTACGCCTCGGCCCTGGGCTGTCTGGCCCTGACCTTTGTTCTGGCGGTGGATGCGCTCAAAACCCTGACATCCGAAACGGTGGAGTAATGGACCCGATCACCGCAGGCATCGTCGGCACAGCCGCCTTGTTGGCCGCAATATTCTTCCTGCGCATCCCGGTCGGTTTCGCCATGGGCATCATCGGCTTTCTTGGGTTTGCCTACGTTCTCAACTGGAAGGCCGCCACCGGAATGCTCGGCACCGAGCTGTGGGACGTGTTCTCCAACTACGGATTGACGGTCATCCCCCTCTTCATCCTCATGGGCCAGATATGTTTCTACTCCGGGGTCAATGAGCGGCTCTACCGCTCGGCCTACGCCTGGATGGGCGAGATTCGCGGCGGCCTGGCCATGACCACGGTTCTGGCCTGTGCCGGGTTTTCGGCCATCTGCGGGTCCAATTCGGCCACCGCGGCCACCATGTCCACCGTGGCTCTGCCCGAGATGAAAAAATTCAAGTACAATCCGATCCTCTCCACCGGAGCTGTGGCGGCCGGAGCCACGCTGGGCGTGGTCATCCCGCCCTCGGTGGTGCTGATCATCATCGGACTCCAGACCAGCCAGTCCATTGCCCAGCTATTTCTTGGCGGCATGGTTCCGGGCATCCTGCTGACCCTGCTGTTCATGGCCACCATCTGGTATCTGTGCCGCAGGCATCCGCAGTGGGGTCCGGCCGGGCCCAAGACGACCCTGGGCGACAAGCTGCGCTCCCTGCCAGGGTCCATCGAGATGGTGGTCATTTTTCTGCTGGTCATGGGCGGGCTGTTCCTGGGGCTGTTCACGCCCACCGAGGCCGGCGCGGCTGGGGCGGGGCTGGCCCTGCTCCTGGCCACGGCCACGCGGCGCATGACCTTCGAGAAGTTCCGCATGGCGGTCACCGATACGCTCAAGATTTCCTGCATGATCATGGTCATCGTCCTGGGCGCGGTCATCTTCGGCCGGTTTCTGACCATTACGCGCATGCCTTTCGAGGCTGCGGCCTGGGTGGCCGGACTGCCCATCCCTCCCCTGGTCATCATCGCCGTCATCTGTTTAATTTATGTGGTGGGCGGCATGGTTATGGACGCCCTGGCCCTGTTGCTGGTGACCATCCCCATTTTTTTCCCTGTGGTCACGGCCATGGGCTATGACCCTCTCTGGTTCGGGGTGCTCATCACCGTGGTCACCAGCCTGGGGGCCATCACCCCGCCCGTGGGGGTGAACATGTTCATCGTGGCCTCCATGGCCAAGAACGTGCCCATGGCTGCGGTCTTCAAGGGGGTGAGCTATTTCATGGTCGCCTACTGCGTGTGCATCGCCCTGCTCATGGCCTTTCCCCAGCTTGTGACCTTTGCGCCGGGGCTGCTGCGATAGCTGCCACTCCTCCTTGCCAATGACAGGGCAGGGCGACTATGATGGGGTATGTCGAACTCCCTTGCCCGACGTTTGAGCAAATGGACGTTCCTTGTCCTGCCGTGGGTTCTGGCCATCGCCCTGGGGGCTGGCTGGTGGCTTTCGGTCTGGACGCCGGGCTACCTGGAGCGGCTCATCCCGGCGCTTGTCCGGGATATGGGTCTGCCGGTGGACGAGTTCCACATCCGCAACGCCGGGTTGTTTTCCGCCGACATAGGCCCCGTGACCCTGACGGCGCCTTCGGGCGATCCGGCCGACGGGCTGCGCATCGAGAGTGTGCGTATCACCTACACCCCGGCCTCTCTCAAGCTGAGGCGCGTCAACAGCGTGGTCATTCGGGGAGCATCCACGGCCTGCGTTTTTGACGGTTCCCGGCTCCGCCTCCCGCTCCTCGACCTGCTGCCCGCGGCCCAAGGGCAGGAGCAGCCCGGCGGGCAATCCCTGCCCGATCTGCCCCTTGACCAACTGGTCATCGAGGATTCCCTCCTGACCCTGCATCTGGCGGACACGCATTTGTCCATTCCCTTTTCCGCCACACTGACCCTGCCGCAGGACGGGGCCGAGACCATGGGCGTGACAGCTTCCCTGCGGCTGCGCGACCAGCCGGTGGCCGTAAACGCCAGCCTGGGCCCGACCCTCAACGACCTGACCCTGTCCGTGCTGACCCGGGGGTTTCGGTTGGCCAGCCTGGGCGACCTGCTTCCCCTGGCCGTGGGCGGCGAGCTTGATCTCGACCTGACAGCCTCGCTGGACACCGCAAGCCCACGGGAGGCCAGGGTCACGGTCTCGGCCGCGCTGCAACGGGCCAACCTCGACTGCCTGGGTATGACTCTGGCCGAGGCCCATCCCCTGGGTCTTGATGTCCAGCTGGACCGGGGCAATGCCACGGCGCAGTTTGCCCCGGTGACCCTGTCCGGGCCGCATCCGCTGACCCTGCATGTGCCCCGGGCCACTTTGAGCGCGGACAGCGTTGATGCCGCCTTTACCCTGGCCTCGGCCGAGACTCTTCCCGCCGGGACGGTCATCCCCGGTACCTTTGAGGCCCGGCGCGAAGGCGACGGCTGGGCCGTGGCCCTGACCATGGAGGAAACCGGGGCGTTGCGCGTGGCGGCGGGAGACCGCGTCGTCCGGCTGGCCGGGCTGTTCCTGTCCCTGCACGGCAGAGTGTCGCCGTCGACCCCTGACGCGCCGTTGTCCGCCATGGCGGTGCTGGAGGCGCGGACTCGCTCCTGCGTCCTGCAGGGGGCGGATTTTTCCACCGGATCGATCTCGTTGCGGCTGCCCCTGTCCTGGCCCCCGCCCCGCCGTCACGACGCGGGACGCCTGGCCGTGAGCGGGGTTCGCGCCGACGGGCGGAACATCGGGGCCATAAGCGCGAGTGTGCGCCAGGAGTTGTTGGGCGTCAGGTTCAGCGGTCGCCTGGACACGCCGCTGTTGCCCGGATTGCGCGTTCCCTTTGCCGGGGTCGCCTCCTTTGGCGAGGGTTCCGGTGCGTTGGAATTTTCGGTGGACCGCTATGATCTGCCCGTGGGTTTCGATCCCGGCTCGTTGGTGCCTGCCCTTGCCGGAGTTGCCGTGAGCGGAGCCCTGGCCGTCGAGGGAGGAGTGGTCTTTGACAGTGCCAGGGTGAACACCCGGCTTGGGCTTTTCGTCACTGACGGAGCCATGTCCTTTGGCAACGAGGAGGAGGGCGGGGTGCGCCTTGAAGGCATCCGCCTCTTTTTCGAGTCCCCGGATGTCATTGCTTTTCGCAGTGCGCCCGCCCAGGTCTTGACCATCGACAGGGTTCGGGCCGCTGGCATTGAAATGACCGGGGGAGTGATCGCCTTTCAACTGGAGCCGGGCGGCGTGACCCTGGTGGAACGCGCCCGCTTCGAGTGGTGCGGCGGTCATGTGGAAAGCCGGGCCTTTCGCGTGGTGCCGGGGCGCGACGAATACGATGTGACCCTGCAATGCACGGGGCTTCGTCTGTCGGACCTTCTGGGTCAGCTCGGGCTGGCCAGGGCGCGGGGCGACTCCACCTTGAGCGGGGAGTTGCCCGTTACCTGGCGCAGGGGGCTTATCTCCTTTCATCAGGGCTTTTTGCACTCAACGCCTGGAGAGGGCGGGTTTATTCAGGTGGAGGGGCTGGATGATCTCGTGACCGCCATTCCCGAGGGCACCGCGGAACGCTCCCAGCTGGAGCTGGCCCGGGCTGCCCTGGGCGACTTTGAATACAGGTGGATACGGCTGCGGGCCGACACCATTGACCGCGACCTGCTTGTGCGCCTCTCCCTGGACGGAAAGCCCGCGGACCTGCTCCCCTTTGTCTACCGCAAGGACATCGGCGGTTTTGTCAAGGTCGAGGGGGACATAGGCGGCTCGCATTTCCAGGGGGTGCGCCTGGACGTGAACTTCACCTTACCGCTGGACCGTATTATGCTGTATAAGGACGTTATCGGACGCATACAATAAGGGGATACGCATGAAACAAGGATTCGCCATCATGGCCGCCGCCCTGCTGCTCGCGCCGCTTGGCTGCGGCTCGACCCACAAGGTGGAGGTGGCCCCGGTGGAGGTCAAACCCATCCACATCACCATTGATGTCAACGTCAGGGTGGACAGGGCGCTGGACGACTTCTTCTCGGACATCGACCAAAAGAAATCGCAGACGGAGGCCCCCAATGCGAACTAAAGGACAGATCATCGCCGCGGCGGCCCTGGCTTTCTGCCTGCTGACCGGCCCGGCCCTGGCCCAGGGGATCAAGGAGAGAATGCTTGAGCGCCTGCCTGCCGTCACCTCCCTGCTGGCCGAAGGCGTGGTGGGGGAAAACAACCGGGGATTCCTCGAGTTCCGCGGGCCGGAGAAGCATGCGGAAGTGGTCGGCGCGGAGAATGCGGACCGCACCCAGGTTTACGCCGCCATTGCCCGCCAGACCGGCTCTTCGGCCGATCTGGTGGGCCAGCGCAGGGCCGACCATATAGCCCGGCAGGCTCCGGCGGGAACATGGCTTCAGGACCCGTCCGGCACCTGGTACCGCAAGTAGACGGATACGACCGGCGGCCGTGCCTCCACACGCCGCCGGTTCACTCCCATGCCGCGCACGCAGATTGTCACTGTCACCCCCGCCGAGTCGGGCCAGAAACTGCTCCAGTTTCTGGAGCGCAGACTTGGCGGCGTGGTGCCCCGCTCGGCGGTCCAGCGATGGATACGCAAGGGACAGGTGCGTGTGGACAAGGGGAGGGCCAAGCCCTTTGACCGCGTTGCCGTCGGTCAGGCAGTGCGTATCCCTCCCTATGCAGGGGAAAGCGGGGAGCCTGCCCCTTTGGCAGGCCCCCTGACGATCGTGCATAAGGACGACCGACTCCTGGCCATAGCCAAGCCCGCAGGGCTGGCCGTGCATGGCGGGGACGGCATCGACGACTCCGTGGCCGCGAGGTTGGCCGCCTCCTTTGCCGATGCCGACTTCGCGCCCACCCTGGCCCATCGCCTGGACCGCGACACCTCGGGGCTGCTCCTGGCCGCCCGGACTTACGAGACCCTGCGCGAGCTCAACGAGCGCTTCGCCTCCGGCCGGGTGGACAAGCTTTATCTGGCCTGGGTGCTGGGGCGCTGGCCCGAGCCGGACAAGACCCTGCTCGAAGACCGGCTGGAGAAGTGCGGCGAAGCTGGCAGCGAAAAAGTGCGGACAGGCTCGGGCAAGGTGGCCCTGGCCGAGGCGGTCTGCCTTGTCAGGGGCGAGGTGCGCAGCTTGCTGGCCGTGCGTCTTTTTACCGGCCGCACCCACCAGATACGGGTCCAGCTGGCCTCACGGGGCCATCCCGTGGCCGGGGACGGCAAGTATGGTCCGTCCGGTCAGCGTACGGACCTGCGGTTGCACTGCTTTGCCCTGCGTCCAGGCGAGCCGACCCTGACCCTGCCCCCGCCCTGGTCCGGCCCCTGGGCCGTGACCGGGGAGGCCATGACCGCGGCCCTTGCGCTCCTCGACAGCGAGCGGCAGCCGGTGTCTTTCAGATAATGGGCTGCCTGACGGTTCGCTCCCCGGACTCCCGGCTTGCGGGCGGAAGGCAAACACGCTATAGAGATACTCTAGACTTCTCCGAGGAGGTGGCCATGCGGCGCACCGTTTCGCTATGTGTCCTGCTGGGGTTGGTGGTGGCTGTCATGCTGATGCCTGGCTGCACGGTCTACGACGTGGCCGTGGAGGAGCGCAATCTGGGCGATTGGACCAGCGACAAGAACATCAGCTACGCCATTGAGCGGGCATATCTCAACGACGAACTGGTCAGGTATCTGGATTTTGACGCCTTCTGCTATGAGGGGCAGGTTTTTGTGGTGGGCCAGTACGAGAGCCGCGACCAGGTCAAGCGGGCCGTGTCCATCGCCGAAGGGACCAAGGGGGTGCGTTCCGTGACCACCTATGTCATGCCCAAGAAGACCCGCGACGATTGCGGCACCACCGACAACCTCGGTATCTACACCCAGGTCAAGCAGAGGTTGGTGACAGACACGAGTATCTGGTCCACAAATATCGACATCAAGACCATGCAGTGCCACATCATCCTGCTGGGAATCGTCGGCTCTGCCACAGAACGCGATGCGGCCATTGCCCACGCCCGTTCCGTGGAGGGCGTACGCGGGGTGGAGTCGTTCCTCATGGTCAGGTAGCGAGGTTTGCCATGGCCGACACGCCTTATGCCGTCCACGCGTCGGGCCCTGCCCGCTCTGCCCAAAGGGCATTGACGGCCCCTTTGGCCGCGCTCCTGCTCGGGGGGCTGCTCCTGGCCGGATGCGCCACCACGGGCGCACCACCGCCCGGCGCGACGCCAGCGGCCACGGTCCAGCGCCCGGCTTCGGACAAGGCCGCGGCGGTCATCCGCACGGCCCGCTCTCTGGTGGGTGCGCCGTATGCCTGGGGCGGCGCTTCGCCGTCCACCGGCTTCGACTGCTCGGGGTTGGTCTGGTACGCCTATCATCAAAACGGCGTCACCCTGCCCAGGGTTTCCTGGCAGCAGTTCGGTGCGGGCGACCCGGTGGCCTCTCACGATCTGCTTCCGGGGGATTTGATCTTTCACCGCATGAAATCCAAGGACAAGTCCCTGCATGTGGGCATTGTCACCGACCGGGGCACCTTTATCCACGCCCCCAGTTCCGGCAAACGGGTCATGGAGTCCATCCTCCTCGACGACTTCTGGCGCAAGCATTTCATCGGCGCCCGCCGCGTGTTCTGAGGCGGGGGTCTCGGGGACGCGTCGCAAGAAGGCCGGGTTGTCACGCCCGGCCTCCGTCAATTTCCAGGGATTGTCTGACTCCGATCACCCGGCGGGTGGCCGGGCCGCGTCACCGCCCGCCCTTGCGGCCGGTACCGGGGGCGGCGATGTCGAACTCGCTGTGTACCAGGGTCGACATGGTGATCTCGCGCCAGATGTCGTTGATGGTCCGCTTGATCTCGGTTCTGCGGCGGATGTAGTGGGTGTGCAGCAGTTCTTCGGCGAGGTGCGAGAGGGGCTGGCCCAGGAACTCCTTGTAGAGCCGCTGCACCTGCGGATTGGCGTGTGACTGGCGTCGCGGCGTTTGCCTGTCGATCTCGTAGATGGCGTCGCGTCGCTTGCGGGCGTTGGGCTGGTAGTGTTTCTTGCTGCGCAGGTGCCCGCCGCCGTCCACGCAGCCGCCGGGGCAGGCCATGACCTCGATGAAGTCGAAGTCCGTCCGTCCCGCCAGCACGTCCTCGACCATGGCCCGCACTCCCTTGAGTCCGTGGCACATGGCCACCTTGACCTGCCCGATGTCGCCTCCCAGGTCGATGGTGGCGGTGCGGACCGACTCGAAGCCGCGCAAGTCCTCGACCTCTATGTGTTCCAGCTCGCGTCCGTTGACCACGCTGTACATGGTGCGTACCGCCGCCTCCATGACCCCTCCAGTGGTGCCGAAGATGGCTCCCGCGCCTGAGTATTCCGACATGTAGGGGTTGTCGAAGCCTGAGGGTTCAAGGGCCGCGAGGTCGATGCCCTCGCGCTTGAGCAGCCGGGCGAACTCGCGTGTGGTCAGGACCACATCCACGTCGCGCACGCCTTTCTGGCGGAACATCTTGCGCTGGGCCTCGTCCTTTTTGGCCGTGCAGGGCATGATGGAGATGACGCGCAGACGGCTGGGGTCAAGCCCCATCTTCTCGGGCAGATAGGTCTTGGCCAGAGCCCCGAAGCATTGCTGGGGCGATTTGGTGGACGAGACATAGGGCAGGATGTCCGGGTAGAGCTTTTCCGCGAAGTTGACCCAGGCCGGGCAGCAGGAGGTGAAGGTCGGGCGTCTGCCTTCCTTGAGCCTGCCGAGCAGCTCGTGTCCTTCCTCCATGATCACCAGATCGGCGGCGAAGTTGGTATCCAGGACCACATCCGCGCCAAGGGTGCGCAGGGCGGTGATGATGTGTCCTTCGACATTGGTTCCGGGCGGAAGCCCGAACTCCTCGCCAAAGCCCACGCGCAAGGCGGGGGCGAACTGGAAGACCGTGATCACGTCGGGGTCGTCGAGAAAGTCGATGACCGTCTCGGTCTCGTCGCGTTCGGCCAGCGCCCCGGTGGGGCAGACCAGGATGCACTGGCCGCAGGCAACGCAATCGGACGCGCCCTGGCTCAAGTTGTTGCGCATTCCGATGTTCGCTTGCAGGCTGGTGCCGGTGAAGACCAGGGCGTCCACCCCCTGCTCGCGGCGGCAGACCTCAACGCAGCGCAGACAGCGGATACATTTGCCCATGTCGCGGATCATGGCCGGGGAGGTTTCGTCCCTGGGACGGCTGCTTGTCCAGTCCGGGCGGGTGTGGCGGGATTGGCGCAGGCCGACGAACTGGGCCACATCCTGCAACTCGCAGTCTCCGTGGCGGATGCAGGTGGCGCAGTCCTGGTCATGGTCGGCCAGGATCAGCTCCACCTGGAGCCGTTGCATCTCGCGCACCTGACTGGTGCGGGTGCGTACGGTCATGCCTGCTTCCATGGGCGTGTTGCAGGCCGTGACAATGACCGGGGCCTGTGCGCCCAGCCGGGTGATCTCCACCAGACAGACGCGGCATGTGCCGGGCGTGTGGTCGATGTCGGCAAGCTCGCACAGGGTGGGAATGAAATGGCCGCTGCGCCGCGCCGCCTCCAGGATGGTATCGCTCTCCCGAAAGCTGACGGGGGTGCCGTTGATGGTCGCCTGCCCGGTCATTTGCCCTTTTTCTTGCATGGTTTCTTGCATGGTGGTTCTTGTCGGTTGCAGGTGAAGGAGGGGTGCCTACAGGGCCGAATCCGGGACGGGCGATTCGGTGATAACGGAGTAGATGCGGTAGCAGCGCAGGCAGCGGTTGGCCTCTTCGTATGCCTCCTCGGTGCTGATGGGCTTTTCCACTTCGTCGAAGAGCCGCTTGCGCACCTCGGGGTCCAGCTCTTTGACCTGGACGCGGTACTTGTTTTCCACCGGGGCCTCGAAGGTGTCGTCGGACAGGGCGCGAAAGTCGGCGATGATGCGGCGCATCCGGCTTCTGGGGAAGAAGCGCACCCTGCCGTAGTGGAGAAAATCGTCGATGGAGCGGGACGCCTTGAGCCCGTTGGCCATGGCCTTGATCAGGGTGGACGGACCCAGATAGCAGTCTCCCCCGGCAAAGACTCCGGGCCGCGAGGTGGCCAAGGTGGTGTCGTTGGCGTTGAGGAATCCCCGCTTGCCGAAGCGGACGCCGTCGGACGGGGCGATGGAGTTTTCATCCACCTGTTGCCCGATGGCGGCGATAAGCTCGTCGCAGGCGAGGGTCTGCGTCGAGTCCGGGCATGCCGCCACGCTGCGCCGTCCGTTGGCGTCCGTCTCTCCCTGGACCATGGAGACCAGTTCCACGCCAGTGACCCGTCCGTCCTTGGAGACGATGCGGCTCGGGCTGGTCAGGAAGTGAAAGACCACGCCTTCCTCGCGGGCGGCCTCGATCTCCTCGGCATCCGCAGGCATGTCGGCCTTGGCGCGGCGGTAGACCACGTGGACCTCGTCGGCCCCCATGCGCAGGGCCGAGCGGGCACAGTCCATGGCCACGTTGCCGCCGCCCACGACCACCACCACGCCGCCGACGGTCATGCAGCCGTTGCCCTGGAGACATTCGTGCGCCTTGAGCAGAAAATCTATGCCGGTTTGCAGGCCGACAAGGTTCGGGTCTTCGCCCTGCACCTCGAGGAGGCGGCCCTTGTCGCAGCCCAGGCCGAGGAACACGGCCTTGAAGCCCTGGGTCATGAGATCGTCCACCGTGAAATCCCGGCCGAGCCGGGCGTTGTAGTGGATGCGTCCGCCCAGGCGTCCGATGATCTCCGCCTCGCTGCGCAGGACCTCCTTGGGCAGACGGTAGCTGGGAATGCCCCTGGCGGCCATGCCGCCCGGCTCGTCCCTGGCCTCAAAGACCTCCACCGGGTAGCCCCTGAGCAGGAGATGGTAGGCGCAGGAGAGCCCGGCGGGGCCAGCCCCCACCACCGCGACCCTGAGGTGCGCGGGCTGGTGCGAGCGGACCATCTCCGGCGAGAACCACTGCCGGGAGATGTCGCGCTCCAGGTCGGCCACATAGCGCTTGAGCACCTTGATGCCCACGGCCTCGTCCACAAGGTTGCGGCGACACGCCTGCTCGCAGTAGCGTACGCAGACGCGGCCGCAGGTGGCGGCCATGGGATATTTCTGGAGGATGACGCCCAGGGAGTGGGAGGGCTTGCCGTCCTTGATGTAGTCGATGTAGCGGGGCACGTTGACTTTGGCGGGGCATGCCTCGATGCAGGGTGCGGTGACGTAGTGCATGGCGTACTGGGGCGACTTGCCCTGGCTGCCTCCGCCGGGGACGATCATCTCCCGGAAGTGGTCCAGGGCGCTGAGGAGCGGGGTCATGCAGCTTTGTCCCAGGCCGCACAGGGAGGTCTGGCCGACATGCCGGGCCAGTTGCTCGGTCTCGTCCAGCAGATCGGCGTCGAACCCGTCCCGGTGCAGGGCCGCCAGCCGTTCGCGTACAAGGCTCGTGCCCATGCGGCAGGGCGTACATTTTCCGCACGATTCCTCGGCCGCCTTGGCCGCATAGTTCAGCAGCGCCTCGAGCAGGTCCACTCCGGGCTCGAAGACGAAGAATCCCCGGTCGCCCAGAAATGCCTTGATCACGTTCCCTTCGTTGAAGTGGTCGAACCCGGCCAGTTCAGGCAGCGGCGCCACCTCGAAAATGTCCATGCCCCGATTGTCATAGACCTTGCCGTCCCATACTCCGTAAATGACGCTCGCCATGCTTTCCTTCCGTCGGTCCATGCAAAGGGTTCTGTCGACATCCGATCCGGGGGGAGGAGCCATCCGCCAGCCCGGTCAAAAGGCCATGGGAAAACCTACCCGCTTCCACGGGGAAAGACAAGCCGATGCGGCGAATAGAGGAGTCCGTGGGGCTACGTGGCGGAGTCTCCAAGTTCGGGAAAGGGGCTGATGACCCTGCCCAACACCCCCTGGACCTTGGAGATGGCCACCCCGTAATTGGTCACGGGCAGACCCCGGCGCTCGCACTCGGCCATGCGCCGCAGCATCTCGGTGCGGTTCAGCATACAGGCCCCGCAGTGGATCACAAGGCTGAAACGCTCCAGATCGTCGGGAAAGTCGTGCCCCGCATAGACCTCAAAGCGCAGATCGCGGCCAGTGTACTGGGATATCCAGCGCGGGATCTTGACCCTTCCGATGTCGTCGGCCACGTTGTGGTGCGAGCATGCCTCGCCGATGAGCACGGTGTCGCCGTCCTTGAGGGAGTCGATGGCGTCCGCGCCCCGGACAAGACGCCGCAGGTCTCCCTTGTGGCGGGCGAAGAGGGTCGAGAAGGTGGTCAGGGGAATGTCCTCGGGCACGTCCGCGGCCACGCTCATGACCACCTGGGAGTCGGTGATCACCAGGGCGGGCCTGCGGCCCATTCCGGCCAGCACGGCCTCTATCTCGCGCTCCTTGACGGTCACGGCCACGGCGTCGGAATCAAGGAGGTCGCGCAGCACCTGAACCTGAGGCAGGATCAGGCGGCCCTTGGGGGCGGCCAGATCGATGGGTACCACGCAGACCACCCAGTCGCCTTCGCTGACGAGGTCGCCCACCAGTCTGCGCTCCTGGCGGAACTCCAGGGGCGCGGCGTCGATGATCGCCTGCTTGAGGGCGTCCACGCCGGAGCCGTTTTGGGCGCTGACCACGAGGCAGGGAGCGCCCTCGGCCCGGACAGCGGCCAGTTCCTCGGACGAGGGGGTTCGCAGGTCCGATTTGTTGAAGGCCACAATGATGGGGATGGACAACCCCCGGATCGTCTCGATGATGCCCCGTTCGTGGTCGGTGACGCCTTCCTCGCCCACGACCACCACCGCCACATCGGAGCGGTTGAGCACCTTGCGGGTTGCGCTCATGCGCAGTTGGCCAAGCTCGCCCGTGTCGTCGAGCCCGGCGGTGTCGTGAAAAGTCACCGGGCCAAGGGGCAGCAGCTCGTAGTGCTTGGCCACCGGGTCTGTGGTGGTACCCGGCGTGTCCGAGACGATGGCCGTCATCTGGCCGGTGAGGGCGTTAATCAGCGATGATTTGCCCGCGTTGCGCCGTCCGGCCAGGGCGATGGCCAGCCGCACACCGCGTGGTGCCTTGTTGGACATGGTTGCTCCTTGGGGAGAACCCCATTGAGGATGACGGGATGAATCCGGTGGCGAGAATCGACCTCCGGGCCTCGGCAAGGGGATCATCAATGGCGTCGGCGTTCTTGCCCGGATAGATGGTGTAGTCTCCCCGGTGGTCGGCCGGCGTCATGGACGGCATGAGCACGTTGCACCCTCGGGCCAGGGCCAGGGCGCGGCTTGAGGGGTCCAGGGCGTCCAGTGCCGTGGTGGCCGGAATGTTGGCCTCTGGGTTGAGGGTGCGCAGCAGGGCTGTCATGCGATGGGAGAGGGCTACATGGCCTGGAGGCGAAGCAGCCAGCGGCGTGTCGGGATTTGGCACAAAGGGGCCCACCGCGATCATCTCAAGGCCGAGGTCCGTGAGCAGGAGGATGTCGCGAGCCGCGTCGAGAAGGGTGGCACCGGGCAGCCCGGCAATGACCCCGGAGCCGACCTCGTAGCCCATCTGGCGCATGGCCTCGACCCGCCGAAGCCTCGCGGAAAAATCCTCGCCCTGGCGCAGCCGCTTGTAGAGGCGCGGGTTGGAGGTCTCCACCTTGATCAGGCAGCGGTCCGCCCCGCAGTCGCGCCAGAAGGCGTATTCGTCTATGCCCCGGTCCCCCAGGGAGAGAGTCACGGCCACGCTGTGGCTGGCCTTGATTTGGCGGATAAGGTCGCCGATCAGGGCGGTGTCGTAGCCCGTGTCGTCCCCGGACTGAAGGACCACGGTGCCCGCCCCGTCCGACGCGGCCGCGCAGGCCGTGTCGAGAATCTCCGGGGCGCTCATGCGGTAGCGCCTCAGTTTCGCATTGGGAGCGCGCAGGCCGCAGTAATGGCATTTCTTGTTGCAGACATTGGAGAATTCCACCACGGCCCGGATGAAGACCTCGTCGCCGAACACCCGGCGGTGGGTCAGGGCGGCGTCCGCAAACAGGGCCAGGTCGTCGGATCCGTTGAGCAGGGCGAGGATGTCGTGGGTGTTCATGGTTGTCCCTGGGGTGAAAAGCGTTGGTTGCAGGGAGTGAGGCTTGGAGAGCGGGCCGCTTGCATGGCCCGGACGCATTCGTTGACCAGCCGGAATGCGGCCACCTCCTCGGGCGAGGCGTGGCTCGGGGGTTTACCTGTTTCGGCCCAGTCGAGCAGGGCGGGCACGTCGGCATGGACCATGCCCCAGAATCCCTGGGGCGCATGGCATCCGGCATGGGCGTACTGGCCGAAGACGATGGTGTCGTCGATGACCAGCATGGGCAGACAGGGCAGCCTGCGGGCGGGATGGACCGCCACCCTGCCCGGATTGCGGGCCGCCAGCTCGCTGACAAAGGCGTGGGATGCGGCCACCTCGTCCTCAGTGGCCTGCCTTGAGATGCCAAAGCGCATGGCGTCGAGAAAGGGCCGGACCCAGGACTCGGGACATCCGGGCTCCAGGGCGATGATGTCCAGCCGTTCAAAGTGCGGCCGGGCCAGGGCCGCATCCAGCCCCTGACGGTGGGGCTGGGAACGGGCAAAGGCCCCGTACACCGCCGCGTGAAGGATTATCCTCCGTTGCGCGGACGCGAACAGGCCGGGCGTGTCCAGAGTCGCTATGTCGGCCACGAGCCTCATGGGATGGTCACTCCGTCGAAGTCTCCGGGGGTGAAGCCGAGCTTGCACAGCCGGTTTGGCGAGAGAAGCCGGTCCAGGGCCTCGGGCGTGGCCAGCCCGTCGAGCACGGCCTGGTCCCGGACGCTGCGCCCGCTGTCTCTGGCGTCGGACAGAAGCTGCTGCACCCGCTCGTAGCCCAGGGCCGGAACAAGCACCGTTGCCAGGGCGCCGCTTTTTTCGGCCAGTTGGCGGCAGCGCTCCCTCCCGGCCTCAATGCCGTTCACGCATCTGGTGGCGAGACCTTGGCAGGAGTTGGTCAACAGGGTCAGGGATTCGAGGATGGTGTGGGCCACAAGGGGCATCAGCTGGTTGAGTTCGAGCTGGCCCATGCCTGCGGCCAGGGCGATGGTCTGGTCGTTGGCCATGACCCGCAGGGATGCCTGGGTCACGGCCTCGGGCATGACCGGATTGATCTTGCCCGCCATGATGGAGGAACCGGCCTGGAGCGCGGGCAGACGCAGTTCTCCCAGCCCGGCCTCGGGTCCGCTGGCCAGCAGACGCAGGTCCGAAGCGATCTTCATCAGGTTGGCGGCGCATGCCTTGAGCATGCCCGAGGTCTCGACAAATACGTCCATGTTCTGGGTGGCGTCCACCAGATTCTCGGCGCGGGACACCGGCAGCCCTGTGATGTCCGCCAGGTGCCCGGTCACGGCCAGGATGTAGTCGCGGGGGGCGCCAAGGCCCGTGCCGATGGCCGTGCCGCCCAGGTTGACCCGCTTGAGCCGCTCGCGACACTTGAAGACACGCCAGCGGTCCCGGGCCACAGCGTCGGCAAAGGCTCCGAAGGTCATGCCCAGCGTCATGGGCACGGCGTCCATCAGCTCGGTGCGGCCCGGCTTGATCACGTCGCGAAGCTCGGCCTCCTTGGCCTGGAGCGACTCCTGCAGGCCGGACACAGCCACCTCCAGGTCCGCGAGCATGGTCAGGACAGCCACTCTGAGGGCGGTGGGGTACACGTCGTTGGTGGACTGGTGCAGATTCACGTGGCGCAGGGGGTCCACCAGGGCCCATTGACCACGGGTTCCGCCCAGCAGCTCGGCCGCCCGGCTGGCGAGGACCTCGTTGAGGTTCATGTTGGTGGAGGTTCCGGCTCCGCCCTGGAAGGCGTCCACCACCACTTGGTCGTGCAGGAAGCCTGAGACCATTTCGGCGCAGGCGTTTTCAATGGCCCGGCCACGCTCCCCGGACAGATGTCCGAGGAGCGCGTTGGTCCTGGCGCAGGCCCGCTTGACCTGGGCCAGGGCCCGGATCAGGGCGGGGTGCAGGCGATAGCCGGAGAGGGGGAAGTTGCGCACGGCCCGCAGGGTGTGGATGCCGTAGTAGGCGTCGCTCGGCACGGCCAACTCGCCCAGGGCGTCGCGTTCGGTGCGGGTCGTTTGCTTGAAGTCGGTCATGTGCTGCCTGCGCCCTTGCCGGGAGGTTACAGATACAGATCCCTTTCGCCCGCTTCCATGCGCGTCAGTCGTTCGACGAGCAGACGCTTGCGGTCCGGGTCGGGATAGGTGTCGATTTCATGTTTGATGAGGGCTTCGCCCACCTTCTTCGTCTCTTCCGAGGCATAGTCCTCGAGGTATTCCTTGAAGGTCAGCAGGCCGTTTGGCAGACAGAATTTCTGGATGAATCCTGTCTTGGCCAGTTCCATGAAGTGCTCGCCGGTTCGGCCAAGCCGGTAGCACGCCGTACACCATGACGGCACGTAGCCGTGTTCTCCGGCAATGGAGCGGATGACCTCGTCCAGGCTGCGGCTGTCGCCGATACAGAATTGCTGCACGTCGGGCCGGTCGTATTCGGGGTCGCTGTAGGCGCCAGGGTAGGTGCGCGAGCCGCCCGAGAGCTGGGAAACCCCCATCTCCACCAGTTCCTTGCGCAGGGCCGCGTTCTCGCGGGTGGTCAGGATCAGTCCGGTGTAGGGCACGGCCAGCCGCAGCACGGCAACGATCTTCTTGAACTCGTGGTCCGAGGTCGGATACGGCGGGTTGTAGGCGATGTCCGCGTTTTGAGCCGGTTCCAGCCTGGGAAACGAGATGGTGTGCGGCCCGACCCCCCAATCCAGCTCCAGTCGGTGGGCGTGATGGAGCAGCCCGAGAACCTCGAAGATCGGGTCGTAGAGGCCGAAAAGCGCCCCCATGCCCACGTCGTCGATGCCCGCCTCCTGGGCGCGGTGCATGGCGTGCAGCCGCCACAGAAAGTCCTTCTTGCGCCCGGCGACGTGAAGCTTTTCGTAGGTGGGGCGGTGGTAGGTCTCCTGAAAACACTGATAGGTCCCGATGCCCACCTCGTGCAGCGTACGGAAGCCTTCCACGTCCAGCGGCGCACAGTTGACGTTGACCCGGCGGATTTCGCCGCTCTTGGCCGAGGTCACGGAGTACACGTCGCGAACGGTCTGGGCGATCCAGTCCGCCCCGAACCTTGGATGCTCGCCGTAGACCAGAAGCAGGCGTTTGTGGCCCTGGTCCTCAAGCACCGTGACCTCCTTGCGGATCTCCTCTGACGAGAGGGTGCGCCGTTCAAGGTCGTCGTTCTTGGCGTTGAAGCCGCAGTAAGCACATTGGTTCCCGCATTCGTTGGTGATGTACAGGGGGGCGAAGACCACCAGGCGGTTGCCGTAGATGCCTTTTTTGACCTCCCTGGCCGTCTCGAAAATGGCCGTGTCCAGATCGCGGTTACGGTTGCCCAGCAGGGCCGCGGCCTCGTCCGGGTCGAGCCCCTGCCGCTCGCGGGCCTTGGCGAGTATTTCTCGGATCAGGCCGGGAGCCGGGTTCGTCGCCTTTTCCATTTCGGCGCGGATAGTCTTTTCGTCGATGAAATTGACAAGCCCGTCGCTTGTGCTGGCGTTGTTTTTCATGCCGTCGCTCCTTATGTCAGACCAATAGTGACTTGACTTGGACCCCGTCAAGCATGCCGAGCTTGCCGGCGAGGGCCCCCACTTCGTCGGTGGTCGCTTCGAAAATCAGGCCGATGATGTTCACCCCCCGGTCGCGAAAGGGCAGCCCCATGCGGCCGAGGACCATGTCGCCATGCTCGCTCAAGACCGCGTTGACCTTGGCGGCTGCCCTGTCCCTGTCCTTGATGATGATGCCGATGATGCCGATGCGTTTTTGCATGTGCACTCTCCGATGTTGGAGGTTTCCAGCCGAAACGATGAGAGCCCGGGTGGTGCTCCCGGGCTCTCTGCATACGGAGAAGGGTAAGGAGGGTCTGGACGGTCCCCTGCCTGCATGCGGACAGGGCCAGACTTCTCCACCCTGGGGTTCAGGCAAACCCTTCCCGCAGGCAGATTCTCCGGTTGGAGGTGTTCTGGCAAAGAGCATTACGCTCTATTTGGATACGAATCAAGAAATAATTATACTAAAAGGATAACTTTTTAAAAAAAGTGACACGACAGCGAGCGGACGCAGGTGCCCGGACGGCTTTGAGGCCGTCCATGCCGGAGGATGGTGGTCGCTTGGTGGGAGGGGAAGGAAATGTCGCCCTTGGATCAGAAGAATCCTCGCCGCAGGAGACACTTGAGAGGCGCTTAGAAGTTCAGCTTGAAGCCCTTGGCCTTGAGGGCGGCCACCTTGGCGCTGCGATCAACGTAGTGGGTGTGCAGCAGATGGTAGGACAGGTTGCCGCATGGGCCGTCCACGAGGTAGCCGGTCTTGGGGTCGTAGATCTTCTTGACCATGGGGTTGTCCTGGGACTTCCTGATCTTGTAGATCTTGGGATTGGCGTCAGCGTCGTACACGGACTTCTGGCGGATGCCCACGAAGTCCATGGCGCTGGCCGCGGCTTCCTTGACCATGTTCAGGCTGAGCACGGCGTAGCCGGTCATGATTCCGCACGCCTTGATGAAGGCACGTCTGTTCATAATCATGTTTCATTCCTCCTTATGCGCGGGTGTTGCGTGCCCGGAAGCGGCTGTTGATGCGCGCAACGGTGCTCTTGAACAGGGACGCCCGGAGCTCGGGATCAAGGGGTTGGCCGCCGCCGTTCACGCAGCCGCCGGGGCAGGTCATGATCTCGATGAAGTGGTAGGGGGACTTGCCCGCCCGCACTTCGTCGCAGAGCTTGGCCGCGTTGTCGAGTCCGCTGGCCACGGCCACCTTGACCGTGCCGAAGCCGGGAACCGCCACGTCCGCCGTGTTGATACCCTCGTGGGTGCGCACGGCCAGGATGTTGGGATCGGCCAGCTTCTTGCCCGAAAGCACCTCGTAGGCCAGACGCAGGGCCGCTTCCATGACGCCGCCGCTGTTGCCGAAGATGGTGGCCGCACCCGTGGACTCGCCCAGGATCGGGTCGGGCTGCTCGGACGGCAGGGAATTGAAGTCGATGCCCGCGGTCTTGATCATGTAGGCCAGCTCGCGGGTGTTAATGGTCGCGTCGATGTCGCGGAAGCCACTGTCCGCCAGTTCAGGGCGCAGACCCTCGTATTTCTTGGCGATACAGGGCATGATGGAGACGGTGTAGATCTTCTTGGCCTTGGTGTGGGTCTGCTTGGCGCCGTAGGTTTTGGCCAGGGGGCCGAGCATGCCGATGGGCGACTTGCAGGTGGACATGTTGGGAAGCAGGTCGGGATAGAAGGTTTCGGCGAACTTGACCCAGCCCGGACAGCAGGAGGTGAACTGCGGCAGCGGGTAGGCCCCCGGCTTGCCATGGTTCTTCACACGCTTGATCAGCTCGGTGCCTTCCTCCATGATGGTCACGTCGGCGGTGAATTCGTTGTCCCAGATGTAGTCGAAGCCGAGTCGGCGCAGGGCCGCGTGCATCTGTCCGCCCACATAGGTGCCGGTGGGGGTGCCGAAACATTCGCCCAGGCCGTAGCGCACCGCAGGCGCGGGCATGGAGACCACGATGGTGTCCGGGTCCTTGAGCTTCTCGAAGATCTCGTCCACATAGGACACGCCCTCGTAGATGGCCCCATAGGGACAGTGGGCCAGGCACTGGCCGCAGTTGACGCAGCCCGCTGGATCGACCACGGCGCGGATGCCCGCGTCGTTGATTGACTGGATCACTCCGGTGGGGCAGACTTCCTCGCACTCGCCGCAGGTCTCGCACTTGGTGGCATCGACCTGGACAAAGAAAATGTTGTCCGGGTCGACCCCTTTGGGTGCGTTGGTCTGGTACATGACGCCTTCAATCTGTCTCATGGTGCCCTCCTTGTTGGGGTGGATTGAAGACAAATCCGCCGGCACCACTGTTGGCGCCGACTTGGGTGTGCATCCTGACATCGGATACCCTCCTTCGCTCCCGCCGCCATGAAACGGACCTTGGCGGCGTTCGCACGATTATGAAAACAATAACACATTAAGGTTACTATTTTAAGAATGGTAGTTGTGTCAAGGTGTCTGGGCGAAAAGGGCGAAAGAAATAGCGGTTTGTCGGCACATTGACGCTCTGGAGGGACGCCGGTCCCTGGCTGGGGCCATTGACAGGCCCCCGGCCGGGTCGTACCGTCCGGGCATGATTGGATATGCCACCTCCCTCACCGCTGCCCGCCGGGCCTTCCTTCTCGACCTATTTCCCGGAGACGGCTGCCTGCTGTCGACCGAGGGGCTGGCCGCCTTTTCGGCAGACGCCAGTCGGGAGCGTGCCATGCCCTGGGCCGTGGTCCGGCCTGAGCGGCGCGAGCAGCTGGTGGAGCTGCTGCGCTGGGCCGAGGCCGAGCGCATGCCCGTGTATCCACGGGCCCGCGGCACCGGGCGTGTGGGCGGCGCGGTGCCTTCGTGCGGCGGGGTGGTGGTTTCCATGCTGCGCATGACGGGAGAGCCCGTGGTGGATGCCGACGATTTCGTGGCCGAGGTCCTGCCCGGAGTGATCACCGCCGATCTCCAGGCCGCTTGCTCGGCAAAGGGACTCTTCTATCCGCCGGACCCGGCCAGCGTACGCATCTCGACTATCGGCGGCAATGTGGCAACCTGCGCGGGCGGCCTACGCGCCGTCAAGTACGGCGTCACCCGCGACTGGGTGCTTGGAGTCGAGGCCGTGCTGCCGGGCGGGCGCGTCCTGCGCACCGGGGGACGCTCTCACAAGGACGTGGTCGGGCTGGACCTGACCCGGCTTTTCGTGGGCAGCAACGGTAGGCTCGGTCTGATGACCCGGATCACGCTTAAACTCATCCCCCTGCCTGAAACATCGGCGTCGGCCCTGGTGGGGTTCGCTGATCTGGCCTCGTCCCTGGCCGGGGCCGGGGCCGTGTTCCGGGCGGGCGTGCTGCCTTCGGCGTGCGAGTTCATGGACCAGGGGGCGCTGGAGGCGCTTCGCCTTGACCCGGAGGGGGCGTACATGCCCGTGGGGCCGGAGGCGCAGGCCGCGCTGCTCTTCAAGCTCGACGGTTCCGGTCCTGGCGTGGCCGCCGAGATGGACCGGCTGACCGCGGCGCTGGCCCCCCTTGGCCCGGTGTCTGTAGAAATCGGGCGAGGCCAGTCCGAGGAGATGATCTGGAACGTGCGCCGGGGCGTCTCTCCGGCAGCCTTCCGTCTCGCCCCGGACAAGCTGGCCGAGGACATCGCCGTGCCGAGAGGGCGGGTAGCCGAGGCCGTGGAGCGCACCAGGGAGATCGGCGTGGCCCACGGGCTGCGCGTCCTCAGCTTCGGCCACCTGGGCGACGGCAACATCCACATCAATATCATGCACGACCGTTCGCGGCCCGGAGAAGCGGCCGCAGCCGCCAGCGCCGCAGACGAGATTTTCCGGCTGGCCGTCAGACTCGGCGGAACCATTTCTGGCGAACACGGCACGGGGCTGACCAAGGCGACGTTCGCCGACGTGCAGCTCGGGCCGGACGCCGTGGCCGTCATGCGCGACGTGCGCCGGGTCTTTGATCCCCACGAGATCATGAATCCCGGCAAGGGATGGTAGGCGTGGCGGGCGAGTGCATCCTCTGCGGCAAGTGCCTGGAGATCTGCCCGCTGCTGGCCGCCACCGGACGCGAGGAGCTGGGGCCGCGAGCCAAGGCCGACCTGTGCTATCTGCTGGGGCGGGACGAGGCTGGGTTGCGCGGGGCGGATGTGGCCCGGCTGGCCGGGCTGTGCCTTGGTTGTGGCCGTTGCGCCGCAGTCTGTTCCCAGGGCGTGGACGTGCCCGGGCTGGTGGCCGGGCTGCGGGGGGCGCACCCGGAGTTCAGGCACTGGCTCTGGAGGGCGTGGCTGACCCATGCCGACGCGCTTTGGCCAGCAGGCTCCGCTGCGGCCAGACTCGTCCCGGAATCATTGCGGCCAGATCGGTTCGGCTCCTTGCTCAGGATGCTGGCAGGGCTTGGACGCGAACCGGGGCTGACGCCCTTCCTGACCCCGACCACCTTCCCCGACACCCACCGGGGCGAGCCCGTGCTTCTTTTTCCGGGGTGCACAGCCACCTTGGTGCGTCCTGGCTGGCTGGCCGCCGCCCGCCGCCTGCTCGACGGGTTGGGCGCGGACATCCTGCCCGGAGATTTCCGCTGTTGCGGCGGCGGACTGAAGAGCGCCGGGTTTGCGAACGAGGCCCGGAACATGGCCCGGCACAATATCAATGTCTGGCGCGGAGCAGGCAGACCCAGGGTGGCTGTGTTCTGCGCATCCTGCCAGTCGGCCCTGCGGGGATACGGAGCGTTTTTCGAGGATGCGGCTGAGGCCGGGGCGTGGCAGAGCTCCTTGATTGTGCTGTCAATGCTCGCCAAGGACATCGGCTTCGCCCTTTCCGGGGCCGCACCTGAGCGAATCGGCTACCACCGTCCCTGCCATGCCGAGGGCGCGGACAGCGATCGTCTGCTGCTTGCGGCCGCTTTGGGCGATCGGCTGGTGACGGCCACGGATCGGCAGTGTTGCGGTTTCGGCGGAGTCATGCGTCTTGGCGCACCCGAGCTGGGCGATCAGGTGGGCCGGGTCTGCTGGGACCGGCTGGCCGGGGCCGAACTGGCTCTGACCGGCTGCTCTGCCTGCGCAGCGCAACTGGCGGCCGCCGCGCCCCGTGGCGTGGCCGCGGGCCACTGGCTGGAGGCGGTCGGCTGAACGCTTCGCCGGGCCGGGCGGCCCCTTGCCGCGGGCTTTTACTGTTCCCCTCCTTTGTGCTATTGCAGGGCGCGTCGGGCTCGCGGCAGCCGGATCGGGTGCTTTTTGGGTCTGGCGCGTTGACTTTGCCGGGCGAAACCCTATGTTCCTTGGCAACGCCCGGCTCAAGCCGCGTCTGGCCCGGAAGGCGGCCCGCGAAATTTTCAGGAGAACCCCCCAGCATGCTCAAATTTCTCTTCGGTTCCAAGAATGAACGCTATCTGAAAAAACTCAATCCCGTCATTGACCGGATCAACGCCCTGGGGCCGGAGATGGAAGCCTTGGCCGACGGCGAGTTCCCGGACCGCATCGCCCGGTGGAAGGAGCAGGTGGCGGCCGGGGAGCGGAGCCTGGACGATCTGCTGCCCGAATGCTTTGCCCTGGTGCGCGAGGCGGGCTCCCGTGTCTTCGACCCGCCCATGCGCCATTTTGATGTGCAGCTCATCGGCGGCTGCGCCCTCCACGAGGGCAAGATCGCGGAGATGAAGACCGGCGAGGGCAAGACCCTGGTGGCGACCTTGCCCGTGGTCCTCAACGCCCTGTCCGGCAAGGGTGTCCACGTGGTCACGGTCAACGACTACCTGGCCCGGCGCGACGCCGAGTGGATGGGCCAGCTTTACTCCTTCCTGGGCCTGAGCGTGGGCGTCATCGTCCACGGCATCGGCGAGCAGGAGCGTCAGGACGCCTACCGGGCCGACATCACCTACGGCACCAACAACGAGTTCGGCTTCGACTACCTGCGCGACAACATGAAATTCTACAAGGAGACGCTGGTGCAGCGTCCCCTCAACTATGCCATCGTGGACGAGGTGGACTCCATCCTCATCGACGAGGCGCGGACTCCGCTGATCATCTCCGGCCCTGGCGAGAAGTCCTCGGGCCTCTACCGCCGCATCAACGACATCGTGCCCAAGCTGGTCAAGTCCACCCCCATTGACCCGGCCGACAAGGAAACCCAGCCCGACGGAGATTTCGTCCTGGACGAGAAGACCAAGTCCATCACCCTGACGGACGCCGGCGTGGAGAAGATCGAAGGGCTGCTTGGCGTGGACAACCTCTTCGACCCGCAGCACATCTCGTTGCAGCACCATGTGCTCCAGGCGGTCAAGGCGCACCATTGCTACCATCGCGACGTGGAATACATCGTCAGGGACGACCATGTGGTGCTGGTGGACGAGTTCACCGGCCGGCTCATGCCCGGCCGCCGCCTTTCCGACGGCCTGCACCAGGCCATCGAGGCCAAGGAGAACGTCAAGGTCGAGGCCGAGAACCAGACCCTGGCCTCCATCACCTTCCAGAACTATTTCCGCATGTACGACAAGCTGGCGGGCATGACCGGCACGGCCGACACCGAGGCCGTGGAGTTCCGGCAGATATACAATCTCGACGTGGTGGTCATCCCCACCCACCGCCCCATGGTCCGCAAGGACTTCCCCGACGCCATCTACAAGAATCAGGAGCAGAAATACGAGGCCATTGCCGAGGACATCGCCGACTGCCATCGGCGCGGACAGCCCACCCTGGTGGGCACCGTGTCCATCGAGAAGTCCGAGCTGCTCTCGAATCTGCTCAAGAAAAAACGGATTCCCCACGACGTGCTCAATGCCAAGCAGCACGAGCGCGAGGCCGAGATCGTGGCCGAGGCCGGCCACGCCGGGAAAGTGACCATCGCCACCAACATGGCCGGGCGAGGCACGGACATCAAGCTGGGCGAGGGCGTGCGCGAGCTGGGCGGCCTGCACATCGTCGGCACCGAGCGCCACGAGTCGCGGCGCATCGACAACCAGCTGCGCGGCCGCTCCGGCCGCCAGGGCGACCCGGGCTCCTCGCGTTTCTACCTCGCCCTGGACGACGACCTCATGCGCCTTTTCGGGTCCGATCGCCTGGCCGGGATCATGAACAAGCTGGGTCTTGAGGACGGCATGGCCATCGAGAACAAGATGGTCTCCGGCGCCATCGAGAAATCCCAGACCCGCGTGGAGGCGCATCATTTCGAGATACGCAAGCAGCTGCTCGAATACGACGATGTCATGAACCAGCAGCGCGAAGTGGTCTACTCTCTGCGCCGCGAGCTGATGATGGCCGAGACCGTGGACGACATTGCCCGCGAATACGCCCTTGATCTGCTCGGAAACATTCTGCAGCCAGCTCTGGACGCCAAGACGCAGGACCAGGAGATGATCGACTCGGTCCGCGCCCGGCTCGAGGAGGTCTTCAACTTCGAGCGGTTCGAGGGATGGAGCGGGGGCGAGCTGCCCACGCTGGAACAGGCCGAGGGTTGGGTGGAGGAGATTTTCGCTTACCTGCGGGCAGCCACCGGCACCCACTACCAGGAGATACTGCGCTATTTCCTGCTCGATTCGCTGGACCGGAACTGGAAGGAACACCTCCTGAACATGGACCACCTGCGCGACGGCATCGGTCTGCGCGGCTATGGCCAGAAGGACCCCAAGCAGGAATACAAGCGCGAGGGCTTTGCCCTGTTCGAGGAGCTGGTCTACACCCTCAAGGAGAATGCCATGCGCGCCTTCTCCCACCTGCGCATCCAGGCCGAAGTGCGGGACGAGGAATTCCAGCACGAGCAGACCGACAAGCTCGAGTACACCGACTCCGCCTCGGCCGGAGACAAGAAGAAGGAGCCGGTCAAACGCGCCGAGCCCAAGGTCTCCAGAAACGCCCCCTGCCCCTGCGGATCGGGCAGAAAATACAAGAAGTGCTGCGGCTCGTAAGGTCGCGCTGCCCAGGCTGACATGCAGGCCCGCGAACAGTGCGTTCGCGGGCTTGTTCTTTGTCGGTTCCCGGCGTCGGGACCTATGACCTGAATATGAAATAGACCGCGCCGAGCAGACACAGGGAGGCCCAGAGGTAGTCCCATTTCAGCGGCTGGTTCATGTACAGCAGGCAAAAGGGCGCGAACACGGCCAGGGCCAGCACCTCCTGCATGATCTTGAGCTGGGGCAGGGTGAGCTGGGTGTAGCCCAGCCGGTTGGCCGGCACCTGGATCATGTACTCGAACAGGGCGATGCCCCAGCTGACCAGGGCGGCGATGTACCACGGCCGCTGGTTCAGCTCCTTGAGATGGGCGTACCAGGCAAAGGTCATGAAGATGTTGGAGGCTGTCAGCAGCAGCGCGGTATAGAGCGGAATCCTCACATCCCACCTCGCAATGGAAAGAGTCGTCCCGGACGGACGGCGGAAGATAGACCAAGTGGGCCCCCGCCGTCCACAGTTTCCGGCGGGACCGGCAAAGCAAACTGCTCGACGGACCCGGCCGGGTCGTGGTAGGAAGAGCCGAAAAAGAGGGGGGCTTCACGGTTTCCGTCTTTTTCCCGCCCGGCACCTTGACCACGTTGGTCCAGGCCATTTCCCACCGGGCGGTTTTTCGTTGACGAATCCGGAGGATCGGCATGGACAAGTACCAGAAGCAGGCCCTGCAGGTGGCCAAGGAAGTGGTGATCAAGTTCATCGAGGTGGGGCGCATCTCGCCCAGTAATTTCGGGCAGAATTTCGATGTCATCTATAAGGATGTGATGAGAACCATCACCGGAGTCACCGCTGGCGACGGCTCCCGCGAGGCCGAGCTGGCCGAGGGCGGGGAGGACGAGGCGGAATCTGCGGAGCAGGACGGCTAGATGACCGGGGACCAGTGCCGTTCGGCCACCGGAGCCGCCACCCCCGACGAGCATGGTCGACGAGTGGCCGCCATGTTCGGCCGCATCGCCGGGTGGTACGACTTTCTCAACCACGCCCTGTCCGGCGGGCAGGACATCTACTGGCGCTACCGTCTGGCCCGTGCTGCGCGACCACAGCCGGGAGAGACCGTCCTCGACCTGGCCGCCGGGACCATGGACGTGTCCGTGGAGCTGGCCCGCCAATACCCTGGCTGCAGGGTGGCTGCTCTGGATTTCGCCTTGCCCATGCTTGAGCGCGGCAAGGTCCGCAAGCTCTCGGAGGGGCTGGAGAAACGCATCTTTCCCGTTCAGGCGGACGGTCGCCTTCTGCCCCTGGCCGACGCCAGCATGGGCGCGGCCACCATCGCTTTCGGCATCCGCAACATCCTGCCCCGCCAGGATGCCTATGGGGAGTTTCTGCGCGTCCTCAAGCCCGGCGCCCGGCTGTGCATCCTGGAATTCGGCACCGGCAGCCGCCGGGTGTGGCGGGGGCTGTACAATTTTTATCTCGATACCCTGCTTCCCTTCATCGGCGACCGCATCTCGGGCGATCCGGGGGCTTACCGCTATCTGGCCGAGACCATCAAATCGTTCCCCGACGAACGCGCTCTTGCCCGCGAGCTGCTGGACGCCGGGTTCGCACGGGTCTACCACGTGCCCATGATGTCGGGCATCGTCTATCTGCATGTGGCCGAGAAGGCGGGCAGGGGCTGACCCTCCCTGTGGACAGGCCGCGGTCTAAAAGGATAAGGAGCGGCCGAAGGAAATGATGAGCAGGCCGAGGATTATGGCCGCAAGCCCGATGAAGCGCAGAAATTTCGGGGGTTGGGTGGCCAGCCGCAGCAGCATGCGCGGCATGCGCTCGGCAAAGAGAAAGTAGGGGAGTCCCTCAAAGACAAATGCCAGCCCTACGGCCGCAATGAGCAGTGACCAGTCGATGTTCATTCATTTCTACTATCCGGGAACACCGCCCATGTCCACCAAATGACAAATGGAGACAATGAGTTCATGAGCATGATCACTTTCGAGAGCTTGCAAAACAGGGAAGAGGCCATCGCCGTGGTCGGGCTGGGCTATGTGGGCCTGCCTCTGGCCGTGGCCCTGGGACGGCATTTTCGTGTTCTGGGCGTGGATGTGTCCGAGCGGCGGGTTCGCGAGCTGGCGCGGCGCTTCGATCGTACCGGCGAGGTGGATTTCGCCGCCGTGAGCGGGGATGTGGACCTGACCTTCACCTCGGACCTTTCCGCCCTGGCCGACGCCCGGCTCATCCTGGTGGCCGTGCCCACCCCCATCGACGAATACCGCTCGCCCGACCTGCGCCCCGTGACCGGGGCCAGCGAGTCGGTGGGCACCTATCTCCAGCCCGGCACCGTGGTGGTCTATGAGTCCACGGTCTATCCGGGCCTGACCGAGGACATCTGCGTACCCATCCTGGAAGAGCGCTCAGGGCTGGTCTGCGGCAGCGATTTCCGCGTGGGCTACTCGCCCGAGCGCATCAACCCCGGCGACAAGGTCCATCGGCTGGAAACCATCGTCAAGGTGGTGGCCGGACAGGACGAGGCCACGGGAAAGCTCCTCGAAGCGGTCTACGGCACCATCGTCACCGCAGGCATCCACCGCGCCCCGGACATCCGCACCGCCGAGGCGGCCAAGGTCATCGAGAACACCCAGCGCGACCTGAACATCGCGCTGATGAACGAGCTGGCCATGATTTTCGACCGCATGGGCATCGACACCATGGACGTGCTCGAGGCCGCCGGCACCAAGTGGAACTTCCTGCCCTTCCGGCCCGGGCTGGTGGGCGGCCACTGCATCGGCGTGGACCCCTACTACCTGACCTTCAAGGCAGAGGCCATGGGCTTTCATCCCCAGGTCATCCTGGCCGGGCGGCAGATCAACGACTCCATGGGCAAGTTCATTGCCGAGTCCACGGTCAAGCGGCTCATCCGGGCCGATGTCAAGATCAGGGGAGCGCGGGTGGGCGTGCTTGGCGTGACCTTCAAGGAAAACGTGCCCGACCTGCGCAACACGCGGGTTGTGGACATCCTGGCCGAGCTGGCCGACTACGGCGTCGTCACCCTGGTTCACGACGCCATGGCCGATCCCGAGGAGGCCCGCCACGAACTGGGCATCGAGCTGTGCGCCCTGGACGATCTGCGCGACCTGGACGCACTGATCCTGGCCGTGGCCCACGACCAGTACCGCGAGATCCCCCTGGACGGGATCAGGCAGTGGTTCGCCGACCCGGCCCGCGCCCTGGTGATGGATGTCAAGGGCTTCTTCGACCGGGCCGGGCTTGAGGCCCTGGACATCGAGTACTGGCGGCTGTAGGCGGCCGGGAAAGAAATCATGATCCTCGTCGTCACAGCCACGTCAAAGGAGATGCAGTCCGCCTTCGGAGGCGTGGGGGCTCCTGCCGTGGAGCAGGGCGGGACAGCGGAGTTTTCTCTGGGCGGCCTTGATCTGTTGCTGGCCGTGAGCGGGGTGGGGGTGGTCAACGCGGCCCTGACGGCCGGTCGCCTGATGGCCCTGCCCGGCGCAGCCGGAGTGGTCAACCTCGGCATCGGCGGGGCCTACGAGGTGTCGCGGTTCCCCCTGGGTTCCTGTGTCTACGCCTGGCGGGAGACCTGGCCCGAATACGGCCTGCTCGACGAGGAAGGCCGTGTGGACCCCAAGGGCATCGGCTTTGCTCAGGGCGAGGTGGGGGGAAAGCCGGTCTGGAACCGGCTGGTGCTCAACCCGGTCAACGACGCGGCAACCATGGGGCTGTCCCTGCCCGGCGGCTGCGCCCGGGGTTCCTTTGTCACCGTGAGCGGCGTCACCGGCACCCCGGAGAGGGCTGGCTGGCTTCAGATGGCCTGCTCCGCGGACGTGGAGAACATGGAGGGCTTTGCCCTGGCCTACGGAGCCTTGCGGGCGGGCCTGCCGTTTCTGGAGGTGCGCAGTGTCTCCAACGTGGTGGGATCGCGCCTCGCCGGGGACTGGGATCTCAAGGGTGCGCTGCGGGCCCTTGGCGACTTTGCTCCGCGCCTTTTTACCGGGAAGTAGAAGTCTTTACTCCTTGCCCGCAACCTGACATAGTTGGCGGATATGAACGAACTGCTGCGCTACTTCCAAAGGGAACTCCCAGGAATTAACGGTTATCTCGATGCCGAGGCCGAGTCCTTGAGCGGGTTGGTACGGGATGTCGCCCGGCACATCATCGGCTCCGGGGGCAAGCGCATCCGGCCCATGCTGACCCTGCTCCATGCCCGGGCCCTGGGATATGACCGGGACGACTTTCACGCCATTGCCTGTGCGTTGGAGCTGCTCCATTCGGCCACCCTGCTGCATGACGACTACCTGGACGAAGCCGAGATCCGGCGCGGCCGGGCCGCCTCGCATCTGGTCTTCGGCCGCACCGAGACCATCCTGGCGGGCGACGCCCTGCTGGCCCTGGCCAACGAGATGGGGGCGCGTTACGGCAACGCCCGTCTTTGCTGGCTTCTGGCCCGGGGCATCATGGAGACTGCGGTGGGCGAGATCGAGGAGATCCAGTTCTCCAAGCATCCCACCCTGGACCGCGAGGCGTACATGCGGATCATCATCGGCAAGACCGCCCGGCTCATCGAATGCGCCTGCCGCTGCGGCGCGGCCCTGGCCGGGGCCACCCCGGAGCAGGAGGACGCGGCCGGGGAGTACGGCCTCAACCTGGGCATCGCCTTCCAGCTGGTGGACGATGCCCTGGATTACGATTCGCCCGCGTCCGAGACCGGCAAGCCCGAGGGCGGCGACCTGCGCGAGGGCAAGGTGACCCTGCCGCTGATCCTGTTCATGGAGGACTGCGAGGAGGTGGCCGGCGATACCCTGCTCACCCTGATGCGCGACAGCGAACTGACCGACGAGCAATGCGCAGAGGTTCTGGCCCAGGTCCAGGATGCGGGCAGCGCCGGGCGCACCCGCGAGGAGGCTGCCGTCTATGTGGAACGGGCCAAGGCATGCCTCGCGCTCCTCCCCCCCGGCGAGGAACGCACCGTCCTCGGCCAGGCCGCCGACTATGTGCTGACCAGAACCAAGTGACTTCTGGCCGGCCCGGTCGCGCAAGCGAGACGGGCCGGTTGCTTTTCATATCGCCAAGAAGGAGTTTCCAGATGCTTTTCCGTGTCGTTGTCGGACTGAAAGAAGGCGTCCGTGACGTGGTGGGCGAGAAGGTCGCCCGCAAGATCAGGAGCGAGTTGGGGATGGCCGTGGACGATGTGCGCATCGTCAGCGTTTTTACCTTGGAGGGCGTGAGCCGGGAGCAGGTGGATACGGTTCTTGAACGCGCCGCCCTGCACGATCCGGTGCTGCACGAGGTGTCGCTGTCCCCCCTGGCCCGCGATTTCGACTGGATACTCGAAGTGGGCTTTCGGCCCGGCGTCACCGATAACGAGGGGCGTACCGCCAGGGAGACCCTGGGCGTGGTCCTGGGGCTGACCAAGGCCGAGCTGGAGTCGGTCAGGGTCTACACCTCGCGGCAGTATCTGCTCCGGGCCGGGCTCGACGAGGCCGGAGTGCGGCGCGTCGCGGCCGACCTGCTGGCCAACGAGCTGATCCAGCGCTTCGAGTACAAGTCCGCGGCCCAGTGGGCCGCCTCGCCCGGATTCGAGGCCCGTGCGGCCAGGGTCACGGGCAAGGCCAGCGACGAAGTTGCCACCGTGCCGCTTTCGACCATGACCGACGACGAGATGATGGAATTCTCCCGGGCCAACACCCTGGCCCTGTCCCTGCGCGAGCTGCACGTCATCCGCGACTATTACGCAAATCCGGCGGTGCGGGCGGAGCGCGAGACCCTGGGCCTGGGGAACGAGCCCACCGACGCCGAGGTCGAGGTGCTGGCCCAGACCTGGTCCGAACACTGCAAGCACAAGATATTCAGCGCGAAAATAGACTACGAAAACCGCGAGACCGGGCGAAGCGCCACCTACTCCAGCCTCTACAAGACCTTCATCCAGGGCTCCACCAAGGCCCTGCGCGAGCGCAACGCCGCCGCCGGGCCCCACGGCGACTACTGCCTGTCGGTCTTCAAGGACAACGCGGGGGTCATCGCCTTTTCCGAGGCCCTCAATGTCTGCGTCAAGATGGAGACCCACAACTCGCCCTCGGCGCTCGACCCCTACGGCGGAGCCTTGACCGGCATTGTGGGCGTCAATCGCGATCCCATGGGCACCGGGCTGGGCGCAAACCTTTTGTGCAACACCGATGTCTTCTGCTTTGCCTCGCCCTTTCACGAGGGCGAGCTGCCGCCCCGGCTGCTGCATCCGCGCCGCGTGTTCGAGGGCGTACGCGAGGGAGTGGAGCACGGCGGCAACAAGTCCGGCATCCCCACGGTCAACGGCTCCATCGTCTTTGATGAGCGCTACCTTGGTAAACCCCTGGTCTACTGCGGCACCATCGGGACCATGCCCAAGACCGTGGCAGGCCGGCCCTCGCACGAGAAGCGGGCCATGCCCGGCGACTGCATCGTCATGTCCGGCGGCCGCATCGGCGCGGATGGCATCCACGGCGCGACGTTCTCGTCCGAGGAGCTGCACGAGGGCAGCCCGGCTACGGCCGTGCAGATCGGCGACCCCATCACCCAGCGCAAGATGTACGATTTTCTGATGCGCGCCAGGGACCGCGGCCTGTACAACGCCATTACCGACAACGGTGCGGGTGGCCTGTCCTCCTCGGTGGGCGAGATGGCCGAGGACTCGGGCGGGTTCGACATGGACCTGGCCCGCGCCCCGCTCAAGTATGATGGGCTCAAGCCTTGGGAAATCCTTGTTTCCGAGGCTCAGGAGCGGATGACCATGGCCGTGCCGCCGGACAGGATCGACGAATTCCTGGCCCTGTCCGCCGAGATGGATGTGGAGTCCACGGTGCTTGGCACCTTCACCGATTCCGGCAGGTATCTGGTGCGTTACGGCCGCAAGCCGGTGGCGTGCCTGAGCATGGAATTTCTGCACGAGGGCGTGCCGCAGATGGAGCTTGAGGCGGTCTGGGAGCGGCCCGCAGTGGTCAGCCGGCCTGTGCCCGGTGTGGCCGACCAGGGGGGGCTGCTCAAGAGTATGCTCGGCCGCCTGAACATCTGTTCCAAGGAATATGTGGTCCGTCAGTACGACCATGAGGTCCAGGGAAGGAGCGCGGTCAAGCCCATGGTGGGCGTCAAGGCCGATGGTCCTTCCGACGCGGGCGTGCTGCGTCCCGAGCTTGGCAGCGACCGGGGCCTGGTGGTCTCCCACGGCATCTGCCCGCAGTATTCCGACCTCGACACCTACTGGATGATGGCCAACGCCATTGACGAGGCCATCAGAAACGCGGTGGCCGTGGGGGGCGACATCGGCTACATGGCCGGGTGCGACAATTTCTGCTGGTGCGACCCGGTTCAGTCCGAATCCACCCCTGACGGCCGCTACAAGCTGGCCCAACTGGTCCGGGCCAACCAGGCTCTGGCCCATTTCTGCCTCGGGTTTGGCGTTCCCTGCGTCTCGGGCAAGGATTCCATGAAGAATGACTACAAGGGCGGGGGCCGCAAGATTTCCATTCCGCCCACCGTGCTCTTCTCGGTCATCGGCGTGATCCCGGACGTGAACAGGTGCGTCACCTCGGACTTCAAGGCTCCCGGCGATTTGATCTACCTGCTTGGCCTGACCCGGCCCGAATTCGGCGGCAGCGAGGTGGCTGTCCAGCTCGGTTTCACCAGCGGTCGCGTGCCCCAGGTGGACCTTCTCTCGGCCAAGTCGCGGTATCAGGCACTCTTTGGCGCCATCCAGGCAGGACTGGTCAGCGCCTGTCACGACTGCTCTGACGGCGGTCTGGGCGTGGCTCTGGCAGAGATGTGCATCGGCGGCCGGTTGGGTGCGCGTGTGGACCTTGCGGCCGTGCCTGTCTGCGAAACGATGGACGCCACCGGCCTGCTCTATGCCGAGTCGGCCAGCCGACTGGTGGTTTCCGTGCCCCCGGTCCATGCCGGGGCCTTTGAGGCGAGGTTTGCCGGGCAATGGGTCGCCCGCATAGGCGCGGTGGACGATACCGGGACGTTCCGGGTGGGTCTGGGGGATGCGGCGGTGTTGAGCGAGCCGGTGGAGGCGTTGGCCCGGGCTTTCAAGGCCACACTGGACTGGTAAAGGTCCATGCGGGGGTTTTCGAGGTCCAAGCCCCCTTTACCTGTTTTAAAAAACCATCTATAGACCGTGGGAGTTCTTGTGGGCGCGGGACGTTTTTTCCTGCCGGACCGCCGCATTGTGGACTTTTACGGGGGGGTGGTTGATGTTCTTTTCTTTTGGGTGGCCCAAGGTGTGCGTGTTCTTTGTGGTTGCTGTGGCCGTTGTCGTGATCGGGTCTGTTTCCGTTGGCGGGACCAACTCGGGAAGATATGTGGGCACCGAGTCCTGCGGCGACTGCCATGATCAGGAATACGAAAATTTCAAAAAATTTTCCAAAAAGGCCCATTCCGGGGATTCGGTCAAGATCATGGCCGGCGACCTGACCCGGGAAGAGCTTGATGAGTGTTTCGTCTGCCATATGACGGGGTTTGGCAAGCCGGGCGGGTTTGTCAGTTTCGAGGAGACACCGCACATGGCCGACGCGGGTTGCGAGGTCTGTCACGGCCCGGGCTACGACCATGTCGAGTCCGGCGGCGAGCCCGACCTGATCATCCGAAAGATGAAAATTTCAGACTGCGAGACCTGCCATAACGCTGAGCGCGTCAACGCCTTCAACTTCAAGCCGCTGATCTACGGCGGGGCGCACTAGGAGACGATCATGAAGATCATCAATCAGTCTCTGGGCGTCAAGGTCATCCTGCTGTCCTCGCTGCTGACCATCACCGCGTTCACCGGGCTTTTCATCTACAATTCCTACTCCACCTATGCGCACACCCTGCACGAGGTGGAGGTGGCGGCCGAACGTGTCGGCGACATGCTCTACATGGCCATAGAGGACCCCATGGCCGTGGGCGACAACGAGGGCACGGCCCACAAGTTCCGCGAACTTTCGGAGCGCTACGCCGACATCGGCGCCTATCTTACCGACTACAAGGGCGAGATCACCTACGCCACGGACGAAAGTCTGGTGCGCAAGGATATCTTCGAGATCAGAACCGAAAACGGGCTGCCGCGCATGATGCGCGAGGGACTTGAGCGCCCTGTGGTCATGGGCGAGTTGATGGAGATCGAAGGCAGGCTCCAGTTCGCCGAGGTCAAGACCATTGAGAATAGCCCGTCGTGCTACCACTGTCACGGCCGGTCCCGTAAGATTCTGGGGGCGTTGGTGCTCACCGTGGATGTCAGCCCGCAGTTCAGCGCCCTGAAGACCAACCAGCTGCGCTCGGCGGGCATTTCGGTCGTCGGCGTGGTGGCCCTGCTGGCCGCGCTGATCATTTTCATGCGCAAGAGCGTGGTCAACCGCATCACCAGCATCGCCGGTACCACCGAAGAGGTCAGCAAGGGCAATCTGGATGCGCCCTTCACCGTGACGGGCGAGGACGAGCTTGGCAAGCTTTCGCGGTATCTTGGAGAGATGGTCTCCCAGATCAAGGACCAGCTCCAGTACAACAAGAGCGTGCTTGAAGGCATCGTTGTCCCCCTGTTCGTGACCGATGCGCAGGAGCGGCTGCAGTTCGTCAACGAGCCGTTGCGGGAAATCCTGGGATTGAGCGAGAAGGAGGTGTCCGGGCGCAAGGTTTCAGAGGTTTTCTCCTGCGATCCCGGAGACGAAACCTGCGACGCGGCCCACGTCATTGCCAGCGGCGTGACCATCTCGGGCAACTTCCACTACAACCGTGCCGACGGCACGGTCTTTCCGCTCCATTTCGAGGCGTCGCCGCTTGAGGACGCCGACGGCAAGACCGTGGGCGCCATCTGCGTACTCATCGACCTCACCCGCGAGGAGAACGACCGCAAGAACATCGAGGCCCAGCGGCAGAATCTGCTGGTAGTGGCCAACGAAGTGACCGAGGTGGCCAACAAGCTCAACGCAGCCTCCGAGGCGCTCTCGCAGCAGATGGCCAACCTGGCGCGGGGGGTGGACACCACCGCCGACCAGACCAGCCAGGTGGCCACGGCCATGGAGGAGATGAACGCCACCGTTCTTGAGGTGGCCAAGAACGCCTCGGAAACCGCCGATGCTTCGGGGCGGGCCAATAAGGTGGCCGCCGACGGCGGCGTGGTGGTGGGCAAGACCGTGGCCGAGATCAACACCGTGGCCGAGATCACCGAGAATCTGGCCGGGGCGCTGGCCTCCCTGTCGAGCCGGGCCGAGAATATCGGCAAGGTCATGGCCGTGATCAACGACATCGCGGACCAGACCAACCTGCTCGCCCTCAACGCGGCCATCGAGGCGGCGCGGGCTGGCGAGGCTGGCCGCGGTTTCGCCGTGGTGGCCGACGAGGTGCGCAAGCTGGCCGAGAAGACCATGACCGCCACCAAGGAGGTGGAGGGAGCCATTTCGCTGATTCAGCAGTCCACCACGGATGTGGTCCGGGAGATGGACACGGTCAAGGAGCGGGTGCTCAATACCTCGGACATGGCCAAGGAGGCGGGAGGGGTCCTCGATCAGATCGTGACCCACTCGGATTCCATTGCCGACATGGTGCGCGGCATCGCCACGGCGGCAGAGCAGCAGTCCGCCACCTCGGACGAGATCAACACCAGCGTCACCCACATCAATGATCTCTCCCAGGAGGTCCTGACCGGCATCCGGGAGTCCAATAAGGGCATTCAGGAGGTTTCGGAGATGGCCCAGCACCTTTCGGAGCTGGTGGCCAAATTCCGTCATTAGCCGGATACGGGCCCGGACGCCCGCGTCCGGGCCCCGACCGTGCCGCATTCCTCGCAATTCATCGGCCCCGGGCAAGCGTCCGGGGCCTTCTCGCTGCATTACCGATGTCGGCCCCGCATGGGCGACACAGGTTCTCTCCCGGCGGCCAACGCCGGTTTTGAGGAGATGCCGGCAGGATTTGCGGGTTTTTGGAAAGTACGCTATGGACAGCTCTTCCTCCTGTGGAGAACGTCCCCGTTCAGCCGGGAGCGACCGGGTCCAGGGCGGAGCTTCGAGCGCAACCCCGGCCATTGTGCCGGGACTATCCCCCGCTTGACAAAAGGGCTGTGATCGAATAGTAATCATTATTATGATCGAAAGGGAGGTTTCCCATGACGGCGAATATGGGTTTTCGGTTGTCCAAGCAGCGCAAGGTGATTCTTGAGGAACTCAGGAAGGTGAAGACGCACCCCACGGCGGACGAGGTGTACGACATGGTCCGCAAGATCATTCCCCGTGTGAGCCTTGGCACCGTGTATCGAAATCTTGAGTTTTTGTGCAGCAAGGGGTTGGCCATGAAGCTTGGCGCACCGGGTGCGCAAAAACGCTTTGACGGCATGGCCCAGCCGCATCCGCATCTACGGTGCGAGATCTGCACCCGGGTGGTGGATGTGGAGTGCGACATCGCCATACCCGTGATTCCTGATGAATGCGCTGCCGGGTTCGAAATCCTGAATACCAACGTGGAATTCGTGGGCATCTGCCCCGAGTGCCGGGCCACCCGCCAGTAAGCAGGATGGGTCCGGGGCGGCGGTTGTCTGCCGCGTTTGATGACGGCCTTGTGCCATGGCGAGTGAAAGCCGGGACGCTGTGAGCGGCTCGGCTTTTCTGTTCCCGAGTGATTTTTTCTGGAAATGCGCAACGATGGGTTGACAGGTTGCGAGTTTGTATGTAGTAATTATTATCAACAAGAGCGGTGCACCGCAAGGCCATGATCGCGGGGCGTTGTGGAGAATGTAAAAAATTCGCCTCTTGGCGGTGCACATTGCGCCCTCATGTGCTATGTATTGGCTAAACGGCAGACTTACCTGATCAATAAGCATGAAAGACTAGGAGGATAGCATGTCGCTGAAAGGAACCCGCACCGAGAAGAATCTGCTCATCGCCTTTTCCGGCGAGTCGCAGGCCCGCAACCGTTACACCTACTTCGCCAGCAAGGCCAAGAGCGAAGGATATGTGCAGATATCCAAGATATTTGAGGAAACGGCCAACCACGAGAAGGAGCATGCCAAACGGCTGTTCAAATTCCTTGAGGGCGGCGAGGTGGAGATAACCGCATCGTATCCGGCCGGGGTTATCGGAAGCACCCTGGAAAATCTCAAGGAGGCTGCCGCAGGCGAAAACCACGAGTACACCGAGATGTACCCCGAGTTTGCAAAGATCGCTCGCGAAGAGGGTTTTCCTGCCATCGCTGCGGCCATGGAGCACATCGCCATTGCGGAAAAATACCATGAGGAGCGCTACAAGGCGCTTATCTCCAACATTGAGCGCAACCGTGTTTTTTCCAAGGACAGCGAGATCGTCTGGCGCTGTCAGAACTGTGGATACAACCATACGGGCGCGACCGCCCCGGACCGTTGCCCGGCCTGCGACCATCCCCAGGCCCATTTTGAAATCAAGGATACCAACTGGTAAAACCAAAGGAGTTGTCACATGGGCATCAAACTCGGTGAAGTTTACAAGTGTAACGTCTGCGGCAACATTGTCATGGCCATCCACGAAGGCGGCGGCGACCTTGTCTGTTGCGGGGAGAACATGAATCTGATGACGGAAAACACGGTTGACGCCTCGACCGAGAAGCATGTTCCGGTCTGGACCCGGGATGGCGACAAGATCACGGTCAAGGTCGGCTCCGTGGCCCATCCCATGGAGGAGAAGCACTACATCGAGTGGATCGAGGTCATGGTGGGCGACACCGTGCTGACCAAGCTGCTCAAGCCCGGCGAGGCCCCGGAGGCGGAATTCTGCGTCTGCGGGCTCGCTGGCGAGGTAAAGGTCCGCGAGTACTGCAACATCCATGGCCTCTGGGCCGCCAAGTAGGCGGACGGAGTACGACTTGTTCCGGGGACGGGCGTTGACCCGTCCCCGGTTCCCGGTTCGGGAGAGGTGGGCGCACGTTGACAGCCCCGGCCAGTGCTGCGAGAGTAAGGAAAAAAGGAGACCCGTTCATGCAGAAATACGTGTGCGAAATTTGCGGCTATGTTTACGACCCCGCCCAGGGCGATCCTGACAGCGACATCCCGGCCGGCACCAGCTTCGACGATCTGCCGGACGACTGGACCTGTCCCATCTGCGGAGCGACCAAGGAGAATTTCGTCCCTGAGGACTAGGCCCCTATTGCCGGTTTTCCGGCTGGAAGCGCGCACACTCTGGTCCGCGCTTCTTTTTGACATGACGGTTGATCGACCGTTCAATGCGGAGTGAGACATGAGACCTGTACAGATGAAAGAAGGTGTCCACTGGGTCGGCATAGTGGACTGGAACCGTCGGAATTTTCACGGTTACTCCAAGTCGCCCATGGGTACCACCTACAACAACTTCCTGATCCTCGACGACAAGGTGACGCTGGTGGACACCGTGGCCGAGGAGTTCTGGGGCGCCCTGCAATGCAATCTGGCCCAGGTGCTGGGTACGGACAGGAAGATCGACTATTTCGTCATCAACCATCTGGAGCCGGACCACGCGGGCTGCCTTGCCCTGGCTGTGGAAAAGTACCGGCCAGAGAAGATTTACACCTCGCCAATGGGCCAGAAGGCCATGGCCGCCCACTTTCACTACAAGGATTGGCCGGTCGAGGTGGTGCCCACCGGCAGCTCAATCAGTCTGGGCAAGCGCACCCTGAAGTTCATTGAGGCGCGTATGCTCCATTGGCCCGACTCCATGCTGACCTATTGTCCCGAGGACCGGATTCTCTATTGCAACGACGCCTTCGGCCAGAACTGGGCCACCAGCGAGCGCTGGGCCGACGAGGTGGACCGCCATACCCTGGAAGAACTGATGAAGGCGTACTACGCCAACATCGTGCTGCCGTATTCGCCTGTGGTGCTCAAGACCCTGTCCGCTCTGGCCGAGATGAATCTTGAGATCGACATGATCTGCCCGGACCACGGGCTGATGCTGCGCGGGGACGACGTGCCTTGGGCCATAGCCAAGTACATTGAGTTCGCCGAGCAGAAACCGAAGAACCGGGCGGTGATCGTCTATGACACCATGTGGCACTCCACCGAGAAGATGGCCGGGGCCGTGGCCAGCGGTCTGGCCGACGCAGGCGTGTCCGTGCGTATCATGTCCATGAAGGAGAACCACCACTCCGAGGTCATGACCGAGGTGTTCGACGCCGCGGCCGTGGTCTTCGGTTCGCCCACGCACAATAACGGCATCCTGCCGCTCATGGCCGACATGCTTACCTACATGAAGGGGCTGCGGCCACAAAACAAGATCGGTTCGGCCATCGGTTCGTTCGGCTGGTCCGGCGAGTGCACCAAGATCCTGACCCAGTGGATCGAGGACATGGGCATGGAGCTGGTGGACCCGGTCAAGGTCAAGCATGTGCCCACCCATGACACCTATGCCCAGTGCTACGAACAGGGCAAGGCCATAGCCGCCGCCATCAAGGCCAAGCTGAAATAATACCCGCTCCGAAACCCAAGAAGCCCGGTTCCCCGAACCGGGCTTCTTCTCTTGCGGATTCAAGCGCCGCAGGCTCGCCTGGGGTCCAGGTGCCTTAGGCCCCTGGCGGGTCCAGGGCAGCGCCCTGGCCGCCGCAGCCATTCTGTCAGCTCAGCTTCTCGCTGCGTGTCAGGAACTTGTCGAGCTGGTTGGTGAAGTCCTGCTTGTGGCGCGGGCCGATGGGCGGGGGGCCGCCCGGTGCCATGCCCGCGCTGCGCAGCTCTTCCATGAGATTGCGCATGCGCAGCAGTCCCTTGACGTTGTCCGGGGTGTAGAGCTCGCCCCTGGGGTTGAGACCCGTGGCTCCCTTGTCCACAATGCGGTCGGCCAGGGGGATGTCGGCGGTCACCACCAGGTCGCCTGCTTCGGCCAGGCGGGCGATCTCGTCGTCCGCCTCGTTGAAGCCGTTGCCCACGCGGAGGGTGTCGATGAGGGGGGAGGCGGGCACGGCAAGGTGGGTGTTGGCCACCAGGGTCAGCCGCACCTCGCGGCGCAGGGCGGTTTTGAAGAGCACTTCCTTGATGACCACGGGACAGGCGTCGGCATCGACCCAGATGTGCATGGGGATCAGACCGCGTGACCGGGGTTGGCGGGCACGATGCGTTTGACCCGGCCCACCTGGCCGTCGGTCAGGCGCACTTTGATGCCGTGGGGGTGGACGGGGGACTTGGTCAGCAGCGCGGCCACGACGCCCCGGGTGAGTGTGCCGGAGCGCTGGTCCTTCTTGAGGACTATCTCCACGGTCATGCCGGGGGCGATGTCTTTGCGCGTGGTGCCGCTCATGGCTCCTCCGGCCTGTGTGGAACGCAAAAAAGCGGGCGCAAGGCCCGCCTTGGCGCATGATGCAATGGTGCGGCTATTGCCAGGAGCCCTGTTTGAAGCTGAATATGTGGCGGTTGGGAATGACCGCCACGGGGATAAACTCGGCAACGCGGCATGCGTCTGGTGAGCTGGCAACAGCCTCGAAAACTTTTTCTTTGTAGAAGAGCACTCCGACAAAGGGGATGGTGTTTGAGGATGAGCGGCGCACGTTGCAGACCAGCGAGCCGTCGTCAATGGCGTGGTAGCGGGCCCGGTAGGAGCCGTCGGGCTGGCGCTCGATCTTCATGCGGCTGCGGGAAAGGTTGTGATTCTGGTTGAGGGAGCGGATCTTGGACTTGGCGAAGCTGGTGAAGTCGGCGTGTTTTTGAATGAGAGCCTCGTCAAGATAGGCTGGGAGGTTCGCCGGGTCCGCGGTGGCGGCGGGAACGGCCAGGGCCACGCTCACGGACTGGGTTTCCACGACTTCGAGCGTCTCGCCGGAGGCTTCCGTGGCGAGGGCGCAGGGGGCGAGGGCGCAGGGGGCGAGCAGCCCCAGGCACAGCCAAACGGTCAGGACGGAGAGAAGAAAGTGTTTATTCATGGCGTCTTGTTCTCTGGCCCTGCGTGGGGCCGGGTATCGGCCGGGCGGCTTTGCCGCCCGGCCGAAGGAACCATAGCCTTACTTGGTCTGGATTTCAACCCTGCGGTTGAGCTTGCGGCCTTCGATGGTGGAGTTGTCGTACTTGGGCGACAGCTCGCCGTAGCCCTTGGCTTCCAGGCGCGAGGCGCTGATGCCGTTGGCCACCATCCAGTCCTTGACCGAACCGGCGCGGCGCTCGGACAGTCCCTGGTTGTATGCCTCGGGGCCGGTGGAGTCGGTGTGACCGGCGATCTCGTAGGAGGCCGAGGGGTTCTCGTCCAGGATCATCTTGGCCTGCTCGAGCACCGGGATCATCTCGTCGGTGATCTGGTACTTGTCAAAGCCAAAGTGCAGGCTGAAGGTGATGGTCTCCTTCTCCATGGGAGTGACAGGGACCGGAGCCGGGGCCGGGGCATCGGCCACCTCGGCGTAGAAAACGTCCTTGACATAGGCGTTCATGCCGCCGGGGCTGCTCAGGGAGGCATAGTCGGTCACCACGGAGCAGGAGGACAGGGCACGGATGTTGTCGATGATCATCTGGCCACGGGCGTTGTCCCCGTAGCTGACGATGTGGATGCACAGGTTGTTGCCGTACTTGGCGTAGAGCCCGCGGGCCTGGGCCACGGGATCGGCGCCCAGGTTGGAGTCGCCGTCGGTGAACATGATCACTGCGGTCTTGCCGGGCAGGGCGGCGATGACCGGGTCGAGGTCGATGAGGCCGTTGCCCATGGTGGTGCGGCGGCCGTAGATGTCAAAGTCGGTGCCGACGGAGGTGATGGCGTTTCCCATGGCTCCCTTGTTGTAGGCCCCGGGGCCGGATTTGCCCTCAAAGGGGGCGAAAAGGAACAGGGCCGAGGTGTAGTCCAGCGCTGGCACGGCCTGGTTCATGGCCTGCATGTTCGTGATGGCCATGTCTATTTTGCGTTCCCCCAGTTCCTTGTGCTTTTGCGCCATGGAGCCGGACTGGTCGGAGAAGAAGATGAAGTTGTCCACTTTCTTGACCATCTTGGCGCTGGCCGTGGCCGCGAAAGCGAAGGACATGGTCATGACGACGGCAAGGGCGGTGAGTAAAAGTCTCTTGGATTTTCTCATGATGTCACTCCTTTGGAAATTTTTGTGGCGCGGCAGCTGCGGCGCACGGGCATCCCGATATTGCAATATACGCAAGGGGGAAGTGCGGTGCAAGGGGTGGATGTTAGAATCTTTGGAAAAAGATGCGGGCGCAATCGGTTCCGGCCCGGCCGTTGCGGTTGCGTCCGGCCCGTGAAATCAGTATAAAGAAGCGTTTACCGCCAGTTCGGGCGGGTTGTTCAGCGCAGACAAGGAGATCGCATGTACATAGTCACCGGCGGCGCAGGGTTCATCGGCAGCGCCATGGTCTGGAAGCTCAACCAGCTCGGCATCGACGACATTCTGGTGGTGGATAATTTGTCCACGAGCGATAAATGGAACAATCTCGTCGGATTGCGCTACGAAGACTATCTGCACCGCGACCAGTTCCTCAAGTTCGTGCTGGAGGGGGACGACCCCTTCGACACCCGGGCAGTGATCCACATGGGCGCCTGCTCGGCCACCACCGAGCGCGACGCGGACTTTCTCATGGAGAACAACTACCGCTACACCCAGTACGTCTGCCGGCATTGCCTCAACCACGACGCCAGGTTCATCAACGCCTCCAGCGCCGCCACCTACGGCAACGGGGAATGGGGATTCGACGACGACCATGCGGGCATGGACAGGCTGCGCCCCCTGAACATGTACGGCTACTCCAAGCAGCTCTTCGACCTGTGGGCCCAAAAGGGCGGTATGCTGGACCGCATCGTCAGCCTTAAGTTCTTCAATGTCTACGGGCCAAACGAATACCACAAGCAGGACATGCGCAGCGTTCTCTGCAAGGCCCATCGGCAGATACTGGAAACCGGGCGGCTCAAGCTTTTCAAATCCCATCGCGAGCAGTACCCCCACGGCGGACAGATGCGCGACTTTGTCTACATCAAGGACTGCGTGGACATCATGGCCTGGTTCCTGGAACATCCCGACAAGAACGGCGTCTTCAACATCGGCACGGGTACGGCCCGGACCTGGAATGATCTGGCTGCGGCCGTGTTCGCGGCCATGGACCGGGAGCCGGTCATCGAGTACATCCCCATGCCCGAGGCCATCCGCGACAAGTACCAGTATTTCACCGAGGCGAAGATGGACAAGCTGGCCGCCGCAGGATGCGACGTGACCCTGACCTCCCTTGAGGATGGCGCGGCCGACTATGTGCGCAACTATCTTGACACGGACAACCCGTATCTTTCGTCGCGCTAGATTGAGGTGTTTTTGAGACGTTTCGCCAAGCACATGGGTTTGACCGGCTGCCTTGCGGTCGCCGTCATCCTGTGCCTGCCCTGGACGCTGATGGGCAAGAACGCCCAGCTTGACCGGGTCAGGCAGTATGTGCCCGACACCCCGGTGCGTACGCCAGAGCTGGACGAGTGGACCTTTTCGGCCGACCGGGTGGTGGGGGACCACACCAGCGAGTACATGGAGGCCTTTGGCAACTGCACCCTGGCCATGGGCGACAACCAGTTGCGGGCTGACTTCGCCCGCTACTACCAGCGAACGGGCTGGGTTTTTCTCAAGGGCAACTTGCGCGCTCAGTGGGGCGGCGATTTTCTCCAGGCCGACGAGGGCGAGTTCGACCTCAACACCATGACCGGCTGGCTCAAGAACGGCCGTCTGTTCATGGCCAAGCCCCATGTCTATGTCGAGGCCGAGCGGGTGGCCAAGAACTCGGGCGGCTCATACTCCTTCCAGAACGCCAAGGTCACGGCCTGCGACGGCGAAAAGCCCGCCTGGTCCGTGACCAGCGAAGAGGGAGAGGTGGTGCTCGACGGCCGGGTCAAGCTCTACCGCTCCGCCTTCCGCATCCGCGATGTGCCGGTCTTCTACTGGCCCTACATGGCACTGCCCGGCCGCGGGGATCGCCAGTCGGGTTTTCTGCCGCCCGCGGTCTCGTCAAGCAAGAAGCTCGGCATGCAGGTCAACCTGCCCTATTACTGGGTTATCAGTGACGAGGCGGATGCGACCTTCTATCAGAACTACATGAGTCGGCGCGGCTACATGCAGGGGGTTGAGCTGCGCCATACCGAAGACGCGGGCACCAGGGGCCTTTGGATGGTGGACGCCCTCAAGGACAACCGCCGCGCCGAGACAGAGGCCGACGAGTGGAAGGACTACCGGGGCGACGGGCTCGCCCGGCCCAACCGGAGCCGTTGGTGGGTGCGCAGCAAATACGACGGCTGGCTCGGCAGTCCCGAACTCAAGGTCAAGCTCGACATTGATCTGGTCTCGGACCAGAACTATCTGCGCGACTTTCAGAACGGGCCCAACGGATTCGACCGGACCCGGGCCGAGTTCCTTGAAGCCTTTGGCCGCGACATCGACAACAAGGACAGCACCCTGCGCACCAGCGTGGCCTACGCAAGCCGCAGCTGGGACCGATTCGGGGCCACGGGCTCCCTGACCTATGTGGAAAATCTCGAATTCATGAACGGCAATGGCCGGGAGGCCGACAACACCACGGTCCAGACCCTGCCCGAGCTGAATCTCTTCGCCTTCCAGCAGCAGGTGCCGGGCACGCCCCTTGAGGTCTCGGGCAACGCCAAGTACGACTTCTTCACCCGCAACAAGGGGCACTCGGGCCACCGGGTGCGCCTGACCCCGGAGCTGAAGCTGCCGCTTCAGACCGACTATGTCACTTTCATCCCTTCCGTGTCCGGCGATGTCACCACCTATGACCTGACCCGCCACCAGAGCTACGGCGACCAGGCCGTGGTGGACGACGGCGGCCGCACCCGGTACATCGACACCAACGCCACCAAGAAGGGTTTTCAGTCGCGAGCCACCTGGGGGGCCGGGTTCACCGCCTTCAGCGAGATGACCCGGGTCTTCAGTCTCTCGGAGACGCCTTTGGCCGAGCCGACCCTGGCGGGCACCAGCCGCTGGACCCGGCTCAAGCACTCCATCGTGCCCCGGGTCGAGTACGCCTACACCCCGACCATCACCGGCCAGGACGAGCTGCCCTACTTTGACCGTTACGATCGAATTCAGGGGCGCAACGAGGTGGTCTACTCCCTGACCAACGTGCTCGACAGACGACGCGAAAGCGTGGTTCTCTCGCCCGGCTCCGGTGATGGCCCTCGGACCTCGGTGGCCTCGGATTATCTCGATTTTCTGGTCTTTCGCATTGAGCAGGCGTACGACCGCAACGAGGCCACCCGCACGGATCAGCTCGCTGCCTACAAACGCAGACCCTTCTCGGATGTCCTTGCCGAAATCCGCATCAGGCCGGAAAACTTCATCGATCTGGTCAGCCGGACGTGGTTTTCGCCCTACAAGGCAAGCCTGACCCAAAACGAAAACTATCTGCGCCTCCACAAGAGCGGACTTGGCGAGTTCACAGTGGGCTACGACTATCTGACCAGTATCGACGAGTACAAGCGCTACCGCGAGAAGACCATGTCCATCCTTGCCCTGGGGGCAAAATGGGAGATCAGCAACGATCTGACCTTGATCACCAAGTACCGTCACGACTTCAACAGCAGGCGCGACCTTGAGCGCACCCTGGCCCTGTCCTGGGCCGCCGAGTGCTACACCCTGTATATGTCTGTCAGCCAGAAATCGGGCGACACCCGTTTCGAGATCGGCTTCGACCTCTTTAATTTTTGATGCAACACACCGAAGATATACGCGTCCTCCCTCCGGGGCTGAAGAACCAGATCGCGGCGGGCGAGGTGGTGGAGCGGCCCGCCAGCGTGGTCAAGGAGCTGGTGGAGAACAGCCTCGACGCCGGGGCCACGCGTGTGGACGTGACCCTGGAGCGCGGCGGCCGGGGGCTGATCGTGGTTCAGGACAACGGCCGCGGCGTTCCGGCCGACCAGCTCGGGCTGGCTGTCACCCGTCACGCCACCAGCAAATTGCGCACCTTTGACGACCTTTCGGCCATCGGGTCCTTCGGGTTCAGGGGCGAAGCCCTGCCCAGCATCGCCTCGGTCTCGCGCTTCGTCATGACCTCGCGGGCCCAGGGCGCGGCCGAGGCCGTCTTTATCGAGGTGCGCGGGGGCGAGGTGGCCGGGCAGGGGCCTGCCTCCCTGGCTGCGGGCACCCGTGTCGAGGTGCGCGAGCTCTTCGCCAACACCCCGGCCCGTCTCAAATTCCTCAAGGCCGAGACCACCGAAAACAAGCGCTGCCAGGATACGCTCATGCGTATCAGTCTGGCCCATCCGGGCTGCGGTTTTTCCCTGACCATGAACGGCCGCGAGGTGTTCCGCCTGCCGCCGGATCAGGTCCTGGCCGCCCGGCTGCGCACCTTCTGGCCTCCGGCGGTGTGCGACGCCCTGGCCCCCTTTGATTTCGAGCGGCTGGGCTACCGGGCCAGCGGGGTGGCCGGTGCGCCTTCGGCCGCCCAGAGCCGGGCCGACCGCATCCTGCTGTATGTCAACGGCCGTCCGGTGCAGGACAAGCTCATGCTCGGCGCGGTGCGTCAGGCCTACAAGGGGATGCTCCTCTCCCGGGAATACCCCCAGCTGGTCTTGTTTCTCGACCTGCCGAGGGAAGAGGTGGATGTCAATGTTCATCCGGCAAAGCTCGAAGTGCGTTTCACCGAGGAGAGCCGGGTCTTTTCGGTTATCCGGGGCGGCGTTGTCCAGGCCCTTTCGGCAATGAACGAGCCTGCCCGCGCCGGGGAATCGGGTGGGGCACAGGCGCGGGAAGCCTCGCATGACTTCAGTGCGCCGGGCAGCCGTTTCGCCGGGGAGGGCGGTTTTGACGGCACTGGCCGCGAGACTGTCGGCACCCCTAAGCACGCCTCGTTTCGCGAGGGCGGGGCGAAATTCTCCTCCTACCGCGACTACGCGGCCATGACCAGCCGCCCGGGAACACTGGATTTCGGACCCGGTTCCGACGGAGAGCGGGAGCCGGGCGGAACCGGCGAGGAGCCCGAATCCGGATTTGCCACCGGGACCGGCGGCGGCTTCGGCCTGCGCGACGGATCGCGGGCCGCCCCCCTGGCCGGAACCGACTTCATCTATCTCGGGCAGGTGGCCGACACCTATCTGGTGTTGCGAAGCGGCGCCTCGCTGGTGCTGGTGGATCAGCACGCGGCCCACGAGCGCGTGCTGCTGGCGGCCATGCGTAGGGAGCGGACCCGGGGAGATTCCCAGCCCCTGGCCCTGCCCCTGACTCTGCCCCTGCACCCCAGCGAGGCCGAGTCGCTCGACGAATTGGGCGAGGGACTGCGCACCATGGGTTTTCTCCTTGAGCGCGAAGGCGATACCCTCGTTGTGCGCGGCGTGCCGCCCACCTTGGACACGGGCCGCGCCAGGGAGTACCTCGCTGCCGCGTTGGCCTCCCGGGCCAGGACCATCGACGATCTGTGGACCATGATGGCCTGCAAGACCGCCATCAAGGCCGGGCAGCCTCTGGCCACGGACGAGGCCCTGGCCCTGCTCGAGGTCTGGCTGCGCACCCCGGAGCGCGACTACTGCCCCCACGGCAGGCCCATCACGGTGTCGTGGAATCCGGGGGAACTGGAAAAACTCTTTAAGCGGAAATAGACGATGATCGATTACAACAAGGTCCGGGTTGAAATCTCCCTCGCCAACCTGTTGGCCAATGTCCGGCGTTTTCAGGGGGTGTGCCCCACCATCATCCCGGTGATCAAGTCCGACGCCTACGGCCACGGGCTGGCCGAAGTGGCCCGGGCGCTTCAGGGAGAGGGCATCGCCACCCTGGCCGTGGGCTTTGTCAACGAGGCGGTCGCGCTACGGCGCTCCGGCTGGGTCGGGCGCATCCTGGCGTTGCTCGGTCCCGTGGACGACGAAGACACGGTCGCCCTGTGGGAGCACGACATCCTGGCCGCCATTGCCAATGCGGACCAGCTCGCCCGGGTGGCCGAGGCTGCCCGCACCCGTGGACGGCTGGCCGTGTGCCTCAAATTCGATACCGGCATGCGCCGCCTAGGGTTCCGGCCCGAGGCGCTGCCCCAGTTGCTCGACGCTCTGGCCGCCAACCCCGCACTGGTGCCGGTCATGGCCAGCACCCATCTGGCCTCGGCCGATATGCCGGACCGGGAGGCGCAGGTTGCCGTCCAGGCCGCCCGTTTCCAGGACGTGATCGATGTGCTGGCCCGGGCCGGGCACAGGGTGGAGGCCAATATCGCCAATTCGGCCGGGGGCATGGCCCACGCAGGCTGCCGTATGGACAGCATGCGCCTTGGCATCGCCATGTACGGGGCCAATCCCTTTTACGGCACTGCCTGGGAGGAAAAAGGGGAGGGGCTTGCCCAGACCATGCAGGTTTCGGCCCCGGTGCTCCATGTCCATACCCTGGCCCGGGGCGAGGGGGTCAGCTACGGCTGGACCTATGTGACCGGCCGCGACCGGGAGGTGGCCGTCGTTGGCGTGGGTTATGCGGATAACTACAGCCGGAGTCTGTCCAACCGGGGTTTCATGAACATCAAGGGGCACCGGGTGCCCATTCTCGGCCGCGTGTGCATGCAGATGACCGTGGTTGACGTAAGCCGTCTGGTGGGCGAAGAGGGACCTGGAGTCCGACCCGGCGACCGGGCCTGGCTGCTGGGCGGCCCCGGCCCCGGAACCATCGCGCCCGAGGAGCTGGCCGACTGGTGGGACACCATTCCCTACGAAGTTTTTTGTCTGCTCGGGATGAACCCGCGCAGCCACGCCGCATAATCGACTGAAGCAAGGAGAGCGACATGCCCGCAGTGCAGGACGACGAATGGACCGTGGCCGAGAGCCACTCCCTGAACGAGATGGAAGCCGAGGGCGTCAGCGCAGACTGGCTCGCCCGTAAATGGATGAACGTGGCCGACGACATGGCCCTGATCCCCGAGAACAACGTCCGGGTCGTCGAGGAAAACGGCATCGTCCGCGTGGAGGTCTCGGTGTACCTCATGGAGTGCATGCGCGGGCATTGATGGCCTGACGCGCAGCGCGAACCCCGCCGCCCTGGCGGGGCGCGGTGTCGGGACCGGCACGCCTTGGTGCGCCGGTCCCGGTTCATTTTGGCCTGATGGCTGACCGTGGACGACGCCCTTTCAACAGTCTGTCGGAATCAGCGGGTCATGCCCTGGGGCCAGACATAGTGGAACCCTGCCCTGGGCGGCATGATGAAGCCCGCGTCCAGTCCCAGCAGGGAGGCGGATTCCGGGTCGGCGGCGGTCATGGTGTTGTAGGGGTTGTCGTTGGGATAGGTGTCGCGCCGGTAGGTGACGACCCGTGCGCCTTCGGGCAGACCGGCCAGGGCGCGGGCCTTGGCAAAGGCGTCCTGGATGTAGCCCACTTCGTCGATGAGCCCTGCGTCCAGGGCCTGGCGGGCCGTGAAGATCCGGGCAGTGCGCGCCAGCTCCATGTTCCGGTCGGTCAGGCTGCGGTGTCTGGCCACCAGGGAGAGGAAGCGGTCGGCATAGTCGTCGATGATGGCCTGGAACAGGGCGGCTTCTTCCGGGCTGGTGGGCCGGAAGGGCGAGCCCATGTCCTTGTCCGCGCCGGACTTGGAGACCTCCACGTCCACCCCGATCTTGTCCAGGAGCCCGTGCAGCTTGGGGCGCATGAAGACCACGCCCACCGATCCGGTGATGGTGGTGGGGTGGGCCAGTATCCAGTCTGCGGGCAGGGCCGCGTAGTAACCGCCCGAGGCGGCCACGTCCAGCATGGCCGCCACCACGGCCTTGCCCGTGCGCTCCCTGAAGCCCGCGATCTCGTGATAGAGGATGTCCGAGGTCGTGGCGGTTCCGCCCGGAGAGTCGATGGCCAGGACCACTGCCCGGACCTGGGGGTCGGCCTCGGCCAGGGCCAGGGCGCTGACCAGCTCCTGCACCTGGCTCGGGGTGGCGCGGAGCACGCCCTGGCGCGGCTGCACGGTCAGAAAGCCTGTCAGATGGACGAGGGCCAGCTTGTCGGCGGCGCTGCCTTCAAGGACGAATTCCTTGAGGGGGTCGGTGGTCGGTGCCGCGAATATCTTCAGCTTGGGTGCACATCCCGGCAGGACCAGGAATAGGGCCAGGGCCGCGAGCAGGGCCGGGACAGCGGGGGAAGAGGTGCGTCGCATGATGCCTCCATTGGTGTCGGGTGCGGTGAATGATGCTCCGGTCTCCACAAGCGTCCCCATGCTCAGCCCAGGAGCGCAAAGCCGAGCCCGGCGGACAGTTCGCCCAGGATCACGGCGCAGCCCAGGAAGTCTCCGTTAGCCCCTTTGACGTGGCGGGCCAGCTTGAACAGGGGGATGAGGGTCAGTCCCGCGATGGTTGCGGCTCCGACCGCGACCATTGGCCCGGCCAGGAACACGCCTGCGCCGATGGTCAGGACCGTGGCGGCCAGGGCCGTCTTCGGGGTCGCGCCGTCGATGAAGAGCTTGCCCAGGCCCGGACGGGTCAGGCGGCGCACCGATCCGCCCAGGCAGACGGCCGAGGCGCGGCCCAGGATGAATGCCCATGCTGCGGTGCCGAAGGCCCCGGCCGCGAACATCTCGCGAAACAGGATGACCTGCCCCCCCAGGGCCATGACCAGCCCCATGACGCCGAAGGCCCCGGCCCGGCTGTCCTTGATCACGGTCCAGAAGCGGTCCGGGTCGGCATGGGTGGTCACGGCGTCGCAGACATCGGCCAGCCCGTCAAAGTGCAGACCGCGTGTCAGGAAGAGGCTTAGGCCGACAACGAGCCACGCCTGGATCCAGGGCGAGTGGGAGAGCAGGCCCAGGGCAAAGGGCAGGACAGCCACCGCGCCGAGGACGGCCCCGACAAGGGGCAGATGGGCCATGCACCGGCCCATCTCCTGATCGGTCATGACCCGGGACGGACCCAGCCGGGTCAGGAAGCCGAGGGTGGAGAAAAAGGTGCGTGGAACGCCCATTCACGCCTCCCAGGCCAGCTCCACGGCGTCGCCCATGGACAGGCCGAAACGCTTGGCTGCCGAGCGCTGGTTCACGGCCAGCTCCAGAAAGCCCTGGCTCCCTTCGAGCAGTCCGGGAGCGCCCTCGGGCATGTCGCCGTAGGTGCGGGCGTAGACCAGCTCGCCCCCGGCGGGCATGGTCAGCCGCAGGCCGGTCGGGGTGCCGATGCTCCCGGCCTCCAGGTTGAGGACGCAGTTGCCGAAGCGGTCGATATGCAGGACATGTCCCTGCGCCAGGCCGGGTCGGATGTCCGGGTGGCTCCAGGGTAGACTGACGAGGGCTTGGGGGTCGATCTCGCGGCCCAGCTCGCCGGGGTTGCCGCCCAAGGCCAGCCATGCGGCCAGGGGGGAGAACACGTCGCGGCCGTGGAAGGTGTGGGAGACGCGGCTTGGCGCATCCGTGGCCACGCTCAGGTCAAAGGCGCGGATGTGCTCGGCCCAGGCGTTTTTCAGCGCCAGGGCCAGCAGGCCGTTGTCCGGGGCCAGAAGCAGGCGTCCGTCGATGTCCAGGGCGACGATGCCCCTGTCCGTGCCCACCCCTGGATCGACCACGGCCAGGATCACGGCTTCGGCCGGAAAATGCTCGTAGCTTGCGGCCAGGAAGAAGGCGGCCTGGGCCACGTTGAAGGGGGCCACGTCGTGGGTGATGTCCACCACGAGGCAGCCAGGAGCCTTGCGGGCCAGCACGGCGCGCATCTGGCCCACATAGGGATCGGCCAGCCCGAAGTCGGTGATCAGTCCGATGGTGCGCGGCGGCGCGGTCTCCTTCTTCCTGATCGGGAACATCTAGTAGACCTTTCTCGTGGAGAATCCGCGCCCGAGGACGTGGAAGCCCGAGCCCATGATGGTGAAGGCGTCGGGGTCGATGGAGTAGACCAGCTCCTCCAACCGCTTGAGCTGGATGGAGGAAACCATGGTCAGGATGACCTGCTTGGGTTCGCCGGACCAGCCGCCGCGGCCGTCGAGCATGGTCACGCCGCGGTCCAGCGGGCCGAGGATTGCCTGGCGCACCTCGTCGGGCTTGTCAGTGATGATGATGACCATCTTGCGCTCGCTGAACATGCCCATGACATATTCGATGGCCAGGGCGATGACAAAGGTCATGGCGATGGAATAGAGGACGATGTGCATGTCGAGGAAGGCGAAGCCCGCCAGGAAGCCCACAAGATTGAACCAGAACTCGAAGCTGCCCATGGAGAGGTTGAACTTCTCCTTGCAGATGACGGCCAGGATGTCTGCCCCGCCCGTGGACCCCAGGGAGCGCAGGGCCACGCCCACCCCCGCGCCCATGATGCCGCCGCCCGTGAGCACGGCCAGCCAGATGTCCTCGATGGGCAGGGAGTAGGGGATGATGTCGATGAAGGCCGAGGTGGCGAACATGCCGTAGAGGCTGTAGAAGAAGAACCGTCTGCTGACGAATATCCAGCCCAGGACGAAGACCGGCAGGTTGAGCAGCAGGTACCACTGGCCCGTGGTCAGCCCCCCGAACACATAGTAGCACAACAGCGCAATGCCCGACATGCCTCCGGTAAGCAGGCCGTGGGGCACGGCCACGGCCTTGACCGAAAAGGCGATGAGGAAAGACCCGAAGGTCAGCATCATCAGGTTCCAGGGCACACCGAAGGTCATGGCGCGAAGTCGTTCGTTGAGGTCGGTTTGTTGCATCGTCATCCCGTGCCTTGTATCCGGTTTTGGCCGCACTGGAAACCTCAACTTGCATCCCGCGAACCCGGCTCCCGCCCCGATGCCGGCTTGCTGACGCTTGCGCATGTTGGACAATGCAGGTACTCCCAAAATGTTTCCCTAAAAGGCATTGCAGGCCAGGGAACATCGTTGCGGAACACTCATGCGAACACTGAAGACAAGGAATCTCTCCATGCGCCTGATAGACATGCAGCCCAAGGAAGAATGGGAAAAACTGCAACAGGAACTCAACGACCGCTTTCATTTCAACGCCGATGTCGTGGACCAGGACGGCGTCCGGCTGGCCGGAACCGCCTGGGGCAACGAACTGTGCCGGGCCATCCGCGAGAACGAGCAGGCCCTTGGTGCCATCTGCAAGCCCGCAGGCCAGATGTTCGTGCACCTGATGCGGGAGGGCCGGGCCGCATTCGTGGAGGAATGTGACGCCGGGCTGGTGCGCGTCAGCGTGCCGGTGATCAGGGACGGCGAGCTGCTGGGTGCGGTGGGCGGCTGTGGACTGGTGCCCGAGGAGGGCGAGGTGGACGAGTACATGGTCGAGATGTCATCAGGGATGGACGCCGAGACCGTGGGAAGACTGGCCGGGACCGTCACGTCCGTTTCTGCGGAGCGGGTGCGTGAGATCATCGACTTCATTGAGGCAAAGGTGGCCGAGCTGGTGGCCAAATAGCCCAAGCCGGCCAGCCCGGGCCTGGATTCCTGGCACAAGGCCCGTCGGGCAGACACAAAAGGAGGTTTTCATGCGCCATGAGAACAGCGATGGATCCAGACCCGTCATTGATCCGGGGCTGACCCCCTCGGGCAGGGAGCCGGGTCGCGACAACCTCGACCGGCACCTGCTCATCGCCCTTTCCGCGCATTCCAAGGCCGGGGCGGGTATTGAGTTCGTCACGCATTTCTTCTCCGCCAAGGCGAATCTTGATCTGACCCTCTTTCACATTCCCGCAGGCCAGGCCGCGGTCTGGGCCGAGGAAACCTCCTACAAGACCGTGGAAGCCCTGGAGACCCGGGCGGTCGCGGGGCACGGCAAGGGGCGCAAGCTGGTGGGGGATGTCAAGCATGTCCTGGCCGCGGCCGGGTTTGACCCCGAACGTATCCACGAGCGCGTGGTCGCTCCCCAGAAGAGCAAGGGGCACGACCTGATCCGCGAGGCCGCACGGGGGCGCTACGACGCCGTGGTCCTGGGCCGCCGGGCGCAACTGGGCCTTGGCGAGATCATGGACAAGTCCCTGTCGCGCCATCTGCTCGAAGGGCTGTCCCACGCCATCAGCTTTCCCCTGTGGATATGCCGCCTGCCCGAGCCTGACCGGCGCAACGTGCTCCTGTGCGTGGACGGCTCGCCACCGTCGGAGCGCATCACCGACCATGTGGGCTTCATGCTCGCACGGGAGCCGGGCCATACGGTGACTGTGTTCCACGTCAGCCCCGGCGGGGAGGATGCGCCCGAGGCCCACGCGGTCATGGATCGGGCATTGGCCCTGCTGGCTGAGGCGGGCATGCCTCGGGAGCGCATCGCCACCGTTGTGCGCAAGGGTGCGAATCCTGCCCGGCACATTGAGGCCGAGTACGAGGCGGGACGCTACGCGGCCGTGGCCATCGGCAGCTCGGGCGCGGGCCGGGGTCTGTGGGACCGCCTCTTTGTCGGCTCCGTGGCCCGTACCGTGTTCGCCGACCTCTCGGGCGCGGCCCTGTGGGTGTGTTTCTAGGCTGTTGAAAAACGGCGATCTGCGTCGTTGCTTCAAAAGGTTCAAACCCTCGCGAATCCGGGGACGCTTCGGCCCTCAAGGAGAGTCTCATGGGCAGGAATCCGGCCAACACGCATGTGCGCTTCTGGCGCGACCCGGACCTGCCCGGGGTCGAGGTCCGCGCATCCCGCTACAATGAGGACGCCTTTCGCCCTCATGTCCACGACGCATGGTCCATCGGCCTGATCGATGCCGGGCGGACCACGTTTCTCCTGGGCGAGACGAGCCATGCGGCGGCCAGGGGACAGATGGTGGTCATCGGACCGGGCGCGGTGCATGCCTGCAACCCGGACCCCGGCGCGGTCATGGCCTACCGCATGTTTTACGTGGACCCCGGACTGGTGGACGAGGCGGCCGCCGAGGTCCTTGGCCGCGTGGATTCCGAGGCACGCCCCAGGTTTGCCTCGCCGGTCATCGACGATGCCGACCTCTTCCAGCTCTGGCGCAGGCTGCATGTCGCGGTGGCGGTCAATGCCGGGGCGCTGGAAAAACAGTCTCTGCTCATGCAGGGGCTGGCTGATCTGCTGACACGCCACGGTCGCCTGGGCGGCCCCTGCCCCTGCGTCCGGGTGCCGGAGGCCGTGGAGCTGGTGCACGGGCATCTGGCCGCGCATCTCGACGAGCGGGTCGGCCTTGACGATCTCTCGATTCTTGCCGGAGTCAGCCGGTATCACCTGCTGCGCCTCTTCAGCCGCGAGACAGGGCTGCCGCCCCACGCCTATCAGAACCAGTTGCGCGTGGCCCGGGCCAGGACGCTGCTGGCCAGGGGAGAGCCCATCAGCCAGGTGGCGGCCGAGGTCGGCTTTGCGGACCAGAGCCATTTCAGCCGGGTCTTCCGGCAATTTACCGGGGCCACGCCGCGCCAGTACCAGTCCGGCTCCCAGGACTGACCAGCCGCCGCAATTTCCTTCCATACAGCCGACGCGCAACGGGCTACACCGACCCTTCAATCAAGGAGGGATCATGAGACTGTGGCAAAAGGCGATGATCGGGCTGGCCAGGAGCGAGCGGGTCGCGGCGTGGGTGCAAGGCGCTGCGTGCATGGGCAGGTTCTCGCGCATGTTCGTCGGCGGTGGTGACGCAGATGCTGCCGTGGGGCGCGCCATGGAATTGAAGGCAGGCGGCATGACCGCCTCACTCTTCTATCTCGGGGAATACGTGCGCGACCCGGAGCTGATCCGGCGTAACGCGGCCGAGTTGGAGGCCATGGCTCCGAAGTTGGCGGACGCGGGACTCGATCTGCACCTGTCCGTGGACCCGACCCAGGTGGGGGCCATGCTCTCCTGGGAGGTCTGCCGCGAGAACGTGACCGCCCTGGCGCAGTCCGTGGCCGGGCTTGGCGGTGCAGGCCGGTCCGTGGTCATGCTCGACATGGAGGATTCGTCCGTTACCGAACGCACCTTCGGTCTGTATCACGAACTGCGGGCCAAGGGATTACCAGTGGCCGTGACTATTCAGTCGTCCCTGCACCGGAGCCGCGAGGACCTGGACCGGCTGGTGGAGGACGGGGCCATGGTCCGGCTGGTCAAGGGCGCTTTCGCCGAGGGGCCGGAAGTGGCCGCCACCGGCCGCGCTGCCCGCGATAAGAGTTATCGGGACGGGCTGGAGCAGCTCTTTTCGGCCCGGGCGCGGGAGCGCGGGGTCTATCCCGTACTGGGCACCCATGATCACCGGATGGTGGCGCACGGTGCTACCCTGGCAGCCCGGCACGACTGGCGTCCGGACCAGTGGGAGGTGGAGATGTTGCTGGGGGTGCGGCCCGTCTATCAACGCCAACTCGTGGACCAGGGGGTCGCCGTGCGGCTCTATCTGCCCTTTGGCGAAAGCTGGTTTCCCTATGCCATCCGCCGGGTGGGCGAGCGTCCGGCCAATGCCTGGTTCGTCCTGCGCTCCATGCTCGACGGACTGGCCGGATAAAAAAGGAGAAAGGCCCTGTGGCGGTGATCAGGGCCTTTCCGGGGAAGACCCGGCGGGGATTGCCGGGCTCATGCGCAAGCTTCATCACACTCCTCTGCCGGGAGCAATAGGGGAAGCTCCCGTTCTGCGGGGACTTGGCAGGAAAATGTCCCGAAGAGGCAGGGGGCTGATTTCCGTGAGCACAGAGCCTGCGGACCACGAAGGAAAAAAACGGGCAACCTCTGTTGCTTTTCGTTCAATTTTTTTGTACGTAAAGCGCATGTTGACAGAGTTGTTCACCTCCAAGACGCGGATCAAGCTGCTGCTCAAGCTCTTTCTGAACCCGGAAGTTTCCTGCTATCTCAGGGAGCTGTCTTCCGAGTTCAGCGTCTCGCCCAATGCCATCAAGGGCGAACTCGACAGCCTGAGCGAGGCCGGATACCTGACGCGCAAGCAGAACGGGCGCAGCGTGTTTTTTCAGGCCAACAAGAAACACCCCTTTTTCCCGGAGATCAGCTCTATTGTCCGCAAGTCTCTCGGCATAGACAAGCTGGTGGACGAGGTGGTGGCGAGTCTTGGCAAGGTGGATGCGGTGTATATTCTCGACGATTATGCCCAGGGCAGGGATTCCGGGCTCATTGACGCCCTGGTTGTCGGCAACGTGGACAAGGGTCGGCTCGACGAGCTTCGCTCCATCGTCGAGTCCAAGGTGGGCCGCAAGGTTCGCGTCATGGACATCGCACCTGCCGAGTTCGCGAAGAGCCGGGACATATTTCTCTCCCGTCCCAACTGGAAGGTCTATTGATATGGCTGGTCTGAAAGTGGCTGTCGTCGGTTCCGGCTACTGGGGAAAGAACCTTGTCCGTAACTTCCACGAGTTGGGAGCGCTCGACCGCATCTGCGACTCAAGCCCGGACACCCTGGACTCGTTTCGCGAGATGTATCCGGAGGTGCACACCAGTGTGAGCTACGCCGAGGTGCTGAACAGCGATGTGGACGGGGTGCGGTTGGAAGAAAGCTTTTTCTGCCCGGTTTTCGGGCGGGGTGCCCGTTGCGGGCGATATCCTGCTGTCGTTGTGGTGGCGTACGGGTTTTTCGAACGCAATAACAGACTTCGTGATGGCATTTTTCAAGTGGTGGACGATTTAGGGATATCGTTGCGGCTCGGAAATACAACTGATTGATGTGATGGCCAAGAAAACGTATTGCATGCGTGGGGCAGGACATCTTCGCGGCAGCGGGATTGATTGGATGTACCGTTGATAACATGGCGTAATAGTTTGTGAGTTCAGCAAATGAGTAATGTTGAGTCGTTATTTGATCTGGGCGGAAAGGTTGCAGTAGTAACTGGCATTATGGGGCGCTTGGGCAGTGTTTGGGCCGAAGCGCTTCTGGAGGCCGGAGCGTATGTGTTGGGACTTGACCAAAAGGTGGATGTTGTTTCTGATCCTGTGCAGGCGCTGCAATCTCAATATCCCGGTAAGTTGCATTGTTTCAGGGCGGATGTGTGTTCCAGGAGCGACTTGGAAGAAGCGTTGACGCATTGCAGAGAACAGGTTGGGCCCCCGGATATTTTGGTAAACAACGCGGGCATAGACCAGCCACCTGGAGCGCTGGGGGTATCCCATGTCATGGACAGTGTTCCTTTCGAAATTAGTGAAAAGGTATTTGGCGTGAATACGCTGGGTGCGTTTCAGTGTGCTCAGGTGTTTGGGAAAAGCATGATTGAGAGTGGTGGGGGGAAAATCATCAATATTGGTTCCATGTATGGAACTGTTTCTCCTGATTCCAGGATGTATGACCATATCGATATGTCTCCTCCATTTTTAAAGCCTCCAGCATATGGAGCTTCCAAAGCTGCTTTGGTCAATATTTCAAATTATCTTGCGACGCACTGGGCACCATATGGGATTCAAGTCAACACCTTGTCGCCTGGTGGTGTTTTTGGCGGGCAAGACAGTACATTCAAGAAAAAATTTGCAGAGCGCGTTCCCATGGGCAGAATGGCATATCCACATGAGCTTAAAGGGCCGCTTCTCTTTCTTGCCTCCGAAGCATCATCATATGTGACTGGCGTCGAGCTTGTTGTTGATGGCGGATTTACATGTTGGTAGGGATGAAGCAATATGACTAATTATTTTCCGATCTTGGCAGGAAACTGGATTGATGGGTTTGACGTTCCATCTGGCGACGGGACTGTTTTTGACAACCTGTCACCCCATGATGGCACGGTCTTGTGCCGTTGTGCCCGGTCAAATAAAAATGATGTGGATCAAGCCGTGCAGGCTGCGCGAGCCGCATGGCCGCACTGGAGCCGCACCAGTCCGGTCCGCCGGGGACAAAAGCTCTACGACCTTGCCTTGGGTATGAAGGCTCGACGGGAGGTTATCGCAGATATTGTGGCGGCTGAGACCGGCAAGGCGCCGCGAGATGCCTTGGGTGAGACCGATGGGGCCATTGCCCTCGGGTTGTTTTACGCTGGCGAGGGACAGCGGATGTATGGGCGAACCACGACAAGCGGTGTTGACAATAAGACCGCGATGACGGTGCGGGAACCCATAGGAGTCGCTGGTCTTATTGTCTCTGCCAATACACCCATCGCCAATGTGGCTTGGAAGATTTTTCCAGCTATGATTTGTGGAAATACGGTCATATTGAAGGCTCCTGAGGATTCTCCGGCAACCGCTTGGATTGTCGGGAAAATTGCGAAAGAGCTTGGGTTTCCCGATGGTGTTCTCAATATAATTCAGGGCTACGGCACAGAGGCTGGGGTTCCTTTGGTGGAAAACCATGACGTGGACGTATTAAGCTTTACTGGCTCAACCGTCGTGGGGAAGCAGGTCGCCGCAACCATGGCCCGTAGGCTCGGGCGGGTTTCGTTGGAGCTCGGGGGTAAGAACGCCCTTGTTGTTTGTGATGACGCCGATATGGACAACGCCATCAAATGGGCAATCCTTTCAGCTTTTTCCAACGCAGGCCAGCGATGTGCAGCTGCGTCGCGCATCATTGTCTTCGATTCCGTGTACGATGCGTTTCGCGACAGGTTTGTTGCGGCCGCAAAGAGACTGTCTGTTGGGCCGACCAATGACGATGACTTGGGTCCGGTCATCAACAAACGGCAACTCGACAATATGGCGACCGCAGTGAAGAGAGCCGTTGAGAGAGGGGCCATCATTTTGGCCGGTGGCCGACCCCTGGACGGCCAGGGATATGCGAAGGGCAGCTACATGGCTCCGACGATACTTGAGGGCGTGGCCCCTGACGACGAGTTGTCCACAACCGAGGTTTTCGGGCCCATTACAGCTTTGTACAAGGCTCGGGATCTTGAAGAGGCGATCGCTCTCGTGAATGAGTCACCCTACGGGCTGACCGCATCCATTCATACGCAAAGCGTCCACCGCTCTTCAGAATTCACCCGGCGTGCACGGACTGGCGTGGTGACGATCAACGCAGGGACCTATGGCAGCGAACCGCATATGCCCTTCGGCGGTCTGAAACTTTCTGGAAACGGAACGCGTGAACCGGGAACCGAGGCTCTGGATATATATTCGACTTTGAAATCTGTTTATACGGCAACTCTTCCGGAATTAATATAACATTAAAAGGAATGAGCGCATGAGTAGAGAATTGTTTCTTGGTGGAACACTGGTAAACGACGAAAGCGACTGCTATGTCATCGCCGAAATCGGTAACAACCATCAGGGCGATGTTGAAATCGCCAAGCAGATGGTTCTCGAAGCCAAGAATTGTGGCGCGAGTGCAGTTAAATTCCAAAAACGAGACAACAAAAGCTTCCTGACACGTCAAGCTTTTGATGCTCCATACGCCAATGAGAACAGTTACGGTGCCACATATGGTGAGCACAGGGAGTTTCTGGAGCTCGATACCCCGGAGTTGGCCGAAGTCCAAACCTACTGCAACGAGATCGGCATCACGATGTTTTCCACCGCTTTTGACCTGAATAGCGTGGATGTGCTGGAGGAGCTTGATATTCCATTTTACAAGGTAGCCTCCGGCGATCTTCGGAACACCGTTCTTCTCGAAAAGATAGCCAAGACCGGCAAGCCTGTTCTCGTGTCCACCGGTGGTGGGACCATGGCAGACGTGAGCCGCGCCTATGAAACTATAGCCGCCCATCATGACCAGATCGCCCTGCTTCAGTGCACGGCGGCTTACCCCGTGCTCAATTACTCAGAAATGAACTTGGCGGTCATCACGACCTACCGGGAGCATTTTCCCAACACGGTCATAGGATTGTCTGACCATGAAAACGGTACCGCCATGTGCTTGGCAGCCTACATGCTCGGCGCGCGCATCGTGGAAAAACACTTCACCCTCAACCGAGCTTGGAAGGGGACGGACCACTCCTTCTCCCTGACGCCGCGCGGTCTTGCCCAAGTTGTGAAGTACCTGCACAGGATCAAGCTGGCGCTGGGCGATGGCGTGAAGATACCGACTCGTTCCGAGGAATCTCCCATCTACAAGATGTCCAAGTCCATTGTTGCCGCCCGGGACTTGGCTGCCGGGGAGGCTCTCACCCAGGCCGACATCGCTTTCAAGTGCCCGGGAAACGGGCTACCTCCGTACGAGGCCGCCGGACTCATCGGGAAAATCCTGACTGCGGATTTGGCCGAAGACCAGTTGATTTCCCGCGAGGTTCTGAAGTCCCCAGAGGAAACGGAATGAAGCCTATATACATTCCCAAGAGGGACTTTGATCGAGTGCGGCATATTGACCGCCAGCGTGCGTGGCGGGCTCGACTGTTTGCCGACATGTGCCGCATAAACACTCTTTATATGATCCAGACTGCTGGGAGCGGGCACATCGGATCCAGCTTCAGCAGCCTTGACATGGCGACGTGGATATATCTGCATGAGTTGAGCTTGGGCGATGGGATTGAGCATGCGTATTTCTCGTCAAAGGGACATGATTGTCCGGGCCTTTACTCGGTGCTTATGGCCTGCGGTCTCCTTTCTTTCGATCTGATTCATGGTTTGCGTCGTCTTGATCATCTCCCGGGGCACCCCGATGTGGGGACTCCTGGCATTGTCGCGAACACCGGCTCGTTGGGCATGGGCATTTCCAAGGCAAAAGGGATGGTGCATGCTGACCGCCTGCAAGGACAGAACGGACGGCGGGTTTTCGTCATGCTCGGCGACGGTGAGCTGCAGGAAGGTCAGATATGGGAATCGCTCGCATCCGCCGTGTATTCCGGGATGTGGGAAATAACCGCTATTGTGGATCGCAATCGTATCCAGTCCGACACCTGGGTTGACCTGACTTCGCCGCAAGGCAGCATTGAGGATCGTTTTCGTGCATGCGGCTGGCGCGTGGAGTCCGTGGATGGCCATGATTTCACCGCCCTTGAGTCCGTGTTCGCCGCCGTGGCCGAAGAGCGCGAAGTGCCCCAGGTCATCATTGCGGAGACCCGCAAGGGGAACGGGGTCGAGAAGTTCGTGCACACGGTGGCTCCTTCGGAAGACATACCCTATGCCTATCATAGTGGCGCACTGTCCCAGGTGGATTACGACCATGCCCTCCGAGAACTGCGCGAACGGGTGGTGTCCCTGTTTGCCGAAGCCGGAGCAGAGGCCCCGCAGTTTCTCACCGGACCGGGAAAGGAGCCGGTTGTGTCGGCCGTAAACATCCAGCGCCTCCTCCCTGCCTACGAGAAGTCCTTGGTCGAACTCGGCGATGAAATTGAAGAGGTGGTAGTCCTGGACGCTGATTTGAAATACGATTGTGGACTAGGAGCATTTGCCAACAGGTTCCCCGAGAGGTTTTTCGAGTGCGGAATCGCAGAGCAGGACATGGTGTCGAGGGCAGGCGCCATGGCGCTCAAAGGACTTCTGCCAGTGGTGCATTCCTTCGCTTGCTTCCTGACGACCAGGGCAAACGAGAATATTTATAATAACGCCACAGAGAGGAGCCGAATCATTTATACAGGCTGGCTTGCCGGTCTCATCCCTGCTGCTCCGGGGCATTCCCATCAAGGTGTACGTGATATCGCCGCGCTTACCGGGATTCCGGGGCTGGACCTTGTGGCCCCTTCCTGCGTGGCAGAGATACCCATGGCCTTGAATTATGCCGCCAAGGTGACATCCGGCAGTACCTATCTGCGTATGACTTCCATGCCGACTTCCGTGCCTTACGCCCTGCCCGAATCGTATGTTTTTACACGTGGTCGGGGGTGTGAGCTCGTTTCCGGATCAGATGTTGTCCTGACTGCCTACGGCCCGATCATGCTTGCACAGGCGTTCAAGGCTGCGGAGTTGCTGGCCAAAGACGGCATATTGGCCAAAGTCATGAATATGCCGTGGCTCAACGTCATTGATGAAGGATGGCTCAAGAAGCAGACCGAAGGCGCAACATGCGTTGTGACTATCGACGACCACTATGTTGATGGTGGCCAGGGTTGCCGTATCGCCGCAAGTCTGATCCGGTCGGGCCTGAGCTTTGAAAGAGGCGTTCATCTCTTGGGCGTGAACGAGATTCCTGCTTGTGGCCAGCCACAGGAAGTTCTTGAGCATCACCGCCTGGATGGTGCATCCATTGCCAGCGTGGTGAAAAAGGTCGTCAAGGGGGCTTGATGTGAGTGACTCAATACCCCGCGTATTGGCTGTGATCCCTGCTCGTGGCGGGTCCAAGCGCCTTCCACGCAAGAATATCCGCATGCTGGCCGGGCATCCCATGCTGGCCTACACCATCCAGGCCGCCCAGCAAGCCACCACGGTTACCGATTTCCTCGTGAGCACCGAAGACAAGGAAATTCAAAGAGTCGCAAAGGAATACGGTGCACCAACCCCCTTCCTCCGACCCGCCGAAATTGCCGGAGATGCAGTACGTAATATCGATGTCATGCTTCACGCCCTGGATTTCATGGAAAAGGAAAGGGGATGGCAATACGACATCATCCTTCTAATGCAGCCCACGTCTCCAGTGCGTGACCCGAACCACCTGGACGAGGCCGTCCGATTGCTCGCCACATCGGAGCTAGATACGATTGCTTCGGTTAAAGGGCCGTTCAAGAAGCGCGACCCCATTCTCAAGGCGATCCGGGACGGCGAGCTAGTAACCTATTGCAGCGAGGCCGGAGAGCGCGAACCTTTTTATGTGTACAACGCCGCATTGTACGGGATGAAGCGCGACTATTTCGTATCCGCCCGCAAGCATGTGTCCGAACGCCAGATTCCGCTGGTCATGGATCAGCTCCATTCCGTGGACGTAGATACGGCCGAGGACTTCATGGTGGCCGAGGCCTATATCAACCATTTGAAAAAGAACGATTTTACGGTGAAATAAATGATAGAGACCCGTGCGATCAACGGTGTGGTGCCTGTGGTGCTGACTCCGTTTACCGAAGACGAAAGCATTGATGTCCCCGCCCTTGAGCGGGTTGTGGAATTCGTGGTTTCCAAGCCCATAGGTGGCATGTGGGTGCTTGGCACAGGCAGTGAGGACATGAATCTCACTTTTGATAAGCGCCTGGAAGTGGCTCGGGTCGTCAGCCGGGTCAATGCAGGACGCAAGCCGTTAATTCTCGGCGCAGGCTTCTACGCATTGGAAGAGTCCCTAAGTTTTATGGAGCAGACTGCGGACATGGAAGTGGATGGCTATCACGTTATGCCGTATCACCCGCTACTCAGTCAGGACCGACTCAAGTGGTTATATGAGACGCTGGCCGATGCGGCGTCCAAACCGCTCTGGATGTACACCAGCGGTAACTGGAGTGCACAGCTCAACATTAATCTGCTTGTCGAACTCAAAAAACACCCCAACATCGCAGGTATTAAATACAGCAACGTCAATGCCGTACTTGCGGGCAAGGTGTGTGCCATGGCCGAGCCGGAATTCCAGGTTGTCACCGCTGTGGCCAGCCAGCATCTCGCATCCTTGGTCATGGGCTCCAAGGCACACACCTCAAGCCTCGGCAGCGCTCTGCCAGAGCCGATGATCCAGATTTACGACCTGTTTCAAGCTGGCGATATGAGCGGGGCGCTGAAGGCTCAGCGCAAGCTTAACAAATTCCTGTCTATCTTTGCCTCCTGCACCAAGAAGGACAACTTCATCCAGGCTGCGGACGAGAAGTATGTCATGTCCCTGCGTGGCCTGTGCGAACCTCGGGTGAGCTCCTACTACCGAGAGAGCACGGGAGAAGAACGGGAAGCAATTCGTGCGGGATTGCGAGAACTTGGGCTGGTTGAGGGTGAGGTTTGGGAGTGGACAGAGGTGTGATGAAATTGGCAGGATGGACCTGCTGCTGACGTGGAGAGGCTCTCTAACCACTGGCTTATGCTATGATTATTAATCACAAATACAAATTCATTTTCTTTCGAACCCGCAAGACTGCGAGCACGAGTGCCGCCATAGCGCTCTCGCGTTTTTGCGGCAAGGATGATGTCATCACTCCGCTTCCTGATGTCGACGAGGACATCCGTCGGAAGGCGGGCGGTCGTGGCCCACAGAATTATTCGATTCACCCCGGGCGGTACGGCCGTCTGGACTGGCTTGTCGCGGTCAGAACCATGCGCCTCAAGAAGTTTCCCAGACATGCGACAGCCAGTTTCGTGAAGCGATATGTGTCCGAGGAAATATGGAATACATATTTCAAGTTTTGCTTCGAGAGGAATCCGTATGATAAGGCCATAAGTCGCTACTATTGGACTGCCCCGGAGCCGAGGCCGACCATCAGCAGTTTCCTGGACGATCTTGAGACGCATTTTTTAACGAATTGGGACATCTACACGATCAATGATCATATCGCTCTCGATTTTGTTGGCCGCTACGAGAATTTGATTGAGGATATGGAGACCGTGCGAAAATGTCTCGGCTTGCCTGAAGAGATTCTGATGCCCAGGGCCAAAGGAATGCACCGGGGAAACAGGGATCACTACAGTGCCGTCCTTGACCCATCGGCCCGAAAGCGTGTTGAGGTCGTTTGCGCCAAGGAGATCGCAGCATTTGGATATGAGTGGGAAGAAAAGTAGGTTGCTATGAGAGAGCGGCCGATTGCCCATAATCGTCAGGGCTGAGAAGAGACAGGATGAAAAGGCTTACCTCACTCGACTCTTGCAGATTTTACTTCAAGGAGTTTCCACGGCACATGTGGTGTACAGTGGGCCTTCTGCTGCTTGCCGGTGTCGTGGAGTCTGTGGGAGCGATCAGTGTCGTCCCCCTGCTCACGTCGCTGATTGGAGGAGAAACAACCAGCCCACTTCTTCTCAAGATCAACAGTACCTTTTTATCGGTCGGTGTTGAGCCGTCCTTGGCCAATATTCTCGTTGTCGTCAGCCTCGCGATGGTAGGCCGGGCTGGTCTTTTTTTATTCATTAACCGGCAGGTTGGCTATGTCGAGGCAGAAATCGCGACACGTTTGAGGACGCGGTTACTTGACGGTGTCTTGAGTGCGGACTGGTCGTATTTCACCAAGCAGCCGATAGGCACTTTAACGTATTGTCTTTCCACCGAATGCTACCAGGCCGGCAAGGCCTTGCGTATCTTGGCGCAGGCTCTTTCGTACTTGGTCCAGGTTCTGGCCTACCTTGCTGTGGCTGCCTTCTTGTCTTGGAAAGTCCTTGTTGCTGGGCTAGCATGTGGCTCTCTGTTGCTGCTTTGTTTTCAGTTTCTCATCAGAATGATTCGACGGGCTGGCCTGAAGCAGGCCAGTGCGCTTAACAAAATGAGCGCAATTTTTACTGATTCGCTGACAGGTGTAAAGCCTCTCAAGGTAATGAACCTGGAGAAAAATCTTATTGGCCATATAATGACTCAGTCGGAGCGCTTTCGACGCGCAGCCAGGAAAAGCGCAGTGGGCATGGGAGTTCTTGCTTCGATTCAGGAACCTTTCACCACTATCATGCTCGCTGGCGGTTTGTATGTCGGGCATATCGTGTTAAGCATGGAGACTGCGATACTGCTTGCCATGGCATTCTTTTTTCACAGGATTCTCACGCGTGTCGCAAGTTTTCAGCAAGCATTCCAGGGCTTTGGCGCTCTGGAAGGGGTGCTGACTTCCCTCATCAACAAGCTCAACAACATCCTCGAGCATAAAGAATTTTTTATGGGGGAGGAAAAGGCCTTTTTCGACAAGTCGATCGAGTTGAGGAATGTGTCTTTGAGCTACGGAAGTAAACAAGTTCTCCGAGATTATAGCATCTCAATACGCATGAACAGCGTGACGGCTCTGTGCGGCCCTTCCGGCTCGGGGAAGACAAGTACTGTGGATATCATGGTGGGGCTGGTTTCTCCGACGGCAGGAGGGGTTTACATTGACGGCGTTAATATGGAAGCGTTGGATATTTCCTCATGGCGAGAGCAGATCGGTTACGTGCCGCAAGAGGTCTTTTTGTTTAATGACTCGATTCGTTTGAATATCTCCTTGGGGCGCGAGTGTTCCGACGAGGACATCTGGGCTGCCCTTGAAGCGGCCGGAGCCCGCAGCTTCGTGGAGCTTCTGCCTAGCGGCCTCGATTTTCTCGTCGGCGAACATGGGCGCTCGCTGTCTGGCGGACAAAAGCAGCGGTTGATGATAGCTCGCGCCCTGGTAGCCAGACCCAGGTTGCTTATCTTGGATGAATCGACAACCGGGTTGGATGTGAAAACGGAAAAAGAAATATGGGCCAGCGTTTCAGCCATGAAAAACAATATGGCGATCTTGGCGGTATCCCATCAAGAGGCGGTGATTGACGTGGCTGACGTGGTTGTTCGAATAGGTGGGCGGGAAGGGTGATGCAGTGAGTATATTGTGCTGCATCCATGAAACGCAGCAGATTGCCATGGCGAGGGCTTTGAAGCGGGCTTTCGGGGTCCCGGTAGTCTGCTTGGTCTCCTGGCAGTACATTGAAGACAATTTGGGCATCTCCGAGGAAGATAAGCGGGAGATAGGGCCGTTTTATTCGACGCCTCAACATTATTTTGAGAACAAGCTTCGCGTTGATGCCCTGTCCTGGGAAGATCTGGACCGGGAGCAAGAGGCGGCAGAGAATAGGCTCGGAATCAGGGACAATGCAATGCTGGTTTCGTATGATCGGGATTTTTCCCATATCCATGATTATCGAAAGGCGCGCACCTTCCAACTCCTGCATCTGTGGCTTGTGGAAACCATTCTTGAGGAAAACGACATTAGCTTCATCCTTGCGGGGCGGGAGACCTACCAGTGGCAGGTCTTGGCCGATGCGGCACTATATAGGCAGATTCCATCCATGAGTCTGACTACGGCCCGACATGTCGGCAACCGAATTTACGGCCGAGATTCCCGTGCAAGACAACTCGGGATGCCGGAAGCCTTTGCAGATCTGATGCAAGGGGAATCCAAGATGTCTCATGATGATGCTGAAGAGGCGGACAGAATGTATGACACATTTATAGATCGTCCGAAAAGGCCTCATTATGCAGTCAAGAATACGCGATCTTTTAGACGAAGCATCAGAGATATACTCTTCAATGGCTACAAATCGCTTTATCGTTCGTACATTTTGTGGAATGAAAACGAGTACGACAGGGAGTCAGGCAGGCTGGACTCTGTGGTTGAGTCTGTCATGGCATGGCCAGCTAAAGCCGTCCGGATGTCTACGATCAGATATAGTGATTATCTCCTCCGCTCCCCTGATCTGTCGCAGAGATATGTTTATCTGCCGCTCCACCGCCAGCCCGAAGTAACGGACATGTACTACGGCAGGGATTATTCGCACCACGAAGGATTTATTGCTGATCTTTCCAAGCGATTGCCGTCATCCATCCGCTTGTTTGTGAAGGACCACACTTCAATGGTTGGAAGGCGGCCATTAAGTTTTTACAAGAAATTGAAGAATTTGTACAATGTGGACGTCGTTAATCCCTACGTCAGTACATTTGATCTCATTGCCAACGCAAAGGCAACGATTACCGTCACTGGGACGGCCGGGTGGGAGGCCTACCTAATGAACAAGCCAAGCGTTGCCCTTGGGAATTGCTTCTACAACTTCCTACCTGGTGTGCTGAAGGCAGATCTGCGTGACGATGATTTTATCGTTAAGCTTAATGAGTATATCATGGGTTTCGTACCCGATGGCGACGAACGGCGGGCAGCATTTAGAGCTCATTATGCTTGTTCGTATGATATTGGAGTCAATTACAGGGACATGAATGCGCGTGTTTCTCGAGCCGAAAGATATGCGGAGATAGTCAAGGAGATCGCGGACCGATGGGGTGACTGGCTGGTGGAAAATGAGCCTCAAAGCAGGGCTGGGCGAGGTGGCGGATGACCGCTTTGGGAAACAGGGTAACCAGCGAGAGGTGGCCGGACTTCATCATTGCGGGAGCGGCCAAATCCGGTACGACGTCGTTGTTTCATTACCTCAAGGAACATCCAGGTGTCTTCATGTCGGATGAGAAGGAGCCGAGCTTTTTTTCAACGAGCGAACTAAGTGGCTATCACGACCGAGGGCAATATCTCGAAATGTTTCGTGATGCGCAGCCTGATCAGATGGCAGGGGAAGCCTCGGTGGTATACCTCATGGACCCGGACAGTGCTCGGCGGATTCATGATATGTTGGGTGATTCCGTCAAGTTGATCATGGTGCTGCGCAACCCTGTTAATGTCATGTACTCCCATTGGGGGCATCGTTACCGGGACGGAATCGAGCATCGAGAGGCGGAAGTCGCTCTGCTCGAATCATTCAACGAAATGGAATGGAATCCGCAACGTTGGCATTTCCAGCATGCCTTGAGGGCTCAATTTTACGAGCAATTGAAGCGGTATTTCGACTTGTTCGACCCAGAACGTATGAGGGTTTACATTTTTGAGGAATTTTTTAGCGACGGGTTGCCTTTGTTTTCTGATTTGTGTCGGTTTCTGGACATTGATGATGCGTACAAGCCGAAAGCTGTCGCATACAACAGAAACTACTTGGTGCGCAGCCATTTTGTGCAGAGGTTTGTAAATGTTTATTATAGGAAGTATTTCCTGAACTGGGCAAAATTCATCTTTACGGAATCGGTGCGCAACAAATGCAAGAACGCACTAGAGACATGGAACAGTAGCGGCAGTGATAAGAGGCCCATTCCCGCGATAGCGGGCGACCTCAGGTCGCGACTCGAAGATCGTTTGTCTCCGGGCGTCCGAAAACTGGAAAACTTGCTTGGCAGAGATTTGTCCGGCGTGTGGTTTTAGGGGTAAGATATGTCCTTTCGAAATAAGGCATTACTGGTTGCTAACGATCTAAGAATTGTGTGGTCAATTCTAAAAAATGACGGCACCCTAAAGGCTGGTCAAAAGTGCAAGGTGACCATTGAGGTGTCTTCCGTCTGCAATCTGAAATGCCCGTTATGTCCAACCGGCACCGGAAAAACCAAGCGGCAGAACCGTTTTATGCCGGGCAGGATATTTGATCGGATCGTCGAAGTGACGAGGCCTGTGACGGACGGATATATACTGAGCATGTGGGGCGAGCCTGCATTGCATCCCGAATTGGACAAGCTGATAGAGAAAATTTATCCTCACCCTGTTTGGATTGCCGCCAACCTGAACTACAAGCAATCTATTGCCGAAACCATGGCACGCTGGGACAATCTGCATGTAATTTGCGCTGTGGACACGCTGGTCCCGTCAGAATACGAAGCGTATCGGGTTGGCGGCGACTACAAAGTAATGCTGCGCAATCTTGATATTCTCGCGGCTGGGAAATGCCATACATATCCGCAGTTTCTCGTGGAAGCGGGGAAGAATTCTGATATGTATGACATCTTTGCCAGGGAGCACAACATCCCCACAGAAAATGTGATTATCAAAATCAAACGCGAGAACTTCACCCTCAACCCTTCTGGCGCGTCCGCTGCGGGAACGTGCCATGCCCCCTATTCTGGGATTTATTTCAACAGCGACGGAGAGATGGTGCCGTGTTGTAATGACGTGGGGAATGATTTGGTTATGGCCCATATCGACCATATTGATCTGGATGCCATTGTGGGACGGAGTGATTTGGCTCGGGTGCGAAGACTTCTCGCCAAGGACAAAAATAATTTTCCCAGTTGCGGACAGTGTAAGGGTGAGACTTTTTGGAATACGAGGCTGCCTGTGTATAAGGACTACTTGGCAAAGGTTCTTTTTCATTCCGGGAAAAAAAGCCCGCAAAAGATGCCCTTCCGGGAACCGGCTGGGCAGAAGACGACGGGCGAATAATTGGCATGAGGCGAGCCGTTTTGGTCATATCCTCTCTCGGCATGGGGGGCGCGGAATCAGTAATGGCGTGGCTGGCCGCAGGATTGGACTCCCGTGAGGTGGCCGTTACGATTCTCACTTTTGACCACGGTGATGACGTGCCGTACTACCCGCTACCGGCAGGAGTGGTTGTTCGCCACTTGAAGCTGAGCGGTCCATCCTTGTCAGCAGTTGGAGGGCTGTTGAACAATGTCAGGCGCTGTAGAGTGTTGCGTTCTGCAATACTGACTGAGTCTCCTGACGTGGTGGTCAGCTTCATGGAACAGACCAATGTGCTGACACTGTTGGCCGTTGGTGGTCGATGCCCGGTGGTTGTCTCGGAGCGGGTCCATCCAATGTATCCTGTGGGCAGGCCATGGGCGTGGTTGCGTCGCTGCATCTATGGCCGGGCTGCCGCTTTGGTGGTGCAGACCGCGAGCATTGGGCGGGAGTATGGTTGGCTAAAAACGGCCCAGGTGAAGGTTATCCCTAATGCGGCGATCCCCTCGGGCTGCAAGGAGCCCACGGTAAGGTTTTCCGGCCCAGCGGTTGTGGGCATGGGGCGTCTGCATGAACAGAAGGGGTTCGACATCCTGCTCCGGGCCTTTGCCAAAGTAGCCATGGAATTCCCCCAATGGAAGTTGGTGATTTTCGGAGATGGGCCAAAAAAGAGTGAGTTGCAGGAGCTTACGACGAGCCTGGGTTTGGCGCACCGGGTGGTGTTTGCCGGGCAAACGCCCACCCCACATGCCGACTTGGCTCAAGGGGACATTTTTGCCTTTCCCTCGCGGTTCGAGGGATTTCCCAATGCCCTTTGCGAGGCTATGACCATCGGCATGGCCTGTGTTGCCGCCGACTGCCCCGGCGGTCCGGCTGATCTGATAGACGATGGGCGCAACGGCCTTCTGGTCCCGCCGGGAGATGTTAAGGCATTGACCGAGACCTTGGGGCGGCTCATGGCGGACCAGCCCTTGCGAATCCGTCTTGGGCTGCAGGCTGGCGAGGTGGTTGAGCGGTTTTCCGTGGAGCGGGTAATGGATCAGTGGGAAGCATGCCTAATTGAAGCCGTGGCGACCAATCCCGGGAAGAGATTGAAACAATGTGCGGAATAGTTGGCATATGCTCCCGGATACAATCGCCGGATGAATCGACCCTGCGCACCATGACTGACGCCCTGGCCCATCGAGGGCCTGACCAAAATCATAATATTCTAGAATACCTGAGTTTTATGGTGTTGGGCTTTGGAGGCAGATATGAGAAACGTGCTTTAAGAAGTGGTTGGTGTCTCAATTCCTTGAAAAGTGAGTGCATATGAACAGAGAGATACGAGAGGTTCCTCTGGAGGAGCGGTTCGATTTCGGCTCTAACTGGTCGAAATTTTTGTCGAAAATATCCGAAGAGCAGATTGTTGAAGCAACAGGATCGCTTCTCGCGAGGTTCCCCGAGGGACTTTCTGGCAGTAATTTTTTGGATATTGGGTGCGGCAGCGGGCTTTTTTCCTTGGCGGCAAAAAAACTAGGGGCCTCGGTTGTTTCTTTTGACTTTGATCCCAAATCGGTCGGATGCGCCCGTCAATTAAAACAGCGTTTTTATCCCGAAGATGACTCTTGGCAAATCTGTCAGGCATCAGTGTTGGACGCTACAGCCATGGACGGTTTGGGGAAATTTGATGTCGTTTATTGCTGGGGAGTTCTCCACCATACTGGTGACATGTGGAGCGCAATGGAAAATGCAGTGGCAAGGGTGGCTAGCGGCGGGAAACTGTTTCTCGCAATTTATAACGATCAGGGCGGTTATTCAGAGTTGTGGAGAGTTGTAAAAAAAACATATGTGAAATCGCCTAAGTGGATTCAGTTTGTCCTCAGCGCGTTGACTGTGGCATTTTATGAAGGACGTTCCTTGGTCATCCAAGTTTTGCGTCTGCGGAATCCGATCAAATACCTGATTAATCGGAGGCAACAACGAGGCATGTCCATATGGACTGATGCCAAGGACTGGGTAGGTGGCTATCCATTCGAGGTCGCGAAACCTGAACAGGTTTTTGAATTTTGTAAATCCCGTGGGTTCGTTTTGCATTGGTTGAAGACCAGTGGCGGTGGCATTGCATGCAATGAGTTTTTTTTTACGAAGGGAAATAGCTAGGCAATGTGCGGAATAATCGGTCTATATTCTTCGGTGCAATCGCCGGATGAATCGACCCTGCGCACCATGACTGACGCCCTGGCCCATCGAGGGCCTGACGACTCCGGGGTCTGGATGGACCCGGAAGCGGGCGTCGGTCTCGGCCATCGGCGGCTGGCCATTCTCGACCTTTCGCCCCTGGGCCGCCAGCCAATGGATTCCGTCTGCGGCCGATACGTCATCGCCTACAACGGAGAGGTCTACAACCACGTGGCGTTGCGCCGGGAACTCCCGGATTACCCCTTCCGGTCAACATCTGATACGGAGACCATTCTCGCGGCAGTGTCCGCCTGGGGGCTGGAGGCGGCCCTGAAACGCTTCGTGGGCATGTTCGCCATGGCTTTGTGGGACAGGACGGAACGAAAGCTGTTTCTTGTCCGTGACCGTATGGGCATCAAGCCCCTGTATTACGGCAGACTGGGCAAGGGCTGGGTTTTCGGTTCTGAGCTCAAGGCGCTCAGGGCTTGTCCCGGATTCTCGTCCCGTATCAATCGAGGGGCCTTGTCCCTCTATTTTCGACACAATTTCGTGCCCGCGCCTTTGTCAATTTACGAAGATGCCTGGAAGCTTGAGCCGGGGCAACTGGCGATCATCGACGACACCGGGTTAAAGCTGGTCCGCTGGTGGGACACGGCCAGCCTGTGGCGCAAGGGGAGTGCCGAGCCGCTTGAAATTGGCGACGTTGAGGCCACGGAGCGGCTGGAAGAGCTGTTGTCCGACGCGGTCTCCCTGCGTATGCTTTCCGACGTGCCCCTCGGCGCATTCTTGTCGGGCGGCATTGATTCGTCCACTGTGGTGGCCTTGATGCAAAGGGCATCTGACCGGCCGGTGCGTACCTATTCCATCGGCTTTCATGAAAAGGGCTACAACGAGGCCGGGCATGCCAAGGCCGTGGCGCGTCATCTGGGCACGGACCATACCGAGCTTTACGTGACGCCCCGGGAAATGCTGGACGTGATTCCGGCCATGCCCCGGTTCTGGGATGAGCCTTTTGCCGATTCCTCGCAGATTCCCACCTACATCCTGAGCAGGATGACCAGGGAACATGTGACGGTCTCCCTGTCCGGCGATGGTGGGGACGAGCTTTTTTCCGGCTATGACCGCTACTTCTGGACAACCGGGGTCTGGAACGCCGTGCATCGGATTCCGGCTCCGGTCCGCAAGGCCTTGGTGGCGGCAGGCAGGGCGGTCCCGAATCGAATGTTTGATCTGCTCGGTTCCAAGGGGCAGAAGGTGCGCTGGCGTCTGGACGCCGTGGGAATGGAAGACTTCCCTTCCCTGTACCGATACTTCACGTCCATGTTCAAGCGCAACGAGATCGTGCTGGGCTTGGAGCGGGAGCCGGATCACTTCCTTGCAGAGCTGCCGCCCACCAGCGATTATTGGAGCTGGATGAGTCTTTATGATCTGCTGTGTTACCTGCCGGACGACATACTGACCAAGGTGGACCGCGCCAGCATGGCTGTGTCTCTGGAGGCGCGAGTGCCGCTGCTGGATCACCGCGTGGTGGAGTTCGCCGCCCGGCTGCCCCAAGCCCTCAAGGTCCGTGGAGGCAAGGGCAAGTGGCTGCTCAGGCAGGTGCTTTATCGTCATGTCCCTCGGGAGCTGGTGGAGCGCCCCAAGATGGGCTTTGGCGTTCCCATTGAGCAGTGGCTGCATGGCGAGTTGCGCCAATGGTGCGATGATCTGCTGAACCCGGCTGAAATTCGTCGGCAGGGCTACCTTGATGCGGGGCTGGTGGAAAAGATGTGGCGGGAATATTTGGCTGGTGAGCACAACTGGAAATCGTCCCTCTGGGAAGTTCTCATGTTCCAGGCCTGGCTTGCGGAGTGGAAGCCGTGAGGCGGCCGCTGTGGAGTCACATTCTTCGTGAGAGCGGCCTGTGCATCGACCATGTCCGGCTGCTGGACTGGATAGGCACCAGGGACTGGGCCAGAATCCTGTTCTTCCGTTTTCTGCGGCTCAGGTTTTCTCCGGCAATTCTGGAGAATACCCTGTCCCTTCCCCTGGACCCGCGGGAGAGCGGAAGGCTCTATTCGCTTGGCATGTCCCACATCAACGTGGGGGACACCTACAAGACCACTGCGCCCTATCGGACCACACTGGCCGATGCCGAACTGGAACGGTTGGCTGGGGAGTATGGGGCTCCTTCGGTTCTGGAGGTCGGCGTGTCCGACGGCATCTCGGCCCTTGGGCTGTTGCGAAAGGGCGACACGTTTGAGAGGGTGGTGCTCACGGATCGGTTTCCCCGGTTCTTCGAGAAAGAGATTCCCCTGGGCCGGGTCTTTCTCACTGCCGAAGGCGCATTGCTCGGCGTCAAGTTTCTGTGCTTTTATCTCTGCTTCGGCGAGGGTAAGCCTCGGAGCCGCGACGGATACATTCCTGTTGAGACCGTGAACCCGGTGTTGCGCCGGGAGTTCGGTATCCGGGCCATCCAGGGGTTCGACATGTTTCGCGACCAGCCCGACGAGCCCGTGGCATTGATCAAGTGTTCCAATATATTGAATGTTGGCTATTTCTCCCAGTCGAAGCTCAGGTGCGCTGTGGCCAACCTCGGGCATGGATTGATCGATGGGGGGCACATGGTGATCTCCCAGAACAACCAGAAATACCGGGAAGGCGAAAGCCTCTTCGTGCTCCGGCGGCAAGGCTCAAGGTTGGTTCTTGTCCACGAACGCAACGGCCATGACGCGGCGCCTCTCTTCGCTCAGGGGCTGGACCTGGACGCGGCTCAATCGGAGAGAGTGCGAATCCTCCTCCTCGCCCCCTCCCTGGAGGCGGGCGGGGCCGAGCGGCAGGTTGTGGTCCTGGCCAACGCACTGGCGGCTCGCGGGCATCGGGTGGCCGTGGCCCTGCATTATCCGGGCGGTGTTCTGGAGCGTGAACTTGCGGGCGTGGAGCGCATTCAACTTGGCAAGGGAGGCCGCTGGGATTTCGGTGGATTTCTTGTCCGGCTGGTCCGTGCGGTGCGGGGTTTTGCGCCGGATGTCGTCTATTCGTTCCTGGGGACTCCGAATATTCTCTCGGCCTTGCTGCTGCCTCTGTTCAAGCCGACCCGGCTGGTCTGGGCGGTGCGGGCCTCGAACATGGACATGGCCCGCTACGGCCGGGTGGCCCGCTTCGCCTATTGGTTTGAGGCGCGTCTTTCTCCCGTGGCTGACGCGGTGATCGTCAATTCCCGCGCCGGGCGGGAACATGCCCAGGGACGAGGATTTCCGGCGGAGACCATGGTAGTGGTTCCCAACGGCATCGACACCGGACGGTTCCGGCCGGACAAAGAGGCCCGGCAGACCGTGCGCCGGGAGTGGGGCGTCGGTCCTGAGCATGTGCTGGTCGGCCTGATGGCCCGTCTTGATCCCATGAAGGACATCCCCACTTTTCTCAAAGCCGCATCCCTGGCCGCACGGAAGGACGAGACCCTGCGCTTTGTCTGCGTCGGCGCAGGCCTGTTGGAAGGGGAGCTGCGCATCCTTGCGGCTTCCCTTAAACTTGATGACCGCCTCGTCTGGGCCGGATTCCGGGCCGACGCGGAGCGGGTCTGCAACGGGTTTGATCTCTGCTGCCTGTCGTCCTCGGGAGAGGGTTTCCCCAACGTGCTGGGCGAGGCCATGGCCTGCGGGGTCCCCTGCGTGACCACGGATGTGGGCGACGCCGCCCTGATCGTCGGGGAAACCGGAGTGGTCGTGCCGCCCGGAGACGCTGAGGCGCTGGCCGAGGGCATTTTGACCATGGCGGGCAGGATACGGCGGGGCGAGGTCTCGGGTGTGCGGGAGCGGATCGAGCAGCGTTTTTCGGTCGATGCCATGGTTGATGCCACAGAGAAGGTTTTGGAGAAAAAAGGATGTCGCGGCTGAGACCTTTTCTCCCCTGGGTGGGAGGATGGGTGGCATCGTTTGCCTTTATCCTCCTTGTTTGCGCGGTCTTTGACGACAGCGCGACGCCTGCGGAATGGAACGAGTCCCTTCAATTGTACACGCGCCTTTCGGATCAAACGATACGGTGGCGTTCCGAGGGCTGGGGCGACACCCGTGTCGGCAAATACGGGCTGACTGTGGGAGAAGACGCCCTGGCCGATTCCCCTGTGCCGAAGTTCATGTTGTGGGGCGACTCCATGGTCGAGGCGCTTCAGGTCCCGGACAGGGATAAGATAACCTTTGTCTTCAACCGCATTTCCGGTGGCGACCCGGTGCATGGCATCAGTTGGGGGCGAGGAGGCATGGGGGTCGCAGACTACTATTTCATTATGCCGCACTATCAACGCGTAGTTTCCAATGTGCAGGCAAATGTTGTTCTTCTCAGAGGATTCAACGATGTTACTCCGATGATGGACTCAGGAACGCACGCCAGGTTTCATTGTGACCCCCTTGGCTTCGACGATAGTACAATGGCTGTCCCGACCTGGGCGGGCCTAGTGATCGGTCCTTGGATTCGGGCCTTATATCTTGAACCGCTGCATTTCCTTTATGCCGGACTGCGTCGGCACAACTTCCGCTTCGCGCCCTCGACAGCCACCCAGGCGCTGGCACAGCCCGGTACGGTTTCGTCGGATTGCGATCTGGAGCAGGCGTGGCGCTATCTTGTCGCTGAAATGAAGCAGCGGTCAGGAGTGCCTCTCTCCTTTGTTTATTGTCCGCCGGATTCACCTGCTTTCAGGGATGGGAAGGTGTTTGTCCAGGCCGGGCCGGTGCCGGAGGTGGAGTTGTTCCGGTCCATTTGCAAGGAATCGGGCGTGGGGTTCATCGACATGACGCCACGGTTTAACGCACATTACGAGCAGACCGGCAGGTTTCCGCGTGGCTTCTTTAATTCCCCGCCAGGGACAGGGCACCTGAACGCGGAAGGGCAAAGGATGATCGCCGAGGCGTTGCTCGAATACTTTCGGGAGCAGAGTCAGTGATTTTCTCCCAGCTGGAATTCTTCATCTTTTTTGCCGTGGTCCTGGTCGGGCTCGGGCTTGTGCGCAGCAATCGGGCAGGGAAGCTCTGGCTTCTGGCGGCCAGCTACTACTTCTACGCCTACTGGGACTGGCGGTTTCTGTCTTTGATACTGCTTTCCACGGTCGTGGACTATTGCGTTGGGTTGGGGCTCAAAGGCGAGCATCGCACCCGACGCCGCAGGGCTTTGCTTGGCCTGAGTCTGAGCGTGAATCTCGGACTGCTCGGTTTTTTCAAGTATTTCAACTTCTTTATCGACTCAGCCCGGCCGCTTGTCGAGGCGATGGGGCTGCACGCCGGGAGCCTGGACATACTCCTCCCGGTAGGTATTTCGTTCTACACCTTTCAGACCCTGAGCTACACCATCGACGTGTACCGCGGGAAGCTGGACGTGCATGAGGACTTTTTTGACTTTGCCCTTTTTGTTGCGTTCTTTCCCCAGTTGGTGGCTGGCCCCATAGTCCGGGCCGCGCATTTCCTGCCGCAACTTGCACGTCGCCAGCCGCTTACAGCTGCGAACTTCTATCTGGGTTTCCAGGTTTTTACCTACGGCCTGTTTAAGAAGGTGTTCGTGGCTGACCGCCTAGCCATGTATTCCGATCATGTGTTCGCCAACGCCGGGGCCTACGACTGTACCACCACCTGGCTGGGTGCGCTGGCATACAGCATGCAGATATACTTTGATTTTTCCGGATATTCGGACATGGCCATCGGCGTGGCCTGCATCATGGGGTACTCGTTGGGAGAAAACTTCAACTTCCCCTATCTGGCCAAAAGCCCACGCGAATTTTGGCGCCGTTGGCACATCTCGCTGTCCACCTGGGTCAGGGACTACATTTATATCCCCCTCGGCGGGAGCCGGGGCGGGAAATGGCGGACCTTCATCAACGGCATGACCGCAATGGTGCTCTGCGGGTTGTGGCACGGAGCGGCATGGACCTTTGTGGCCTGGGGGGCATTGCACGGGTTGGCCCTTGCCTTTGATCGTGTCGTCGCTACTGCCGTCGGGGACCGCAGGGTGCCGGGAGCCGGGCTTTTGGGCTGGGCGGCGACCATGTTTTTCGTGGTGCAGGGCTGGGTGTTGTTCCGGTCGGAGAGCTTCGAGCACGCGGCGCTGATGTTCCGCCAGATGTTCGTTCCGGTGCAGGGCGTGGCCTGGTATCATCCCATAGTCCCGTTCATGCTTGCGGGCATGGCCGTTGTCCACGCCATGAAAGCGGCCGGAGGGTGGGAGAGGGTTCTCCTCCCTGAGCGGGCGCGGTGGTTTTCACCGACACTTTTGTTCAGCCTGCTGTGGCTTTCGGTGGTGTTTCGTCCGACAGGGTTCAACCCGTTCATTTATTTTCAGTTTTAGCAGCACCCCCCCTACGCGTCGCTCAACAACTTCTTGGCAATCTCCAGATCATAGAGGGCCAGGGGGTTTCTTCCTGTGCCCCGGGCCTTGAACATTTCGGCGGCCTGGAGGATGGCATCGTAGGGAACCCATTGGTGCTTTTCCCAGATGATGGGTTCTGCGGGGTTGTAAAGCCGGAACTCGATGGCACCATTGTTGTCGCGCACGTACATGCGCACCTCGGGATTCTGAAGGGAGGGGGTGTAGTAGTGGCCGCGTTCGTCCTTCATGCTGTTTCTCCCTTGTTGAAGTCCAGGCGGACGGAGCCGCCCACTTCGTAGACGTTGACGTTCATGCTGCGCAGCAGGGTCCGCAAGGGTCTGCCGAAAAGAAACTCGTTGATGTCACGCGACATGTTGGCCCGTTCGGCCACCAGGCGGCGCATCTCCATGTCAAAGACCACCATTTCCTTGAGGGCGATTCCGGCGTCGTCGTTGCCCTGGCGCGCCGCCTTGACCGCATCCTCCACGGTCCGCGGAGCGCATTTGGCGTCGTGCTCGTCAACGAGTTCGAGCAGGGGGTGTCCGGCCGGGAGCAGGTCGGCGCGGGTCAGGCGCTCCTTGTCGTACATGGCGATGATGGCTGCGGTGTCGCGGCAGGAGAGCAGCTCGCATTCGATGGGCCGGGAATCGTATATGCCGCAGGCGTGCCCCTCCGGGCTGTAATAGAGGCAGGTCCAGGACGAATCGCGTCCCTTGAGCTTCAGGATCTCGCAGTCCAGGGGCTTGATGCTGTGGGTGGGCTGGTCGTAGGCGCGTTCCCCCGGCCGCAGGGTGACGATGTCTGCCAGAGGGATGGTGCCGTCCTGGATCAAGGGCAGATCCTGACGGTGAAGGGCGGGCCCGCCGTTGCGACAGCAGTCGCCGCAGCGCTTGCAAGAGTCGTGTGCGTTCATGGTGTCTGATCCGTGGGTTTTTGGGCAGCAGCCCCTTTTGGCGTTGTCTTGTCCGGGGTCGATTACAACTCGCGGGCGATTTGCGCAAGGGGAGAGGAAAGAGGGTTGGTGGCGAAAGCCGTGTCGGAACTTTGTGTTGCTCATGCCCTGCTTTTAAGGTATCGCTATAAGAGGTTGGCGGCCTGATTGCCGTCTGCGTGAAGATGCGTCAAATGGCGTTTCGCGGCGGGTGGAAGGGGCATCGCCCCATGGCGGGCAGGACGCCCGCGGGAAGAGGATTGGCAAGATGTTTTGGGGAATTACCGGTTGACAATAAACCGGTGCGTCCAGTACATTGTCATCCCTACATATATTGTGAATAACGGCGCAAGTGCCGTATTCTGTGCTTTTCGCGCAAAGAAGCAAAGGCATCCGGGCTCTGGTTGATCGTCACGTTCGAAAGATGGCCCGGATTACAATGGTTGATGGCAACATCTTAATCAAACAATGGAGGTTAAGGGAATGGCGAAACACAAAACTCCTCTGTTGGATCAGCTGGAAAGCGGCCCGTGGCCCAGCTTCGTATCCGACATCAAACAGGAGGCCGCAGCTCGCGCTAAGAACGAGAAGGGCGTTCAATACCAGGTGGCTGTTGATTGCCCCGACGATCTGCTCGGTGTTTTGGAGATGTCCTTCACCGATGGTGAGACCCACTGGAAGCACGGCGGCATCGTCGGCGTCTTCGGTTACGGCGGCGGCGTCATCGGCCGGTACTGTGACCAGCCCCAGATGTTCCCTGGCGTGGCTCATTTCCACACCGTCCGTGTGGCTCAGCCCAACGGCAAGTGGTACTCCACCGAGTTCCTGCGCAGCCTCATGGACATTTGGGACCTGCGCGGCTCCGGTCTGACCAACCTGCACGGCGCCACTGGCGACATCGTTCTGCTCGGTACGTCCACTCCGCAGCTTGAGGAGATCTTCTGGGAGTTGACCCACAACCTGAACGTCGACCTCGGCGGCTCCGGCTCCAACCTGCGTACCCCCGCCTCCTGCATGGGCATGTCCCGCTGCCAGTACGCCTGTTACGACGCCCAGGAGCTGTGCTACAACCTGACCCAGGAATACCAGGACGAGCTGCATCGCCCGGCCTTCCCCTACAAGTTCAAGTTCAAGTTCGACGGCTGCCCCAATGGTTGCGTGGCCGCCATCGCCCGTTCCGACCTCGGTTTCCTCGGAACCTTCAAGGATCCCATCAAGATCAATCAGGAAGCCGTTGCCGCCTACGTCGGCGGTGAGATCGCCCCCAACGCCGGCGCCCACGCCGGACGCGACTGGGGCAAGTTCGACATCCAGAAGGAAGTCGTGGACCTGTGCCCGTCCAAGTGCATCAGCTACGAGGGCGGCAAGCTGATCATGGACCACAAGGAGTGCGTCCGCTGCATGCACTGCATCAACACCATGCCTCAGGCCCTGAGAATCGGTGATGATCGCGGCGTGTCCATCTTCTGCGGCGCCAAGGCTCCGATCCTCGACGGCCCCCAGATGGGCTCCCTGCTGGTGCCCTTCGTCGAAGTCAACAAGGACGACGACTACCAGGCCATCAAGGACATCGTCGAAGCCGTTTGGGACTGGTGGATGGAAGAGGGCAAGAACCGCGAGCGCATCGGTGAGACCATGAAGCGCCTCGGTTTCGCCGCCCTGGCTGAAGCGGCCGGTGTGCCCATTGACGCCCGCCAGGTTCAGGAGCCCCGCCACAACCCCTACATCTTCTGGAAGGCTGAAGATGTCGAAGGTGGCTGGGAACGCGATCTCGCCGAATTCCGTAAACGCCACCAGCGCTAACCATTGGAGGAAAACAACATGGCTTTCATTTCTTCCGGATACAATCCCGACAAACCGATGGAAGGTCGGATCTCCGACATCGGACCTCGTCACTTTGGTGAGTTCCTGCCCCCGGTCATCGCGAAAAACTTCGGCAAGTGGGACTACCATGAGATCCTGGAGCCGGGTGTCCTGTGCCACACCGCCCTTTCCGGCGACAAGGCATACACCGTGCGCTGCGGATCGGCCCGCCTGATGACCGTCACCCATGTGCGCGAAATCTGCGATATCGCCGACAAGTACGCGGGCGGCCATCTGCGGTTCACCACCCGTAACAACATTGAGTTCATTGTCGAGGACAAGCAGGCCGCCCTGGACCTCAAGGCGTTCCTCAACAACCAGAAGTTCCCCGGCGGTTCCATGAAGTTCCCGGTGGGCGGCACCGGCGCCGGTGTCACCAACATCGTGCACACCCAGGGTTGGATCCACTGCCACACCCCGGCCACCGATGCCTCCGGCACCGTCAAGGCTACCATGGACGTTGTTTTCGACGACTTCCAGAACATGAAGCTGCCGGCTCCTGTCCGCATCTCCATGGCCTGCTGCCTGAACATGTGCGGCGCGGTGCACTGCTCCGACATCGCCATCCTGGGCATCCACCGCAAGCCGCCCCTCATTGACCACGAGTACCTGGACAACCTGTGCGAAATCCCGCTGGCCGTGGCTTCCTGCCCCACCGGCGCGGTGCGCCCGTCCAAGGTCGAGCTCAACGGCAAGACCTACAAGACCGTGGCCATCAAGGAAGAGCGCTGCATGTTCTGCGGCAACTGCTACACCATGTGTCCCTCCCTGCCGCTTTCCGACGGCGAGGGCGACGGCATCGCCATCATGGTTGGCGGCAAGATCTCCAACCGCGTCACCAAGCCGGCCTTCTCCAAGGTCGTGGTGCCCTACATCCCCAACGAGCCGCCGCGCTGGCCGACCATGACCAAGGTGATCAAGAAGATTCTCGACACCTATGCGGCCGACGCCAACAAGTACGAGCGTCTGGGCGACTGGGCCAACCGTATCGGCTGGGAGCGTTTCTTCGAGAAGTGCGAGCTGGAGTTCACCGCTCACCTCATCGACGACTTCCGCGATCCCGCCTACTACACTTGGCGCCAGACCACCCAGTTCAAGTGGTAGAATAAAAGAAGTGTCGGGGTACGGCGACTGGGCCGTACCCTGACTTTCTTAAACCAAAGGAGTCCGTCATGGCACTCGATCCCGAATCCGCAAAGGCTGAAATCATCAAGTTTTGTGAAGAGAAATCTGCTAACAAGTCAAAATTCTACTTCAACGACTTCACCAAGCTGTTCCCCGACGAGAAGAGCCGTGACGTCAAGAAGCTGCTGACCCAGCTGGTTCAGGAAGAAAAGATGGTGTTCTGGTCCTCCGGTTCCACCACCATGTACGGCCTGACCGGCGCGGGCAAGCAGGCTCATTCCGAGGGCGAAGACTAGACTCCGGCCCGCTCCCGTCATCAAGGCCTTGCCCGTCACTTAAGGCGGGCAAGGCTTTTCTTGGTTTAACGTCAGCCGAAACGGCGGCCACGTGCAGCAACAGATTCCACGACTCGTCCTGGCCGGACTTTCCGGCGGAACCGGCAAGACCATTGTTTCGCTGGCTCTGGCTCGCGCTTTCAGCCGCCGAGGCCTTGCGGTGGCCCCCTTCAAGAAGGGGCCGGACTACATCGACGCCCGATGGCTGGCCATCGCGGCCGGGCGGGACTGCTCCAATCTCGATCCGTTTTTTCATACCGAAGCGGTCTTGCGGTCCCTGTTTCTGCACAGAGCCCAGGGCGCTGATCTGAGTCTGGTGGAAGGCAACCGGGGCTTGTTTGACGGCAAGGACGCCAAGGGCTCCTGTTCCACGGCCGAGCTGGCGCGCAGACTCGCCGCGCCTGTAATCCTGACCATCGACTGTACCAAGATGACCCGGACCGTGGCCGCCATCGTCCAGGGTTGCGCTTCATTCGAGCCGGGGCTGAAACTTTCCGGGGTGGTTCTCAACCGTACGGCCGGAGAGCGCCATCGGTCGGTGCTGCGGCGGAGCATCGAGGAATACACCGATATTCCGGTGCTGGGCATGCTCCCCAAGATCGCCGTCAATCCCATTCCCGAGCGGCATATGGGCCTGCTGTCGGATCAGGAGTTCGGCACGGGCGTGGACGACGGCAATGCCGCCCTCAATGCACTGGCCGAGACGGCAGAGCAGTGGCTTGATCTCGATGCCATCCTCGCCGCGGCGCACAGGGCGAGCCCCATGAAGTATGCCCCGGCGCCGCTCTTCAGTGGTGCTGCGCAGCCCCCGGCGGTCCGTATCGGCTATGTGCACGACGAGGCGTTTTGGTTCTACTACCCTGAAAACCTTGAGGCGTTGCGCCATGCCGGGGCCGAGCTGGTCCGTCTGTCCGTGCTTTCTGGCGAGCCGTGGCCGGATGTGGACGGCCTGTATCTGGGTGGCGGTTTTCCCGAGATGTTTGCGGAGCGCATCGCGGCCAATGGGCCTGTCCTGACGCACATCCGCGCCCTGTCCAGGGCGGGCCTGCCCATCTATGCCGAATGCGGGGGGTTCATGCTCTTGTGCCAAGCCCTTGAGTGCCGCAGTGCGGACGGCGCCATGGGCCGCTATGCCATGGCTGGGGTGTTCCCGGCGTCCACGACCTTGTGCGCGAGGCCGCAGGGGCTTGGCTACACCGAGGCTGTGGTGGAAGTCGCATCCCCGTTTTTCCGGGAAGGAGAGACGGTCCTTGGCCACGAATTTCATTATTCCCTGTGCCTGGCGGGACAAGGCTCCATGCCGACAACCCTGCGCATGAGGCGGGGCAGCGGCATCGGCCAAGGGGGCGACGGGCTGCTTTATGAAAACACGTTTGCAGGGTATACCCATATTCATGCCCTGGCCGTGCCAGAATGGGCGCCGCGATTTGTGGCGGCGGCTGCCCAGTGGCGCGGCTCCCGGGGGCCACGAGCCTGAACCTAAACATGAGGTGATCGTGCAACGTCTTGTTCAATTGTATCGAAACGGCATGGTCCATGTGGGGCCAGAGGCCTCTGTGGCTGCCTCCTGGCGCCGCGTTGGGGCGTATGGCGTTGTCATCTTCGTGGTGGGCCTGATTTTTCGCATTAGCTTCGCCGACCGCTGGGACCACCCGGAGTTGTGGGTGGCGGGAGAGCGCATCCTGGCGACGCACGACGCCTATTTCTGGCTGGCCAAGGCCAAGGGCCTCGCCTCGGTGAGCGGATACCCGTCTGCCCAACTCGTCGCCTGGGTTCACGGGCTGACAGGAATCGGGCTTGGCGACATCGGCTTCTGGGCCCCGGCGGTGCTCGGCCCCCTGGTGGGCGTGGTCTGCCTTCTGTGGGGATGGCTCCTTGGCGGGGTCAACGCGGGAGTGCTGGCCGGGCTTGTCGGCTCCCTGACCCCGGGATTCTACTATCGTACCCAGCTTGGGTATTATGACACCGATCTGTTCACCCTGCTCATGCCCATGATGGTGGCCTGGATGCTCGCGTTTTGGGCGGGCAGGCTGATGCGTTCCGGGTGGCTGGTCGATTCGGCGGACGAGAGGGAACCCCCAGCAGCCGCCAGGGTTCTCTGGTTGGCCCTGGGATTTGGGCTGGTCAGCCGCTTTGCCGTCATCTGGCATGAAGACATCCAGCACATGGTCATTCTCTACTATTTGATGACCGTCGTGGTGCTGATGATCAATTGCCGGCCGGGGTTGCGCACCCTGGCCATGCAGGGGTTGGCGGTGTTCGCTCTCGCGTCGTTTCCGGGCGGAGTATTCGGACAACTCAAACTATGGCCGATATCGGGGTTTCTGGTCTCTATTCCCGGAGTGTCCGCCTACTGGGCCGTCACTTTGTTTTCCGCAGCCATTGCCGCGGGTCTCGTGTTTTTCTGGAAGCCCCCGGCCGATGGCGCGGAGCGCAGACGCGACGCCCTCTGGGTCGCAGCCGTTGCTCTGGTCGCGGTGATTCTGTCCACCCACATGCTCAACACCTCGGTGGGAAACACTGCCCTTAAGCTTTTCTCATACCTGAGCGGGGCAGCCGGAATCGTTCAATCCGGCTCTGCCGCCGTTCCCATGGGGCCGGTCTATCCCTCGGTGCTGCAGAGCATCATCGAAGTCAGGCTTGAGCCCTTGTCCGAGGTGCTTGAGCGCGGAGTTTTCTTTTCCTGGCTTGGGTGGCTTGCGCTGCTTTCGTCGGTGGTCGTGGTGGCGTTGCGGCCGACGGCTGTATTTTTGCTGCCGCTTATTGCCTTGCAGTTGGCCAGCGTCAAGCTCGGCATCCGGTTTTCCATGTTTGGCGGTGCCGCGTTGTGCGTCATGCTCGGGGTGTGCCTGTACTGGCTGGCGGCCTTTGTCACGCGGCGGATGCGGCATGGCCAGTGGGCAGATCTGGGCCTTCAGGCCTCGCTTGGGGCTGCCTTGCTTTTTTACACCTTCGGGCAGTATTCGGCACTCCAGCTGACGCCGGTGCTCAGTCGCGCCCATGCCGAAGCACTGGTTGAATTGGGGAGAAAGAGTGAGCCCGACGCCATGGTCTGGACCTGGTGGGACTGGGGCTATGCCACGCAGTATTACGCCCTGCTCGGTACGGTGGCAGATGGCGGCAAACACGCGGGGCGCGACCTGTACCCCCTGGGTTTCGCCATGTCCACGCATTCGCCCGAGCAGGCCAGCCGGATGATGCGTTTTGCGGCCCAATACCCGGACAGAAAAGTCCCCTACGGGCTGGATGCGGCCAGGGTCTGGGACACCATTCCCCGTGACCGCCTGGGCGCAGCCCTTGAGGAACAGCTGGGCCGTGAAGACCACCCCCCGGTGCCGCCGCAGTATTTCGTGGTCTCCTGGCACGACCTGACATTGGTCAAGTGGATCACCCATTTTGGCAACTGGAACCTGGAGACAGGAACCACCAGGGAGGCGGAGGTGAGCATCTTCCAGCCCGGAGAGCTCGGGTTCAACGTCGAGCGCGGCGCGGTCATGGATCGCCAGGGCGGTGGCGGGCTGGTGCGGGACCTCACTTTGCTGGACCGGGACGGTATCAATCGTCGGGCGTATCCTCTGAACGCCTTGTCCCCCCAGCTCCTGCCCAAGACCCATCATCTGGTCATCAACATGGTCAGCAAGCAGAGCGTGATCATGGATGGGACAGGTTTTCGGTCCACCATGACCCGGCTTATGACTGGCGACCCGGACGATCCCGAGATCGCCCCGTATTTCAGGCTTGTCGTTGACGGGCTTCCTTTTGTGCGGATTTACCAAATGATTCAGTAACCAAAAGCGAGAGATTCATGAGCATACCCTTCATTGACCTGAAAACCCAGTATCAGCGCGTCGAGAGTTCTGTGCGGGCCCGGATCGACGCGGTTCTCGACCACGGGGCCTACATCATGGGCCCGGAGATCGCGGAGCTTGAGCAACGCCTCTCCAGCTTCTCGGCCGTGCGCCATGCCGTGGGCTGCGCCTCTGGTACGGATGCCCTGGTCATGGCATTGATGGCCCTTGATGTGGGCCCGGGGGATGCAGTGTTCACCACGCCCTTCACCTTCATGGCCACTGCCGAGGCCGTGGCCCTGCTCGGGGCGACTCCGGTGTTCGTGGACATTGATCCTGTCACCTTCAACATCGACCCCGACGACCTGCGGCGCAGGATCGGCGAGGTCAAGGACACGCGAAAGGATCTGACCCCAAAGGGCGTCATCGCGGTGGACCTCTTCGGACAGCCCGCCGACTACGACCGCATTGAGCCGCTGGCCCACAACAACGGGCTGTTTCTCGTGGTGGACGCCGCCCAGTCCTTTGGCGCCACCTACAAGGGCAAGCCGGTCTGCTCTCTGGGCGATGTGGCCTGCACCTCGTTTTTCCCGGCCAAGCCCCTGGGCTGCTACGGCGACGGGGGCATGGTCTTTGCCCACAATGACGAGATGCGCAAGTTGCTGGTATCCATCCGGGTTCACGGCATGGGCGCGGACAGGTACGAGAACGTCCGCCTTGGCATCAACGGGCGTCTGGATTCCATCCAGGCCGCCGTGCTCCTGGCCAAGTTCGCCATCTTCCCCGACGAGATCGCCAAACGCCAGCAGGTGGCTGACCGCTATGCGGCGCTGCTTGCCGATGTCGACGGCCTGACCGTGCCCACCGTGGCACCTGGAAATACCTCGGTCTGGGCCCAATACTCGGTGCTGGCCCGCGACACGGCGCACAGGGAAACGCTCATGGCCAAGCTGAAGAAGGCGGAAATCCCCACGGCCATCTATTATCCCAAGCCGTTGCATCTGCAAGGGGCCTTTGCCGGACTCAAATACGCCAAGGGCGACCTGCCGGTGTGCGAGGCCATTGCCGGGCGCATCTTCAGCCTGCCCATGCATCCCTATCTGAGCGAGCAGGACCAGACGGCCGTGGCCGAGGCCCTCAAGGGGTAGGTCCATGCCCACCGAGCGCGGCACATTCACCCGGCTTGCCAAGCCGGTTCTGGCGGGAATCGCCCTGGCCTATCTGGTCACGGGGTTCTTTGACCGGCCCGCGCCTGTGCAGTTTCAGCCAGAGGGCGTCATCGTCCCGGCCCAGACCAGGATCGTCGAGCCGCAGTTGGAGCTGGTGATGGAAAAGAACATCATGAAGCTCGGTTCGCCCCTGACCGTTATCCGCGACCGGGGAGCCTTTGAGGAAAATCCCCTGGCGCGGCTCGAAGCGCGGCCCATGCCCGAGGCCAACGCCACTGTCGGTTCGCCTCGCGTGGCGGGCGACGCGCCATTGTTGCCAGAAGCCGCGTCAGAATAACCACCCATCAATTCGCCGGAAATTCCGGCGCAAAGGAGTCAGCACAATGATCAAGATGCAAACCAGCATGGGCGATATCGTCATCGAACTCGATTTCGACAAGGCCCCCAAGAGCGCGGCCAACTTCCAGCAGTATGTGGAGGAAGGGTTCTACGATGGCCTCATCTTTCACCGTGTCATCGACGGATTCATGGTCCAGGGAGGCGGCATGGACGAGAACATGAAGGAAAAGCAGACCCGCGCTTCCATTGAGAACGAGGCGGACAACGGCCTGAAGAACGGCTGCTACACCCTGGCCATGGCCCGGACCATGGACCCGCACTCCGCGTCGTCGCAGTTTTTCATCAACGTCAAGGACAACGGTTTCCTGAACCATTCGTCCAAGACTCCCCAGGGTTGGGGCTATGCCGTGTTCGGCAAGGTGGTCGAGGGCACGGACGTGGTCGACAAGATCAAGGCGGTGTCCACCGGGCGCAAGGGATTTCACGATGATGTTCCGGTGGAGCCGGTCTTCATCGTCAAGGCCGCGGTGGTGGAGTAGATCCCGCCCGAGCCGCTCACAAGAAAACGGCCCGGAAGGGCCGTTTTCTTGTGCGTGGAACAGGCGCGGAGTGGCTCAGTCCAGCTCAAAGGTGTCGCGCCAGTTTTCCTTTTCGCTCCATGTCGGCTGGTCCTGCTTGAGAAAGAGAAAGTCCCCCATGACCAGGCAGTCCATCTCGGTGCGCATGAAGCAGCGGTAGGCGTCCTCCGGGGTGCAGACAATGGGCTCTCCGCGCACGTTGAAGCTGGTGTTGACCACCAGCCCGCAGCCGTGGCGGTCAAGCAAGGTGTTCACCAGTCGCCAGTAGCGGGGATTGGTGTCGGCGGACACGGTCTGGATGCGGGCCGAGGAGTCCACGTGGGTCACGGCAGGAATGTCCGAGCGCTGGACGTAGAGTCGCTCGTACATGGGCATGTCGTTGTAGCCGTCCGGCAGGGGATTGAGCCGCTGTCCGGCCACCGGGGCAACAACGAGCATGTAGGGTGAGGGCCTGTCCAGCTCGAAGTAGTTGGCAGCCTCTTCCGCCAGCACCGACGGGGCAAAAGGCCGGAACCCTTCGCGGTATTTGATCTTGAGATTGAGCTTGCGCTGCATGTCGGGGTGGCGCGGGTCGCCCAGGATACTCCGGTTGCCCAGGGCTCTGGGACCGTATTCCATGCGCCCCTGGAACCAGCCCACGCAATTGCCCTTAGCCAGCAGATCGGACACTGCGGCACATAAGCCGTCAAAGTCGTCGAACCGGGTGAAGGGAGCAGCGTGGCGCCGGGCCGTCCGCGCAATGCTTACCGGGCCGAACTCGGGCCCCAGATAGCATCCCTGCATGGCGTCAGGCGTCGCGGGCCTGCGCTCCCTGTCCTGACCGATGTGCCACGCGGCCAGGGCGGCACCCAAGGCGCCGCCTGCGTCACCCGCAGCGGGCTGGACCCAGACATCGTCGAAGGTGCCGCGTCGGATGAGCTTGCCGTTGGCCACGCAGTTGAGCGCCACGCCGCCGGCCATGACCAGCTTGCGACAGCCGGTCAGTTCACGCGCCGTTTCCGCGAGCCGGAAGACGACATCCTCGGTCACCTGCTGAATGGCCAGGGCCAGGTCCATGTGTTCCTGGCCGATGTTCTCCTCGGGCTGTCGCGCAGGGATGCCGAAGAGGCTCTCCCACTTGCCGGAGTAGAACATGGTCAGGCCCGTGGCGTAGGCGAAATAGTCCATGTTGAGGAGCAGGGAGCCGTCGTCGCGCAGGTCAATAAGCTCGGCGTGGATGCGCTCCTTCCAGTGTGCCACCCTATCCGAATCCGGGTTGCCGTAAGGGGCGAGGCCCATCAGCTTGTACTCGCCGGAATTGACCTTGAACCCGCAAAAGGCGGTGAAGGCGGAGTAGAGCAGCCCCAGGGAGTGGGGGAAGTGCAGTTCGCGCAGGATGGCGACGGCATTGCCCGAACCCTTGCCAATGGTGGTGGTGGCCCATTCGCCGACACCGTCCACGGTCAGGATCGCGGCCTCCTCATAGGGGGAGGGGAAAAACGCGCTGGCCGCATGGGAAAGGTGGTGCTCGGGAAAGAGCAGCTTGGGGCTGCCCGGACCGAGCTTGCCAAACTCTTCCTTAAGCATGTGGCGCATGAAGAGCTTTTCCTTGATCCAGACCGGCATGGAGGCGAGAAAACTCGCCAGCCCCTTGGGGGCGAATCCGTTGTAGGTCTCAAGGAGCCGCTCGAACTTGATGTATGGCTTGTCGTAGAAGGCCACGGCCTTAAGGTCGCCAAAGGCGACGCCCGCTTCGCCGAGCACGAAACGCGCTGCATTGGTCGGAAACGCGGGATCGTGCTTGCGGCGGGTGAAGCGCTCTTCCTGGGCCGCGGCCACAATCTCGCCATCGACCAGCAGGGCCGCTGCCGAGTCGTGATAAAACGCCGATATTCCGAGGATGGCCTCTGGCAAGGGGCCTCCTAGAAGACAGTGTAGATGAAGGGTGCGATGGCAGAACCGCTCGTCAATACGATGAGTGCGCCAAACAGCAGAAGCACAAGAATGATCGGCAGCAGCCAGAACTTCTTGCGTTCACGGAGAAATCCCCAGAGATCCTTGAGAAAGTCCACGGTCAGCTCCTAAAAGGGGTGTTGAATGTCCTTGGCGGTGAATCGGTGGTCGCGGACGACGAAAACGCTGCCGCTTCCGTTTTTCCACTGTCCAAGGCGCATCGGGTCGTGCCCGAGCATTTTACGCAGCAGTGCCAGCGGAGTGACAAGGCCGAAGAAGATGATGCCAAGGATGACCTTGGACATCACCGTGCCGAGCAGGGCCGAAAAGCCGAACCAGAGCCGGGCCGGAAGCCGGTACAGCCCCGGAAAGGTCATGTTCACCAGAAGCGCTCCGGTGGCGGCCCAAAACCATGCGTCCCTGCCGGTCAGCAGTCCGCCGATGAGACAGATGAGGGTGAGGGCCATACCCGTGTCTATGGCCTGGCCTCTGCTCGGTTTATTTTCCGCCCTGCTGTTCCTAGTGGTATCCGACATGCGTTTCTCCTGGCTGAGGACCGGATTTTCTTGCCTCATTCAAGGCGAAAAGACAAGCCCGGCCCCGCAGCGGGCGTTTTGGGAGCTTGCAGCTTTTTTCCCGGCTTGTCCATGGAATTGGGCATGCCCGCGACGTTTGGAAGGGGCGGGAGCCCTGCGAGCGCTCAGGGCGCGGGCGGCGCGATGCCGTGCTCAAGGATCGCCCGTGCGCAGGCTGCATGGCCGTGGCCGCTCCAGTGGCCGTCCCGCGGGTATTCAAAGGGCAGACCGTCTTGAAGATATTCCCGACGAAAAACGGGGTGCAGGTCAATGGTCTGGAAGCCCATAGCCCTGGCAGAGACCAAAAGATGTTCGCGCATTCTGGTAAAATAGCCGTCGCTTGGGGTTTCGGCGGTATAGACCTCCGGTCTGACCGCATCCACGATCAGGCAGATGTTACCGGGATCAAGTCCGGCCGCCTGGGGGAGCATGTCCAGGAAGGCGTCCGTTGCCCGGATGGAGTCCTTGATGCGTTCATAGTCCGTGCTGGCGTCGGTGTTGCCCTGCAAGCGCACGGCCGGGGCGGTCAGGGTGGAGAGGGTGTGGGTGATCTGGACGTTGGTCATGAGGTACATGACAAGCCGCAAGTTCCGGGCGGTCCGTATCGGTAGCGAGGGTGAGTAGTCCTTGCGGACAAGGCGCAGCGATTCCCCATTCTCCTCAAAATAGTGGTGTCCAGGCGAGTCCTTGTATTTGAGAAGGCTCTCGTCGAAGTCGTTGCCGATAACGATGATATACAGGCGCTCCGGGCCGAATTCGTCGCGGACGAACCGGGCCATGGCCAAGTACTGGCTCAAGGGGGCGCCGGAGACGCCGAAGCTGTAAACCCGCCACAGCCCGTCCAGTTCCTGGGCCAATCGTCCATGGACGGTCTGGGCATACGGCACCATGACGGCCTCGACGTAGCTGTCGCCGATGAAGGCGATGAGGGGCAGGGAGGCTTGCGGATCGTAATCCTGGTCGTTGAGAAAGCCGTAGTTGTTGGAATGGACCGTGTTGACCATGGAGAAGTCCGCGAACCGGGACCAGGTGGAGGTCCTGTTGGGCGCAAAGTGCATGACGGGCGCGGCTTCATTGATAGGCTGTGCCCACAGCCCCTCGTTGACAGGCAGGAAGCGAAGCGCGACCTCGATCAGCAGCAACGTGAACAAGACCGAGCCGAAAACGGTCAGAGCGTTCTTGAAGAAGGTTCGCATCTAAAAAAGAATCTCCCTGTGCGGCGCAGACAGTCCCGGAGGTTTAGGCCTTACCCGCCCAGATACGCCTTCTTGACCTCGGGGTTCTCCATGAGCGTTTTGCAGGGGCCCTGAGCCACGATCTCGCCGGTGTCGATGACGTAACCCCGGTGGGCGAACTTGAGGGCCAGGTTGGCGTTTTGCTCGATGAGCAGGATGGTCATACCTTCTTCGTTGAGTTCCTTGAGGGTACGGAACATGTCGTACATCAGAAGCGGTGCCAGACCCATGGAGGGTTCGTCAAGCATGATGAAGCGGCAGCCGGACATGAGGGCGCGGCCCACGGCCAGCATCTGCTGCTCGCCGCCTGACAGGGACTCCGAGCGCTGCTTGCGCCGTTCGTTGAGGCGTGGGAAAAGCTGGTAGACGCGTTTGTAGTCGCGGTCCAGTTCGTTGACGCCGTCCTTGCGGGCATAGGTGGCCAGTTTGAGGTTTTCCTCCACGGTCAGGTTGCCGAAGATGTGGCGGCCCTCGGGCACCAGGGCGAGGTGGAGGTCGGCCACGACACGGTCGGGGGACATGCCCAGGATGGACTTGCCCCGAAAGCGGATGTCGCCGCCGGTGATCTTGGGCGCTTCGGGCGGCGGCAACTGGGCCACGGCCATGAGGGTGGTGGATTTGCCCGCCCCGTTTGCCCCGATGAGGGTGACGATCTCGCCCTCGCCCACGGTGAAGGAGATGCCGTGCAGGGCTTCGATGTTGCCGTATTTGACGTGGAGGTTTTCGACTTCGAGAAGAGGGGTGTTCATAGGGTGTCGTCTCCGAGATATGCCTTGATGACCGCCGGGTTGCTCTGGATGTGTTCTGCGGTGCCTTCGGCGATGGTGGCCCCGAAATCGATGACCTTGATCCACTGGCACAGGCTGGTGACGACCTTCATCTGGTGCTCGATCATCAGGATGGTGATGTCAAAGGTGTCGTGAATCCAGCGGATCAGCTTGATCAACCCTTCGACATCGGAGGAGTTGAGCCCGGCAGCGGGTTCGTCGAGCAGCAGCAGCTTTGGCCGGATGGACATGGCGCGGGCGATCTCCACCCGCCGTTGCAGGCCGTAGGGCAGATTTTTCGGGTATTCCCGGGCGTATTCCGTCAGGCTCATGGCTTCGAGCAGCTCCTCGGCGATTTCAAGGATGCGCTGCTCGCGTGCGCGGTATTTCTTGCCGCGGATGACCGAGTCCCACACCGAGTATCCCATGCGGTAGTGCTGGGCGATGCGTATGTTGTCGAGCACGGTCATGTCGTGCCACAGGCGGATGTTCTGGAAGGTGCGGGCCACGCCAAGGGAGGTGACCTGATGCGGCCGAAGACCGGCCGTGGGATTGCCGTCCAGGGTGATGGTGCCCTCGGTGGGCTGGTAGAAGCCGGAGATGAGGTTGAAGATGGTGGTCTTTCCCGCGCCGTTGGGACCGATGAGCCCCATCAGTTCGCGGCCCTTCATCTCGATATTGAACTCGGACACGGCTTGCAGACCGCCAAAGCGCTGGGTCAGGCCGTCGATTTTCAGCAAAGTCATGACGGCCCCCCTACTTGAACGTGTAGTATTTTTTGAGTTTGGGGAACACGTCCGACAACTCCTTGTTGCCCATGATGCCCTCGGGCCTGAACTGCATGATCAGGACCAGGAGCAGCGGGATGAAGACCCATTTGATGACGCCCGCCGAGGGGTCCCATTCCGGGAAGAAGAAGGTCACCGGGGAGAGCATCGCGTCCACCAGGGCCTGTGAGCGCAGCACCTCGAGCAGGCCGGTGAAGAGCACGGCGGAAATGACCGCGCCGGAAAGGGAGCCCATGCCGCCGAGATAGACCATGACCATGGCCTCGGTGGACTTGAGGATGTTGAAGGACTGGGGGTTGACGTAGCCGACGATGTGGGCGAACAGGCCGCCCGCGCATCCGGCCAGGCCGGCTGAGATCATGAAGTTGACCAGTTTGATCTTGTTGGTGTTCACCGACATGATTTCCGCCGCCACCTCGTCCTGGCACACGGCGTTGACGCCCTTGCCGTAGGTGGAGGTGATGAAGCGGCGGATCACCCAGATGCAGAATACCGTGAAGGTGATGACCCAGAAGAGCATCCAGGGGAAGCTTAAGGTGTCCTGCATGGCCCAGACCGTGTCCTTCATGCCCTGAAATCCCCTGGAGCCGCCGATAAAGTCCATGTTTTCGATGGCGGAGATGACCATGTAGTTCACGGCGATGGTGATGATGGCCAGGTAGTCGTCGCGGGTCTTGAAGGCCGGAACCGCCACCAGCACACTGGTCAGGGACGCGGCCACACCGCCAAGCAGGATCATGATTGGAAAGACGAGCATGGCCATGGATTCGGGGAACAGCGGGGCGCCAAAGGCCTTGCCAAAGAAAAGAACGGAAAGGACGGACGAGGTGTACGCGCCCATACACATGAAGGCGGCATGCCCGCAGGTGAATTCGCCCATGTTGCCGTTCACCAGGTTGAGGCTGGTGGACATCATGATGTTGATGCCAACGAACATCAGGACCGCCTGGATGTAGTTGTCGATGACCCGGAAATGGGCCAGCACCAGGAGCAAGACGGCCAGTCCCGCCATGAGGATGTTGAGAGAGTATTTCTGCATTGGCGCATCTCCCAACTAGATCTTGGTGGACTGTGGCATGCCGAACAGTCCGGTTGGCTTCATCCAGAGGATGAGCAGCAGAATGCTGAAGGCGAAGAGGTCGCGATAGGTGGACGGAAAGACCGTGACCACGCCGACCTCGATGAAGCCGAGCAGGAAGCCGCCGTAGAAGGCCCCCCGGATGTCGCCGATGCCGCCGACCACCGCGGCGATGAACGCCTTCCACCCGATGATCATGCCCATAAAGGGTTCGAGGATGGGATAGGACATGGCGAAAAGCAGCCCGGCCAGCCCGGCGAACCCGGAGCCGAGAATGAAGGTGAAGACGATGATGGAGTCGATGGGGATGCCCATGAGCGGGATGGCGAACTTGTCGTAGGAGATGCCGCGCATGGCCATGCCGATCTTGGTCTTGGTGACGATGAAGTTCAGGAAGATGAAGACCGCCACGGCCGCGACGATGACGATGACCTTGAGGTTGGTCATGGTCACGTCGCCAAAGGACCAGACGGATTTTTCGATCAGGTCAGGAAATTTCAGGCGGCTGGCGCCCAGCACCGCGAGGTTGCCGTATTCAAGGATCAGGCCGCACATGAGCGCGGTGATGACCACATACAGCCGGTGGGCTCCCTTTCTGCGCAGGGGGCGGTAGGCGATGCGTTCAAGAGTGACGCCGACGCAGGCGGTGAGGGCCATGGTCAGGGGCACGGCCAGAACAAAGGTCATGGACGGCGAAAGGCCGATTGATGGACCGAGCATCGTCGAGGCAAGAAAAAAGGCGATGTACGCCCCGACCATGAAGATGTCCCCGTGGGCGAAGTTGATGAGGCGCAGCACGCCGTAGACCAGGGTGTACCCCAGGGCGATGAGCGCATAGAAACTCCCCCACTGCAGGGCGTTGAGTATGTTTTGAATGATGAAGTCCACGGTGGTTTTTCCTTAGGATGTCGGATGCTTGGGGCGAGTCCCGCCAGGAGGCGGTGGCCCGGTGGATCGCGAAAGGGCGGAGGCCTGAAGGCCTCCGCCCGGTGTGGGTCGTCTGTGGCCGTCTAGGGGCAGACGGACTCTTCGAAGACGAACTCGCCATCGTCGCTGATCTTGACGACCACGGCGCACTTGATGGGGTCGCCCTGGGCATCGAACTTGGAGGAGCCGGTGATGCCGTCAAAGGACTTGATGGCGGCCAGCCCGTCGCGGATGGCGGTGCGCATCTGGACCGGGTCGGCGTAGACCTGGCCAGCGTTTTTGATGGCCTCGACCATCATGCCGATGGAGTCCCAGGTCAGGGCGGCATAGTCGGCCGGGGTAGAGCCGTAGAGCTCCTGGTAGCGGTCGATGAAGACCTTGGTGGCGCCTTGGGCGCCTGCGGCGGCGTAGTGGGTGGAGAAGTAGTTGCCGTAGCACTGCGCACCGCAGAGCTTGACCAGATCCGGGGTGCCCCAGGCGTCGGAGCCCATGAACGGACCCATGTAGCCGAGGTCACGCGCCTGGTTCACAATCAGGGCGACCTGGTTGTAGTTGTTGGGCACGAAGAGGAAGTCGGGGTTGGCGGCCACGATCTTGGTCAGCTGGGCCGAGAAGTCCTGATCCTTGGTGCCGTGGGACTCGAAGGCCACGACAGGGCCGAGGCCCTTGGCTTCCCAGGAGGACTTGAAGATTTCGGCCAGGCCCTTGGAGTAGTCGTTGGACACGTCGAAGAGCACGGCGGCCGTCTTGGCGTTGAACTTCTTGGCAGCGAAGTCGGCCACCACAGGGCCCTGGAACGGGTCGAGGAAGGCGGCGCGGAAGACCCAGGGACGGTCAAGGGTGGTGCTGGGGTTGGTGGACCAGGGCGAGATCATGGGGACGCGGTTGTCGTTGCAGGTGCCGCCTGCGGGCACGGCTTGCTTGGAGGAGTTGGGGCCGATGATGGCCACGACCTTCTCCTGGTCGATGAGCTTCAGTGCCACGTTGGTGGCGGACTCGGCCTTGGACTCGTTGTCCATGTAAACGAACTGGAGGGGGTACTTGATTCCGCCCACTTCCAGGCCGCCCGCGTCGTTGATGTCCTTGAGATACATCTCCGCCGCGTTCTTGGAACCTTCTCCGACCTCGGGAATGTCGCCGGTCAGGGGCAGGTTGAAACCGATCTTGATGGTCTGGACCTTGTCCTCGCCGCATCCGGCAAGAAGGAAGGCGCTGCACACGAGCATGAGGCCAAGCAGGCCCGCACCTTTAAAAAACGCTTTCATCATTTCCTCCTCTCATATGGATTACGATGGTCAGCAACGCAAACAATGCTGTTCTATACACCAAAAAAAACATGTGTAAAAGGGGTTCAGCGGAAAACAATTTTGAAAAAACCCCTCTTTGCTTGAATAAGCTTCGCGTATCTAGAAGTTCTGCAAGAGAAAAGTCTGCGGAATTAATTTTATGGCGAATAAAAATTTTCATTAATGTCAAGTGCGTCATGAGCGAGGAAAGTTGGAGGGGTCGCCTGGGCCGGTGGGGCGCATGAAGGAGGGCGGCGAGGCCGTAACATTCGAAACTGAATCGGCCCGGTGCGCGATTCCATTGCGCACCGGGCCGGGAAGACGGGAAAATGCAGGCAGAGGGCGGGCTGCTAGGTAGCGTCAGGCGACGGCTGTTTGCCTTTATTTTTGGCGCACTTGGCCTCTTCCTCCTCGCGCAGGGCGCGGCGCAGCACCTTGCCCACCATGGTCTTGGGCAGGGATTGGCGAAATTCCACCTGGCGCGGCACCTTGTAGTTGGCGAGTTTTTCACGGCAAAATGCCATGACCTCGTTGCGGGTCAGGCTTTCACCGGGCTGGAGAACCACATAGGCCTTGACGATTTCGCCCCTGGCATCGTGGGGAATGCCCACGCTCACGGCCTCCATGATCTTGGGGTGGGTGTGCAGGACTTCGTCGATCTCGCGAGGATAGATGTTGTATCCGCCCGAGATGATGAGGTCTTTTTTGCGGTCCACGATGAAGAAGTACCCCTCCTCGTCCATGTAGGCGATGTCGCCCGTGTAGAGCCAGCCGTTTCTGAGTACGTCGGCGGTGGCATCGGGACGGTTGTAGTAGCCCTGCATCACTTGGGGGCCGCGGATGACCAGTTCACCGCGCTTGCCCGGCGGCAGGGGCTCGCCGCCCACTTCCATGTCCACGATCTTGGCATCGGTGTCCGGGAAGGGCAGGCCGATGGAGCCGGGTTTGCGCACCCCCTTGATGGGATTGAAGTGGGTTACGGGCGAAGCTTCGGTCAGGCCGTAGCCTTCGGCGATGGCCGTGCCGGCGCGCTCCTTGAACTGCTCCATGTGTTCAACCGGCATGGGGGCGGAGCCGGACACGCAACAGTCGATGCTGGAGAGATCGTACTTGGCGATGTCCTTTTGCTGGAGCAGGGAGACGTAGAGCGACGGTGCGCCGGGAAACACCGTGGGCCTGAGCTTGTGGATGCCCTTGAGCACGTCCAGGGGCACATAGCGCGGAAAGGGCGCCAGGGTCGCGCCCATGCTCGTGGGCCAGGCCAGACAGGTGGTGAATCCGTAGATGTGGAAATACGGGAGCACACCGAGAAAGGTCTCTTGCCGTTGCCCCAGAGTGTGCATCATGGATTGGCACTGCTGGATGTTGGCTCCGATGTTGGCGTGGGTGAGGACACACCCCTTGGCCACGCCTGTGGTGCCGCCCGTGTATTGGAGCAGGGCGGTGTCGTCAGGGCAGACGCGTTCGTTGGTGTAGGTCTTGCGTCCTTGCGTTAGGGCCTTGAAGGGGATGATGCTTGCGCCGTCGTAGGGCACCCGGGGGGCGGAGCGGTTCTTGCGCGCCTGGAGCGCGTAGAGCAGGTTGAGCGGGAACCTGAGCCCCTCGCCTATGGTGGTGACGAAGAATTTGCGCACGGGAATGGCGTCGCGCAGCCTGACGAGCTTGGGCCAGAGCAGATCCAGAGTGATGCAGACGCGCACATCCGCATCATTGAACTGATGGATGATCTCGGTCTCCATGTACAGCGGGTTGGTCATGGTCACGACGGCCCCGCTGCGCAGCGCTCCCCACACGGCCACGATGGTCTGGGGCAGGTTGGGCAGCATGACGGCGACCCGGTCCCCCTTGCGAACACCAGCATCGCGCAGGTTGGCGGCAAAGACTTCGGACATGGTCTTCAGCCTTGCATAGTTGACCGACCAGTTTTTGAAGACCACGGCCTTGCGTCCAGGCCATTTGTGGGCGGCCCTGTCCAGGTACTTGAAGAGGGGAATTTTTTCGTAGTCCAGGGTCGGGGAGACCTCGGCATCGTAAAACTTGAGCCAGGGGCGGTCCAGATGCTCCATGGGGCGTCCTTTGCGGGTGGATTTTGCCCGGAAGGGCTCGGCGACACTATAATAGCCGGCCTTTTCGGTCAATACGGCATGTTTGAAACACGCTTTGGCGCGTCGTCATCTTGACGGAGGAAGCTATGCGGCGAGCCAGGCCCAGGGATGCGGCCATGACTTCGTCTCTCATGTTATAATAAATACTTTTAATTACAAGTATTTATCTAGAAATAGTTGTATGTTGGGGGGCGATGCGATTGCGTTGGCAATGCTTTTGCAAAGGCAGAGTGCGTCGCTGAAGAGGAAATGATTGCCACTTTGTTATAAAGTAATGGGCGCAACCAACCGATTATTCGTTGTGTCAACGATCGGTATCAGGGCGGGCCGCTCCGGTCCGGGCGGGATGATGACCGACAAGCCTTTGTCGGCCGCCAAGTTGACAGGTTTCCGATGCCGGAATAGGGTGAGAGGATAGGCGTCGGACATGGCTGCTGACCATCATGAATCATTGACCAAGTGAACGACAGAGAAAGAACAATGTCAGACCACGTCGCAACCGCCAACATGGGCATGCTGATCACAGACGGCCACTATTTGCGGCCAAGCAAGAGCACACGGGTGCTCGCCATCCTGGATGCCCTCTCCCGCGAAAGTGCGCTCTCGCAGTTCGAGCTTGGTCGCAAGCTCAACCTCTCCGGGGCCATGGTCAACCAGTATCTCAAGCAACTCCAGTCCGGGGGGCTGGTGGAGTTTTTGCCGGTCAACGGCAAGAGCTACCGCTACGCCCTGACCGATCAGGGGCGGCAGTCCCGGCGCACGATGTTTTCCGACTACTCGTCCGAAACCGTGCGCCTGTACACCACCATCAAGGATTACGTTCTCTCCCGGCTTGATGGCCTTGAAAGCCGGGGAAAAAAACGGCTGGCGCTTTTTGGCGCGGCCGAGACATGCGAGGTGGTCCTGTCCGCCCTTCGGGACAGTGATTTTCAGGTTGTCGCACTGCTCGACAACGATTTCAGGAAACAGGGGCAGATCTTCAACGGGTATGTGGTTTCCGCGCCACATGTCCTGGAGCAGGTCGATTGTGATGCCGTGGTCATCACCTCGTTCGGCAAGCAAGCCGAGATATACGAGCAGATCAAGCCACTCTCCGAAAAGCGCGGATTCCAAATCGTGAGATTCTGATTATGAAACAGATCCAGTCCGTCACGCTTCGTTCCGGCGTCACCATCGGCCATGGCCACCCATGCTTTGTGGTGGCCGAAATAGGCAACAACCACCAGGGCGATTATCTGATGGCCCTGCGGATGATCGACGAGGCCGCCTCTGCGGGCGTCGACGGGGTCAAGTTTCAAAAACGCGATATGGAGGCGCTGCTCACCCGCGAGGGACGGGCCGCGCCCTACACCGGATGCAACAGCTTCGGCCCCACTTACGGCGAGCATCGCAACGCCCTTGAGCTTTCCATCGAGCAGATGGCCCGGCTCAAGGAGTACAGCGAGTCTCTCGGGCTGGTTTTCTTCGCCTCTGCCTGGGACGATCCGAGTCTGCGGCAGATTCTCGGTCTTGAGGTGGACCTGCTCAAGATATGCTCGGCCGACCTGGTCAACGTGCCACTGGTGCGCAAGTATGCGGCCACGGGTGTGCCCATCATCCTGTCCACGGGCATGAGTTCGCTTGAGGACATTGATGTGGCCCTGGCTGAGATACGCGCCTTTCACGACGATGTGGTCCTGCTGCATTGCAACTCCACCTACCCCTGCCCGGACGAGAAGATCGGACTGCCGGTGATGGAGGGGTTGCGCGAGCGCTATGGTCTGCCGGTAGGCTACTCGGGCCACGAGCAGGGCCTCGGCCCCAGCGTGGCCGCCGTGGCTCTGGGCGCGTGCGTGGTCGAGCGCCATTTCACTCTGGACAAGACTCTCAAGGGCACGGACCATCAGGCATCCCTGGAGCCGGACGAGCTGGCCCGCATGGTGGTCATGATCCGCGAGGTGGAGAAGGCCATGCGGGTCAAGGGCAAGAAGGTCTTTCCCGAGGAGCAGGCCGCAGCCAAGAAGCTGCGCAAGTGCATCGTTTTTTCACGCGATCTGCCCGCCGGGCACGTGCTCACCGAGGCGGATCTGACCACTCGCAGCCCGCGTGTGGGGGTGTCTCCCGTGCACTGGGACGAGGTGCTGGGCGCGACCCTCAACCGCTCTGTCAAGCACGAGGAGCCGGTGCAGTGGGACACTTTGAATCTGCATGTGGAGGAGTGCGTGGGCGCAGCCTCCAGCTAGCCGGGCCCGGAAGCCGCAACAGTATGTTTTCCCCTCGCGCGGATTCCCGCGCGAGGGGTTTTTTTGCGCCCGTCCGTGCGCGTGTGATTCGTGTGCGAAAAATCATTCATTTCGGGAAACAGGGATGGTATGGAATGCTGAAATGCGCGAACCACGTTGGGAGGATAGATGAGTCAACAGGAAATTTTGCTGGAAACCGGCACCAACGAGCTTGAGATCATAGAGTTTTTCGTTCATGAGAAGACGGCGGACGGTCCCAGGACGCACTATTTTGGGGTCAACGTGGCCAAGGTGCTGGAGGTGGTGGAGGCCCCCGAGGGGCTGGAGGGCTCCGAGGCTGCTGCGCATCCGAGTTTTCTTGGCACCATTCCCTTGCGCGATCTGATCCTTCCGGTGATAGACCTGAGCGTGTGGCTGAGCATGGAGCGGGAAAAGAGCCTCAACGAGCCCATCATCGTCACCGAGTTCAACGCCATGATCACAGGGTTTCTCGTCTCGGGCGTGACCCAGATCCACCGGGTCAACTGGCAGGACGTGGAGCCGCCGAGCAGGTATGTGGCCAACATGGACACCAACTGCATCACCGGCACGGTGCAGATCAACGACCGCTTCGTGCTCATGCTCGACCTTGAGAGGATGCTGGCCGATCTTGACAGCGCGAACCAGCGCCAGTCCGGGGCTGACGCGGTGTATTCCGAGGAGCGCTACCGCGCCTTGGTTGCGGACGATTCCACCTCTGTTCGCGAGCTGCTGCGCAAGAATTTTTCGGAGGCGAATTTCGAGGTGAGCGTGGTGGGCGACGGGGCCGAGGCGTGGGAGAAGCTGCTGGCCATCAAGGCCCTGGCCGAGCAGGAGGGATCAAGCCCGCTTGATCACCTTGATGTGGTGGTTTCGGATATCGAGATGCCGAGAATGGACGGTTATACCCTGACCAGGAAAATCAAGGAGGACCCGGTCCTCAAGGCGCTTCCAGTGGCGCTGTTCTCGTCACTCATCTCCAAGGGGGTGGAGCACAAGGGCAAGGCGGTCAAGGCCGACGCGCAGGTAACCAAACCCGAGTTTCACGGCCTGACCCGAAAGGTCCTTGACCTGATTACAGAGTGGAAGGCGAAACCCCAGGACTGAGGCCCGGCACCGCCATTGCGTGCTTGCCCATGCCGCGATCCGCAGCGATGGCGGGCAAGGCTCGTGAGTTCCCAATGTGCCCGGCCAGAGCGCCCGGACACGACCCCATCTGCGAAACGGTCATCTAGACCGTGGCTTCGCCCAGCGCCTCGCGCAGGGTGCTGACGCCGCAGGAGTGGCGCATGATCACGGGCACGTTGGTTCCGCGCAGGGCGGCCAGCACATCCTTGCGCGCCTTGTGCGAGACCTTGTTGGTGAAGAGCACCACGAAGTCCACGTTGCCGAGCGAACCCGAGATGGAGCGCTCCTTGCCTGTGTAGCATTTGAGCTTGACCCCGCTCTTTTCCGCCTCGGTCATGTATTCCCGCTTGAGCCTGTCCATTCCGCCGATTAATGCCGCGCACATGCTGGCCTCCAGGTTTGAAATTGAAAATCGTTTTCAATCAATACGGCGAGGCGGACTGGTTGTCAACCAGAGAAGTGGAGAAAAGTGAAATTGTCACGAGAGGGGCTCCTCCCCCTACTCCCCCACATACTCCCAGGTTTCGCCTTCAGGATCGATCTCGGGCAGGGTGCAGGCCGGAACCGCGACCACTCGGTTGCCCTGACCCCGGTCGATGACTAGGGGCGGAGTGCCCACCAGCACGTTGGCCGTGCCCCCGAGAAAAACCTGGCTGGTGGTGCCGGTGAAGTCGCCAAGTTCGGTCCAGGCAAAGGTGTTGGCTGTGGCCGAGAGCGCTTCAAAGGGGTGGCAGTACACGGCGTAACGGGCCTGGCCGCGCACCCGGTTATTGGCGAAGAAGCCGCGGGACCCGGTCTGGATGATGCCGCGGGCCTCGGTGCCCCCGCCCATGAGGATGTCGTTGCAGGCGGCCACGATGTCGTTGGCATAGAGCAGCAGGCCGGACGACCCTTCCCCCCGGGCTTCGACCCGGTTGCCGGTCAGGGTGATGCGGTTGTTGCGGCTGAAGTCCGCGCCCCCGGATGTGTCGTTGTACCATCCTGCCACGATGCCGTTGGGGCCGTACTTGTGCGGGTACTCTATGCCGCTGTCCGCTGTGACGATGCGGTTGGCATCGATGGCAATGGCGCCCTGCCCCTTGGCGCCCAGAGCGTTGTCCAGCACCTCAATGCCGTCTCGCGAAGCCCTGTGGATCGTGTTGCCTCGGATGGCCATGTCCGCCCCTGTCGTGCCGCTGGCGACCACCCCGAATCCGGCGGTGCGCTGCGGCTGGTCCGTCTCCATGAGAAAGCGGTTGTCCTCGATGCGTATGGTGCCGGTGGCCGCGTCCTTGATCGGCCTGCCCGGTGAGTCGAGCCGGTTGCCCACCACCACACCTGCCAGGAAGCGCAGCGAATCACCGCCGGACCAACGCACGGCCAATTCCTGCGGGGTGACGCGGGCCACGGTGCAGCCGCGCAAATCAAAGCCGCCCACATGGGGGAAGTGGAGCGGGGTGCCCTTGGCCCCCTCAAAGCGGATGGAGCGGATGACCACAAGCGGCCCCTTGCCGGCCGGGGGCGCTCCCTTGACCGGAAGCGGCGAATGGAAGGTCCAGAAGCCGCCGATGATTCGGGTCAGCGGATCTCCCGTGGCGTCCGCCTCGCCCTGGATGCGCGTGTCGCGGGAAATGCGTACCCGTCCGTCCGGTCCGAAGTTGAAGGTGCCGCGCAAGATGATCTGGCCGCCCTGATCCACGGCGGCCTGGACGTTTGGCACGTCCTGCCCAGGGTTGCCCGTGCCTGCGACGACGCGGCTGGCACGGGCTGGCAAAGCCGTCAGCAAGAGCGACAGGAAAAAGACGAGAGCGGGAGCGAGGTTGGGCATGTGTCCTCCTGTGGGGCCTTGGCGTTCACACCGCGCTTCCGTTTTACATGGTTCGGTGAGTATTCTCAAATGTCTTCAAGTCTGCCATCTCGCCAATATCGTCAAGGGATTATTTTTTGCGTGTTCCGCTTGCGTCGGTTGTCCTGGCTGTCGTAATCAATGCAGAATCGATAAGTGTCAGCCATGTGGAACAACCCGCCCGAGGGACTCGGGTGCCATGGGAGGGAGTGATGCGATTGAGTACCAGGATGACGCTGATGCAGGTCGCAACGGTGACCGCCGCCATTGTGGCCCTGTGCTGGGTTTTTGTCAGCCAGATGACCGGGTATGCGGAAAACGAGATGGAGAGCTTCCGCCGTCAGGCGTTGGCAGACGAACAGGTCAAACTCACGGATTTCGTCCAGATGGCCGAGGGGGTCATCCGGGGCTACCATGAACGCTCCCAGGATGTGGATGGCCTCAAGGAGGCCAAGCGGGCGGAGCTCAAGCGCGTGGTGGACGCGGTGTACGGGCAGCTTGAGGCCCTTCGCGACCGTGGCGAGGGGACCATGACGCAGCGCCAGAGGCTCGCCGCCCTGGCCGACATCGTGCTCCCGGCCCGGTACGACGGCGACAATTATGTATGGGTCAACGATCTCGACAACGTCATGCTTGCCCATCCCACTCTCATGGGCCGTGACGCCAGTGACCTGCAAGACAGCCACGGAGCCTATATCATCCGCGACATGGTCGAGGTGGCCAGGCGCCACGGCGAAGGCATGACCGTCTACTGGTGGCCCAGGCCGGGCGAAACCGATCCGAAGCTGAAGATATCCTATGTCCGCCGCGTGCCAGGCACCGATTGGATGGTGGGCACCGGCGCATGGATCGAGGACATCACCGCCGAGATGCGTGCCGAGGCCCTGGCCGAGGTGGCTAAGATGCGGCAGAGTGACGGCAACTACTTCTGGATCACCGACCTGGACACACGGATGGTCATGCACCCCGTCACGCCGCAGCTTGACGGCACCGATGTCTCGGGCATGCGCGACGCCCAGGGCAAGACCCTGTTTCTGGAGATGACGCGGACAGCTAGGTCCGGCGGCGAGGGATTTATTGACTATTCCTGGGCCAAGCCCGGCCGACAGGGGGCTGTGCCCAAGCTGTCCTATGTCCGGCTCTTCGAGCCGTGGGGATGGATCGTTGGCATGGGCGTGTATCTCGACGACATCGAGGATGCCGTGCGCTCCAAGCAGTTGGCCCTTGAAAAGACCATCGACGCCATGCTGCTGCTGGTCATCGGCGTGTCCGCCGTGCTGGCGCTGTTCGGGGTTGCGGCGGGTGTGCTGAGTTCGCGATCGGTCACGGGGACCATCGGCGGCGAGCCGGTGGACATCGCCAATATTGCCGCCCGCGTATCGGACGGCGACCTGACCATCGCATCGTCAAACGGCGACAAGGCCCGCGGGATTCTCAGGTCCATGCGCGAGATGGCGACCAATTTGAGCGGCGTGGTTGCGGAGGTCCAGGCGGCCACGGACAACGTGGCCAGCGGCAGCGAGGAGCTTTCGGCCGCATCCGAGACCCTGTCGCAATCCACGGTGGAGCAGGCCGCGTCCATTGAGGAGGTCTCGGCCTCCCTGGTGGAGATCGTGGGCTCCATCCGCAAGAACGCAGAAAACGCCGAGGCCACCAGCCGCATAGCGGCCAGCACCAACGAGGATATCGAGGCTGGCGGCGAGGCGGTGCGCAAGACCGTGGCCGCCATGCGCGAGATCGCCGACAAGATCGTCTTCATTGAGGAGATAGCCCGGCAGACCAATCTTCTGGCGTTGAACGCGGCCATTGAGGCGGCCCGGGCCGGAGAGCAGGGCAAGGGATTCGCCGTGGTCGCGGCCGAAGTGCGCAAGCTGGCCGAGCGTAGCGCGGATACGGCGCAGGAGATTCGCGACCTGTCGGCCGAAAGTGTGCTGGTGGCCGAGGAGACCGGCGAACTCTTCGACAGGCTGACCCCGGAGATAGCCAAGACCGCGGATCTCATCAAGGAAGTGGCCGAGGTCTGCTCCGAGCAGAATCACGGCGTGAGCCAGATTGAACGGGCCATGCAGCAACTCGATACAGTCATCCAGCAAAACGCCATGGCTTCTGAGGAGATGGCCTCCACCTCGCAGGAACTGGCCGGGCAGGCCGCAGCCCTGCAGGAGGCGATGCGCTATTTCCGCGTGGATGCGGACGAAGGGCCGCTGCGGGGTGGTCATGCCGGGGGCGGCGGGGTCAAGGTCCGCCGCGCTGCCCCGGCGGCATTGCCCGGCCCCGTCCAATGACAGGCTCGGGAGGTCCGGGGAGCCGGCCTCAGTAGCCCCGATGGGGCGGCACAGGGCGGCTGTGGCGGAGAAAGGGCCGTTTTCGGGCGTTCTCCCGGTCCTGGGCGAGGACGGCCTTGGCCACGGATTCGCAGGCAGTGTCGAGAGTTGCGCCGTTTCTGATGTCCTCCACCAGGGCCTTGAGGGTCTTGGCGATGACAGGCTGATCTGCCCAGGGCGGATAGCGCGACCAGAGATCGGCCGCTCCCTCGCGGTCGCCCAGTTTGGCCGCGGCATACCCGGCGTGGAGCCAAGCGTCGGGAATGTCCCTGGCTTTGAGGGCTCGTCGCAGTAAGCGCAGGCCGTTCTCGTTGCGCCCTATCCGCACATGGCAGATGCCCGCCATGGTCAGGGCCGACGGGAGGGGCTCCCGGCCGCTCCGGGCCAGGGCGACCAAGTGGTCGTCATACGCCTGTGCCCCTTGGCGGAAGCACGCCTCGGCCATGGCGAACTCCCCGCGCAACTCGGCCCTGCGGCCGCGTTCGAAGTTTGTTCGCCCGATGCGTCCGGGGTTGCGCCAGGGCAGCGTCAGGTTCGAGAAAAATCCCATGGCGAAGCATAGCGCCCGAAGTGCCCGCGGGCAACCTTCAGGTCGTCGGAGGGCGCGGCGTGTCCGCGTCGCAACAGTTTAGCCACGGCGATGGCGACGGCAGGAGGAATGGCCTCCGCCCGGCTCCCCTGCAGGACCGGGCGGAGGCGCAGGGAAAGGATCAGACGTGTCGGGCGTCGAGGGCGTAGCCCATTTCACTGGCCATGAACTGGAGCGGGCGGACATCGCGTGTCACCTTCATGATTTCGAGCAGGGTCTCTGCCCCGAGCTTGGCGCTGGCGTCAAAGGGATTGATCTCCCGCATCAGCGTGGAATAGGGCTTGTTGATTTTGGCGGCCACATCCTTGGCCTGGATGCCGCTGTCGAGAATGCAGTCCTGGACAACCTTGGTCACGTTCTTCTCAAACATACCTACCTCCACAGAGTGATGCTACAACAGGTGCGTATGATTCTCCCCACCATAAGCAACCCGTGTGCCAACCCGCGATAGCGGAGGGCTGTTCTCAAAAAATATAATGTTTATAACGCGTTGTCGCGGAGCTTTGGTTGCCAGACACAATGAGCGGCACAAGAAGTGTTGCAGCGATTCGCGACATTGTGCGACAAGAGTGTCGCAAGTGTCGCAATTGCAACACTGTAGAAACGTAGAGGGAGCCGCCGAAGCGGCTCCCTCAGTGGGGGGGAGGGCCCGGTATCCGGGCTGCCCGAACCATGTACACAGGCTGTCAGGGGTGTGGGTTGCGGTCCATTCCTCGGTGCCGTTTGGAGGTGTTCGGCCGGTTCGGGCTTAAGAGTCGGAAGCCTTGGTCCAATCCTGGGTCCAGGGTTTCCAGGACTCGTTGTACGGGTGCCAGCACTGGCGTCCGAAAATCGTGTCCAATATCTTGGAGAAATTGCGGCTCAAGCACATGACGTTCTCCTATGCGTGCTGCGGGGTGTTGGGGTGCGAATCCATGAGAACCCTCGCAGTGCCGGGCATTGTGTCGTCAGCGGTCTCGGCGTTCTCTGCTTGCAGGCTGCGTATCACGTGGCGGATGGTTTCTTCGCAGAGCCCCTCGCTGCCGAAGGGGGTAAGGAGGCTGGTGCGGACACTGCCTATGATGTTGCCATAGATGATAAGGGCGGTATCCTCAACCGGAAGAGGGCGGATGGAACCGTCGGCCATGCCCCGGCTGACGCAGCGGGCGAGCACATCAATGAAGTGTCGGAATTTTGCAGCCACCTTGGTAACGTCCACCGAGGGCTCCATGTGGCTGAAGGGGGAGCAGCGCAGCAGGATGGGGAAACGGTTGCGATGCCGCTGGGTGAAATCGAGGTACGTGGTCATGTAGTTTTCCACGCATGCAAGGCCGGATCTGCCCCCCCCCACGGCCTCTTCGAGACGGACGTAGAGACGGTCGGCCATGTCGAATCCGGCGGCCAGAAAGAGGGACTGCTTGTTCCCGAAATAGTGGGACACCAGGCCGAAGGATACCTGAGCGCGTTCGGCCACGTCCTTGACCGTGGTGGCCGAGAATCCCTGCTGGCCGAAGGCCTCCTGGGCTGCTCTGAGTATCGCTTCCTTCTTGGTCATGTCTGCCTCTGTCGTCTCGGGTCACGTTTGGACTGATTGCTCAATCAGCCGCAATCAAGAGATAGATTGATTGTGCAATCAATGTCAAGGGGAATGTGATGAATTATTTCATGGGCTGGCCAACGGCCTGATTCCCTGAGTTTTGGCTGACAGGGCTTGGTCGAAAAAGATGCTTGCCTTGATGTCCCTTGAGCGGTAGTCAGTGCCCCGCCCGGGCATGGCCCGGTTCAATCCATTTCCCGGGAGTGTCCATGTCGCTGAGCATCGGTATCGTCGGGCTGCCCAATGTGGGCAAGTCCACCCTTTTCAACGCCCTGACCAAGGCCCAGAACGCGGAAAGCGCCAATTACGCCTTTTGCACCATTGAACCCAACAAGGCCGTGGTCCCTGTTCCTGACCCCCGGTTGCAGATTCTTGCGGATCTGGTTCGGCCGCAGCGGGTGCAGCACTCCACGGTGGATTTCGTGGACATAGCCGGGCTGGTGGCCGGGGCGAGCCGGGGCGAGGGGTTGGGCAACAAGTTCCTGGCCACTATCCGCGAGACCAGGGCCATTTTGCACGTGGTCCGCTGTTTCGATGACGACGATGTCATCCATGTGGCCAACTCCGTGGACCCGTTGCGCGACATTGAGATTATCGAAACCGAGTTGCTCCTGGCCGACATCCAGATTCTTCAGGCGCGTATTGGGCGCATGGAAAAGCTGCTCAAGGGCGACAAGACCCTCGGGCCGAAGCTGGAGGCGGCGCGGCGGCTGCTGGACCATCTGGACGGCGGCGAACCCGCGGCCACCTTCGGTGAGCCGTCTCGGGCGTTGGACGAGCTGCTGGCCGAACTGCGCCTGATAACAGCCAAGCAGATCATCTATTGTGCCAACGTGGATGAGGAGGGGGTGGCCGAGGACAACGAACATGTGCGCCGGGTACGCGCTCTGGCGACCGACCGAGGTGCGGAATTCGTCAAGATTTCCGCGAAAATGGAAGAGGATCTGGTGGGCCTTGAAGATGACGAGTATCAGGAGTTTCTGGAATCCTACGGCATTGCCGAGTCCGGCCTGGATCAGATCGTGCGAACCGGGTTCGGCTGCCTGGGGTTGATCAGTTATTTTACCGCAGGGGTCAAGGAGGTCCGCTCCTGGACCATCCACGACGGCGACAAGGCCCCACGGGCAGCGGCGGCCATCCACACCGATTTCGAGCGCGGCTTCATCCGGGCCGAGGTCATCGGTTACGACAGTTTCGTGGAACATGGCTCCGAGGCAAAATGCCGGGCAGCGGGCGCATTGCGCGTTGAGGGCCGGGAATATGTGGTCCGCGACGGCGATGTGGTCCATTTTCTCTTCAACGTCTGAGCAACATGCGGCCGACAAAGGGCCCCGTCCGCAGATGCGGACGGGGCCCTTGTCGTTGGCATAGACGGGGGGCTAGTCGTCGAAGTCGCCCTTGGGGCCTTTGTCTGTGTTGATTTCCGCAGCCCGGGCCTTGATTTTTTCCTCTGTCCAGTCGGCCGGGTTTTCGAAGAAGTCCACCTTGGGTCCCAGGTCGTGGGAGCCCGCCTTGACGAGGAGCTCGCAGGCGATGGGCGCAGTGTCCGCAGCGTTGAACACGTCCACCAGCAGGTGGTGGACAAAGTCCTCCACGGCTCCGGCCATGCGCTCGCGCACACGCTTGTTTTGCCCCTGCCAGCGGCGCTCAAAGGGCAGATTGAGCTTCTTGTAGTCGCCGCCCTTGAGTTTTCTCTCGTCGGCGTAGGCCACCATCTCGGCCCACAGGGTGTCTTCGACGCCTTCCCCGGCAACTTTGTCAAACCTGCCGTCCTCGGTCATGATGGCGTTGCCGAAGTCGTTGACGCGCACACCCCAGGAGATCATCTGCAGCGCGGTGGCCACATTTGCCTTGGTGGTTTGGGTTTTGGCCGCGATTTCGCGCAGACGCTGCGAATCATTGCCCGAGGTGCCGTGCTGGGCGCCCGAGGTGCCGTAGGGGGCCAGCGCCTTGTGGATGTCTGCGGTCAGTTCCACCTGGATGCCGGTGCCCGACGCCTCGATGCCGTGGGTGGTGCCGTTGTTCAGCGCGATCCAGTCGGGGCAAAGGCCGTGGGCGTTGAGGCCCTGACACAGGTACTTGGCCTCCACCGGAGTGGACAGCCCGAAGGAGCCCTTGATCTCGCCGATTTCGGTCTCGTAACCCGCCCAGGAAGGGATGGCCGAGGAGACCGCGATATTGGCCAACAGGTTGAGGTCGTCGGTCATGTGCGAGGCATCGATGGCGATGGAGGTGATGCCCGTGTCAAAGAGCGAGGGGATCTCGGCCTTGGCTTCGGCCACATCCTCCCATTTCTTCATATAATAGTGGTCGGCGTGGACAGCCACCGGCACGGTGATGCCGAGCATGTTGCACAGGTAGTCCACGCGCCGGGCGATGTTCCAAAGGGTGGTTGGGCAGTAGGTGGCCTCGCTGCGGGCGATTTCGATGATGATGGCCGCGTTGGCCTTCTGGGCCGCCCGGAGTGCGCCCTCAATAATGAAGAGGTTGCGGCCGTTGGCGGCGATGGTCATGGCCCCGCCCTTTTCGAGCATGGCCCTGTCGATCACCTTGCCGCTGACGATGAGAGCCTCGGAATGGGGAAAATTCTGAACCACGTTCGGCGGCCGACCGACGGAGAGCGCTTTTCTGAAAAGATCCTGGGACATGCCCTTCCTCCTTGGAGAGTTTGTGTGCAACAAGCAAATTACAACGAATTGTCCCGGAAAGTCAAAACGGATCGTCGGCTTTCCCCGGTCGGCGGCCGCAACAGCCCGTCCTCTTCGCAACGGAGTGACAGAGCCCGGTCATCTGCGCGGACGGCTACATGGTTGCTTCGAGGCGGCGGGTCTCGGCGTCGGCCTTGGCGGCCGATTCTGAGCGCGTCTCCTCCACGGGCATCAGGGTGTAGCCGAGCTCCCTGGCCATGAATTCGAGTACCGAGACGTTGCGCGTGGTCTTGACGATCTCGAACATGGTTTCTGCCCCCAGCTTGGCATGGACATCAAAGGGATTGAGTTCGCGAAGCAGGGTTGAATAGGGCTTCTTGATCCTTTTGCATACCAGCTTGGCGGGAATGCGGCCTTCGAGCACCATGTCCTGCACCTTCTTGGTCAAGCTCTTCTCAAACATGTCTTACCCCCCACATGTTGGAAATTGCGGACTAGTTTCTATTATTAGCCGCAATGGGAGTTTTTCGTCAACGAAAAAGCAGATGGCCTAAAAAAAACGCCCGGACGGGCCGGGCGGAATGACGGAGGGACCAGCGGCGGGCTATGCCGACTGGGCGGGCAGGGCGAAACAGATGGTCAGTTCATTGGCGTTGTCGGCGCGGGTGTAGCGGCAGTGGTCGGCCATGGTGGTCACCAGGAATATGCCGAGGCCGCCCACGGCGCGCTGGTCCATGTCTGCCCCGGTGTCAGGCGGGGGGGCGGCAAGGGGGTCAAAGGGGGTGCCCCGGTCGCGGATCAGGCAGCAGAACAGTCCGTCGCGCACTTTGCACTCGATCTCGAAGGTCCCCGGAGCCCCGCCATAGGCGTGGCGGGCCACGTTGACCAGAACCTCCTCCAGAGCGAGGTCCAGGCGCGGCAGCGTGGACGGGTCGAGGCCCGCCTGTGTGGCCATGGCCAGGACATGGTCGCGGGCCGGTTGCAGACTCGAGAGGTCCGGGGTGGCGGCGAAGACCGGCATGGGTCAGCCGGCCAGGGCGTCTTCCAGGGTGGGATGGATGGTGAACATGGCGGCGAAGCCAGAGACCACGAACACCTCTTCCACCATGCCCGAGAGGTTGCAGAAGGCCAGACTGCCCTGGGCGCCCTTGAGCTGTTTGGCAGCCGAGAGGATGCTGCGCAGTCCGGCGGAGCTGATGTATTCGAGGCCCGAGAGGTCGGCGATGATATGGGTATCGCCCGCCGCGAGCCAGTTTCGGCACTGGGTGTCGAACTCCTGGGCTGTGATGGCGTCCATGCGTCCGGTCACGGTGACCACGAGTTTCCCCTCGTGTTTGCTGCTGCTGAATTTCATGAATGTCTCCTTTTATTTGTCACACTTGCCGCAGAACTGCATGGCGAGCATGGTGATGTCGTCCGAGGGCTCTGCCCCGCGTGCGAAGGCGGCCACCGAGTCGTTGACCGTTTTGACCAGGGTTGGGGCGAAGCGTTGCGAGGCCTCGGCCACGGTGCGCAGGAGCCGTTCCTCGGAGTAGAGGGCCTGTTCCGGGTTCATGGCCTCGGTCACGCCGTCGGTGTAGATGAAGAGGATGTCGCCCGGAGCCATTGTCATGGTCCGGGTGGAGTATTCCATGCCCTCCATGACGCCGGCCACTGGTTCGCCCAGGGGGGCGACCCAGCGGGGCTCGCCACCGCATGGCAAATGAATGGGAGGGTTGTGTCCCGCGTTGGCATAGCGGGTTTCGCCGGTTTCGATGTCGATGATGGCAAGAAACAGGGTGACGAACATGCACGAGTCGTTTTCCGCAGCCAGGTCGGCGTTGACCTTGCTCAGAATCTGGCCGGGGTCGAGGCCCTTCTCGGCCACCACCTTGAGCAGGGTCTTGGTCACGGCCATGAAGAAGGCGGCGGGTACGCCCTTGCCCGACACGTCGCCCACCAGAAAGCAGAAGTGGGTTTCGTCCACGAAGAAGAAGTCGTAAAGGTCGCCGCCCACCTCTTTGGCCGGTTCGATGGAGGCGAAGACCTCGAACTCGGTGCGGTCCGGGAAGGCCGGGAAGAGCTTGGGCAGGATGCCCATCTGTATGTCCCGTGCGATGCGCAGCTCGGACTCGATGCGCTCTTTGGCCGCCGTGGTGGTGGTCAGGTTGGCGATATACTCCTTGAGGGATTCCTTCATGACCCGGAAGGAACCGGCCAGATCCCCGACCTCGTCGTTGGTGTGCACCTTTGGCAGCATCAGGTCGAGATTGCCCGAGGCGATTTCCAGGGCTGACCGGGAGAGTTCGCTCAGCGGGCGGGTGATGCGTCTGGCGATGTAGATGATGACCAGCGCCAGCAGGGCGAAGCCGACAAGGCCGATAAGGACCATGACATTGGAGAGCCGGTGGACCTCGGCCAGCATCTCGGCCCTGGGGAAGAGGACGCCTAGGGACCAGCCCCCGTATTCCAGGCCGGTGTGGAATAGGTAGCGCTCGTTGCCGAAGACGTTTTCGTCGATGCGGACAAAGGCGCTTTTGCCCGCGATCATGTCGCGGCCCACCTGCCGAAATTCGGGGGCCTCCATCTCCTCGGCCATGGAGAAGAAGGTGTGGTTCATGATCAGCTTGCGGTTGGGGTGGGCGATGAAGGTGCCGTGGCGCGAGAGCAGGAAGGCGAAGCCGGTGTCGAAGATGCGAATTTCTTCGAGCATGTCCTGAAGCCACTCCAGGGAGATGTCTGCCGTGACCACGCCCGCGAAGGTCTTTTTGCCGTCCTGGTTGCGATAGAAGGGCACGGCGTAGGTGGCCATGACCACGCCCCCGCCGCCCTGATCGTTGTAGGGCTCGGTCCATACGGCCTGCTCAAGCTCCTTGGGCAGTTGATACCAGTCCATGTAGAAGTAGCGGTAGTCAGGGCTGCCGAGCATGGTGAAGGCGATGCGCCCGCCCGAGCGGAAGTGGTAGGGCGCGAAATACAGGCGCTCCGGCTCCTGGGTATAGGGCTCGAAGGCGATGGCCATGCCGAATATCTCGGGGTTGTTGGCGATGACGCGTTTGTTGAGGTTGAGGATGTCCTCGCGGCTCAAGGTGGCGTCCTCAAGGGAGTATGCGATGTTGTTGGCCACCTTTTGCACGGAGAGCAGCACCGAGTCGATGCGGCTGGCCGTCTCCTGAGCCAGGTGGCGCGAGTTGGTCTCGGACTGGCGCAGGATGATGGTGCGCGAATAGGCGTAGTTGTAGGCCACGATGGCCGCGAGGATGACAAAGGCGCAGGAGAGGATGAGGGCCGCGAGCCGAAAGGCGATGCCGTATCTTTTCACCGGATCGGCCCCCTGTAGAATTCGGGAAAGATGGGTGCGTCGTCCACGAAGCCGGTCTCGACGAGGGCGGTCCTGACCCGTTCGTAGTCCTCCTGGCGCAGGACCCCCATGGCGGGAACCTTGTCCGAGAGGATGATGTTTTCCATGCGCCTGAGCATCCAGCGTTGGTGGGGGCGGTTGGCCGGGGCTCCGGCCCGGTCCATGCGGGCCATGACCGCGTCCAGCGCCTCCTCGCGGTGGGCAAAGGCGTAGTGCCAGCCTCGCACCGTGGCCCGGACCACGGCCTGGGGCAGTTCGGGTCTGGCGTTGGCCGTGCGCTCCAGGCAGTAGATGCCGTCCTCGGGAAAGTCGAGGCCGTGGTTGCTGAAGAAAATGGGCTTCAGGTCGGCTTCTTCAAGGCCGTAGGAGAGCAGGGTGTGGTATTCGTTATACCACATGCCAGACGCGGCCTGGACCCCGCCGCGCATGAAAAGATCAAGGGAGTCGGACTGCGGGACCACGGTGACCTTGAGCCCGCGCTGGCGAAACAGGGCCCGCGCCTGGATCTGGAACTCGTTGGCCCACAGGCCGATCCTTTTGCCGTTGAGGTCGTCCACGGTCTCAATGTTGTCGCTGGTCTTGGTGATGAGCATCAGGGCGGAGTGCTGCACGAACTGGCCCACATTGACGATGGGCAGGGTGGTGCGCCGCTGGATGGCCGTGCTCAGAAACATGGTGGCGAAGTCGGCGCGACCCGCTTCGAGGAGTTCGCTGGCCAGCACGTCGGGGCCGCCATGGATGAGGGTCATGTCCACACCCTCGTCCTGGTAGAACCCCTTGTCCTGCGCCATGTAGAACCCGGCGAACTGCGCCTGGGGCAGCCACTGAAGCACGAGGGAGGTCTTTTCCAGCGCCTGCGCCGGAAAGGCGAGGAACAGCATGGCCACCAGGGCCAGAGCGGCGGCGCGGCCATATTCAGGGAGATGGCGCATGGTCAGCGTCCCACCGTCTTGTCGAATTCGGCCATCTTGTCCTCCCAGGTCTTGTCTCCGACCTTGCCTTTCCAGCCCAGGCGCGGGTCCACCTGGACGATGAGGGTTTCCTGCATGACGGTATGGGTGGCATAGCGGTGACGGGTCAACTTGCGCACCGAAGTCATGAACAGGTCCTGGGGTATGCACAGGATCTTGCCTGCGTCGGCGAGGTCCACGACGATGTAGTTGTTGAATTTGACGTTGGCCAGCAGGAAACTGAGCACCTTGCGGTCACTGTTGTCCAGATTGGGGTCGCCCGTGAGCTTCAGCAGCATCTCCTGGCTGCTGACGATGGAGCGGTTGGTTTCGATGACCGGCCTGACCCTGCCCGGGTCGCCTGCAATGGCGGCTACGCCGCCTTCGAGAAAGGCGTAGTCGAAGTAGCCGTATGCCTCGAGAAAATACTGGAGCCAGCGGACCTGGCTGCCCACGGCATCGAAGAAGAGCAGGCGCTTTTCGGTCCAGATGCGCGAGACAACGAGGGAGAGCAGGGGGTCGAGGGCGATGGGCCTGATGCCGTCGATGTCGGGGACCACGTCGCGCTGGAAGGGGTCGCGGATGTCGATGACCACCGCGTCAGTGGCCTTTGCCGCCTCGGCGAAGGCGTCGTAGGAAAGCACGCGGATCAGGTAGTCGCGGGGCGGAATGACGCGCCCGGCCCGCGCCGGGGTTTCGCCCATGAGGGTGGCCTTGTCCGGGGCGGCGTCGATCCAGTCGAAGATGCCGCCATCATAGACGAAGACGTTGGTGAATCCCAGCGACAGGGCCACCTGGACCGCCTGATAGCTCTTGGCGCAGGTGTGGCCGTTGCAATAAAAGGCCATGGGCGTGGCCGACTCCCTGGGCCGGACCCGTACCAGCCTGTCGCCGAAGTCCGGTTCGTTGAGGGGCAGGAGCACGGCATTGTTGATCCGGGCCACGTCGTATTCCAGCCGCGAGCGGATGTCGAGGACGATGATCTCGCCATATCCGGCCAGCAGGTCGGCGGTGGAGATGAAGGGCACCTCGGGGTAATAGTGGCGCAGGGGAAAACCCTCGGAGGCTCTGGCCGACGGGCCGGGGGCCGCAAGGGCGAACGCAAGGGCGACCAGGAGGGCGCCCAGGGCGCGGGGGAGGCCGGAGAGTCGGGAGCGTCGGATCATGCCCGCCCCCGGCAGGATTCGAGAAAACTGGCGAAGAGGAGGTCGATCCGTTCCAGACTGTTCGCCAGGGAGTGGTCATCGTCCAGGATATGCAGGCTGGCCCGGTGGCGGCGGGCGAAGCGCAGGACGTTGTCCACCGGCACCACCTCGTCGCCCCAGCCGTGGACCACCGTGACGGCGGGGGGCAGGCCCGTGAAGGTGTCAAGGGCGTAGCCGGGCAGGAAAAAGGCCGGGGCCACCAGGAAGAGTGCTGCCACCTCGCTCCGGGCGCAGGCGGCTGCGGCCACATAGCCGCCCATGCTCGATCCTGCCAGGATCACGGGGCGCGTCTCTTGGGCCAGGGCATCCGCCAGCCGCTCCACCCTCTGGTCCGGGCCGTCCAGATCGCGGAAGTCCGGTGCCTCCATGGACAGGCCGAGCCGCCCGGCGGTCCTGGCCAGGGCCGTGCTCTTGCGGCCCCAGGGTGCGGCGAGGGAACCATGGCACCAGATCAGGCGGGAATCGGTCATTGTCGGCTCCTGCGCGGAGCAGCCCGCGCTTTTTGCGCCCTGTATAGTACACTGCGCCCGTTCGTTCAACACGTTTGCTTCCCAGGAGCCTGCGCCTCGGTCGAATCTGCCGTGGTTTCCCGGGGCCGTATAAGCCTGAGGACGATCTCGATCAGGGCGCTCTTCCTGACGGGCTTGGCCAGATAGTGGTCCATGCCTGCCTCCAGGCAGCGCCCTGCGTCGTCGTCGTGGGCGTGGGCGGTCAGGGCCACCACCGGGGTCCGGGAGAGGCCGTGTTCGTTCTCCCATTGCCTGATGGCGCGGGTGGCCTCGCACCCATCCATATCCGGCATCCGCACATCCATGAGCACGAGGTCGAAGCCGCCGCTCCGGAAGAGGTCCAGTCCCTGGCGGGCGTTTTCCGCCACTGTCAGACGCCACGGCGTGTCATTGAGGTAGGTGCGGATCACGAAGGCGTTGTAGCGGGAGTCCTCGAACATCAGGATGGAGGCGGCGGGCAGGTCAAGGCCGCCTCGGGCCGGGGGTGCGTCGCGGGATGTCCGGTCCGGGCCGGTGCGAGGGTTGGCCACAGCCTGGGGTGCGGAGAAGGGAACGGTGAAATGGAAGGCGCTGCCTCGGCCCGGTGAGCTTTCGGCCCAGATGCGTCCGTCCATCATGTGGATCAGCCGCTTGCTGATGGCAAGCCCCAGTCCGGTGCCGCCGTGGCGGCGGGTGGTGGTGTTGTTGGCCTGGGTGAAGGCGTCGAAGATGGAGGCCAGCTTGTCGGCCGGAATGCCGGGGCCGGTGTCCGACACTGAAAACTGTGCGACAATACCCCCGTCGCGGCTTGGGGCGCGGGCCACTTCCAGGCGCACGTCGCCGCTGTCGGTAAACTTGACCGCGTTGTCCAGCAGGCTGGCGAGGACCTGCCCGAGTCTGGCCGGGTCGCCTGTGAGCCTGTCGGGCATGTCCGGGGCCAGGGTGCAGGTGAATTCCAGGGACTTGTCCGCTGCTTTGGAATCCACGGCCGCACAGGCTTTGTCCACGGTCTCGGCCAGGCTGAAGGCGGTGCGCTCCAGGGTCAGGTCTCCCGCCTCTATCCTGGCGAGATCAATGAGGTCGTCAAGGATGTGGAGCAGATTCTCGCCCGCATTTCTGATGATCTCGACATAATTTGCTTGATCCTGGGTCAGGGGGGATTCGCGCAGGATGTCGGCCATGCCCAGGATGGCGTTCATGGGGGTGCGGATTTCGTGACTCATGCCCGACAGAAACCGGCTCTTGGCGAGGTTCGCCGTCTCGGCCGCGAGCCTGGCGTTGTCCAGTTCGGCCAGGGCCGCATTGAGGGAGGCGTTGTTGCGCTCAAGTTCCTCGGTGCGTTCGGCGACCATGCTCTCCAGGTGGGTGCGGTGGTCCGTCAGGCGCGAGTTGGCCACCTGGAGGTCTTTGATGAGGTGGCGCATTGCCTCGCGCATGTCGTCAAAGGCGCGGGAAAGATTGCGCAACTCGCAGGCGGGCGCCATTTCCACCGGAGTGTCCAGATTGCCCTCGGCGATGGCCTCGGCGGATTGCTCGAGCTTTTGCAGCGGGATGAGCAGCCGCTTGCGGGTGAAGTGGCCCGTGGCCTGGGTGATGATCAGGATCAGAATCAGGCCCAGGGCCAGGGTGGAGCCCGCATTGACCAGAATATCCCGGCGCAGGGGGGCGCTGGAGACGACAAGGGTGAAGGAGCCGATGGCTTCGCCGTGTCGGGTGATGGGCGTGGTTCTGGTCAGGGTGCTGGACAGGGGAGTTTTCCGCCCGTCGTCGACAGGCCGGATGCGCTCGGCCATGACCTCGGCTCCGGCGCTGACCCGGGCCAGGATCACGGCGTTGTCCACGAGGATGGCGTCGAGGAGGTCTCCCACCGAGGCGTGGTCCAGTTGCCAGACTGCGGTGGACAGGCCGGTCTGGGCCACGGCCAGGAGATTGTCGATGCGCCGTTCGAGCTGGCTGGAGAGGCTGTGGGCGTTCCAGGCGATGGCGGCGGCCGAGAAGGCGAGCACCACTGCCGCGATGACCGCCGACAGAAGCAGCACCGCCTTTTGTCCCGGCGGTGCTGATGCGCGTCGCGGGCCGCTTGCGGATTTCGACTGATTGATCGCGCACATGGAACGAGACTACGGGGTTGCGGCTCGTAGCGCAAGAATGCACGTCAGAATCGGGAGATTGTCACGACAGGGCCGGGGCCAGGTGTCGCCGGACCCGCTATTCCCTGTCCATGAGCGGCTTGTAGTACATCCCGATCTTGATGCGGTCCGTGGTGTACTGGCTCTTGAGCTTGATGCGCAGGGTGTCGTTGTCCCACTGGTAGATGTCCCAGCCGCCGTGTTTTTTGTGGTCGGGCAGACCGTACTCGTCCATGAGCAGTGCGATGACATCCCCCACGTCCCTGGCCTTGTCGATTTCCACGATGGTAGTGTAGAGCCTGTTGTTTTTGAAGCCGTATGTGACGCGGGTGTCCTCGATTTTCGAGAGGCCGCAGGCCTCCACCTTGGTCACCCGGTAATAGTGGACGCCGTCGCCCACATGGGAGAATTCGATCAATTCCACGGCCGACAGCGGCTCGCCCCAGGGGATGGCGTTGCACTCCCCGCCCTGGGCCGCGGCCCCGGGCGCGGCGAGCAGAAGGATCAGCAGGATAAGGGGTGCGCAGACAGCGTTCTTCAAAGCGATTCCCTCCATTTCAGTCCAGTGAAAGGCTTTGTGCCATGGGATGCACTTTCACGGTTGAGCGCTTTCGTGTCAACCTGTTTGCGAAATCCATGGGGCAGAGCGATACGCACCATACGGATATTTGCGTAAAATCCACTATTTTTGCTGGAAACGCCGGGTGCTTCGTTGTATGAACCCCGCATGGATGTCAACTGGTTGCTCAACGAGTGCTCCGATCCCTACACTCTGGAGCGGCTTTTCTATGTCGAACGCTATGCGTGGCTTTCGCTCTCGCCCGACATGTGCGCCGTCATCTCGCTGGACGGCCAGTTCGAGGATGTCAACACCCACTGGGAGCGGACCACGGGCATCAGCCGGGAGAAGCTTCAGGGCGCGTACCTCATCGAGCACATCCATTTTGATGACCGCGAACGCGCCCTGGCCGACATGCAGCGGCTGATCACCTCGGACATCGGTTCCACCACCTTTTCCTTCCGTTTTCTCTGCAAGGGCGGCAAGCATGTGGAGTTGAACTGGAACGTCATCTTCTCGCCCGATCACAACGCCTATTTCTGCACTGTGCTCGACCCGGCCCGCGACGCCGACCGCCTGGCCTACACCGACGTGCTCACCGGCCTCAAGAATCGGCTGGCCCTGGGCAAGGATCTGCCCGATGTCCTGGCCCAGGCCCGGGAGGCGGGCTCGGGCGCGGCAGTGCTCTTCATCGACCTCGACGGCTTCAAGTCTGTCAACGACACCCTGGGCCACAAGGCGGGAGATACCCTGCTGGTGCGTGCGGCGCGGCGCATGAAATATGTGATCGGCCAGCAGGGCACTGCGTATCGGCCCGGCGGGGACGAGTTCGTCATCGTCCTGCCCCGGGCGGACCGCAATGTGGCTGCGGGCATGGCCGGGCAGCTGGTGGAGCGGCTTCGCTCCCAGTATGTCATCGAGGAAGAGCGGGTGGGCACGGGCGCCTCCCTTGGCATCGCCATGTTCCCGGCCGACGGAGAGAGCGCCGAGGCGCTCATGGAGGCGGCGGACAAGGCCATGTATTCGGTCAAGCATTGCGGCAAGAACAATTTCGCCTTTTTCGCCAGCGGTACAGACGACGACCCGGACTGTCCGCAAACCTGCTGATCCCGTGCTTCATCCCGTCTGCGTTAACCGCCCTGCTTGGTTCCCGAGTAGGTGAAGGCCTTTTTGTCCATGGCGTAGTGCCCGCCCCGGTCTATTCCCAGGGCCCGGCCGCACGGGCACCAGACCTTGCCCTGGCGTTCCTCCATGTTCCATATCCTTTCGATGCGGTCCTTGTGGCAACGATGGACCTCGCCCGGCCCGATCTTGCGGTATCGCCAAAGCTTGCGGCGACAGGCGGCGCATTTAAGCACGAGCACGGTTCATCCACGCGTGTAGGTCATGGCGTCCGCTGCCGGGAAGTCGCCGAGATTCTTTGCAATGCCTGCCTGGAGAAAGGAATCGACCCACCAGTATATGTTGTTGCGGCGGATCTGGTCGCGCAATCGGCTCATGTGCCGTCTGCGTTCCTCCTTATCCCAGTGGAAGACGCGGTGCAGGGCCTTGGCCACTCCCTCCAGGTCGTAGGGGTTGACCAGGTAGGCGTTTTTCTGGAGCTGGGCCGCGGCTCCGGCGAACTCGCTGAGAATCAGGGCGCCGTCCTCGTCCACGTTGCAGGCGCAGTATTCCTTGGCCACCAGGTTCATGCCGTCGCGCAGCGGAGTGACCAGGGCCGTGTCGGCGGCCAGATAATAGGCTGCCAGCTCGTCGGGCGGGAAGCTGCGATAATGGTAATGGACGGGCACCCAGCCCGGAAAGGAGAACTCGCCGTTGACCCGGCCCACCAGCTGTTCGATTTCGGTGCGCAGCTCCCTGTATTCGTCCACCTCCTCGCGGCTGGGTACCGCGATCTGGACGAAATTGACCTGTCCCTTGAGGTCCGGGTAGCGCCTGAGCAGGGTTTTGATGGAGCGGATGCGCTCGGGGATGCCCTTGGTGTAGTCGAGTCGGTCAACGCCCAGGATGATCTTGCGGTGGCGCAGGGCCTCCTTGATGCCGAAGGCCCTGTCCGCCACCTCGCGCCGCCGGGCCATGTCCGCGAACTGGTTGAAGTCGATGGAGATGGGGAACGCGCCCACGCGAAGAGTCCGGCTGCCCATGTCCACAGACACCACCGCGCCGCGGCCCGAGACCCTGGCCTCGGGCATGAGCCGGTGCAGACAGCCGGTGAAGTTGCGCCTGTCCTGGAGGGTCTGGAAGCCCACGAGATCGAACTCTGTCAGGGCCTGGATGAGTTTCCAGCGCCAGGGCAGCTTCATGAAGATGTCGGGCGGCGGAAAGGGGATGTGCAGAAAGAAGCCGGTTCGCCGCTTGACCCCCATGCTTTTGAGAAAGAGCGCCTGGTGCATGAGATGATAGTCGTGAATCCAGACATAGTCGTCAGGCGTGGTCTTGCGGGCGACCACCTCGGCGAACTTGAAGTTCACGTCGAGGTACATGCGCCAATAGTCCGGGTCGAAACGGCAGCGTGTTTGCAGATCGTGAAACAGCGGCCAGATGATCTCGTTGGAAAAGCCGAAGTAGTACCCCGCCACTTCATCCGCCGTCAGGGGCACGGTGTAGAGGTCATACCCGGCCTCGGACGAGAAGTCCGCCAATAGCCCGGCTGCGTCCACCTCCGGGTCCGAAGTGCCGGACCAGCCTATCCACATCCCCCCCCGGTCGCGCAGCACTGGCGCCAGGGCGGAGACCAGCCCGCCAGCTCCGGCCCTGACCTGCCAGCGGCCGTCCTCCAGGGCCAGGGCCGCCGGGAGGCGGTTGGACACCACCACCAAACGTCGAGTATTCGATTCCATGATTCCCCCCGGGTGTTTCTTGCTCTGATTTTTCAGGATACACGGTAGCGTCCCCGGCCGGGTATGACAAGGCCGCTTCCCGGACGCCGCAGGACAGGCGCATCAAAAATCATGAAATCAGACAAGGCCTTCCCCTCAAAGCCGCAGCCGTTGCAATCGACGGGTTTGCCAAGCTCTATTTCCGATCCCTCTCTCTCCTGCCCTGCCGGTCGCCGCAGGGATGAAAAAAAATCCTGGGGCGCGGTTGACATGGCGGCCAGGGTTCTTATCTGTCTGCGCAGTCAACACCAATGCGCCGCCGGAAGGCGGCCTGTCTCGTTCATAAAGGAGAATACCGATGAGTTTGAATCCCCTGCACGACCGCGTCATCGTCAAGAGGAAGGAAGGAGAGGAGAAGACCGCCGGGGGCATCTACATCCCGGACTCCGCCAAGGAAAAGCCCCAGGCGGGGACCGTTCTGGCCGCCGGCCCTGATTGCAAGACCGTCAAGAAGGGCGATGCCATTCTCTTTGCCAAGTATGCCGGAAGCGAGTTTCGGATGGACGGCGACGATCTCGTCATCATGCGCGAGGACGACATCCTTGGCGTGTTCGCCTAGCAGGCTGTTGAAAAATGGCAATCTGCGTCGTTGCTTCAAAAAAGTTCTCAAATCCGCAGGACAGCGGATTTGGATGTCGGCTTCTGCCGACGCCCCGAAGGGGTGAGCCCCAGGACGGGGCGAATCAACCCCTCGCGTACAGGAAGTACGCTTCGGCCTTGAACTTTTTTCGCGCCTCGCATTTCACCATTTTTGAACAGTCTGCATGATTGGACTTTTTCAACGGTCAGTTAACCTTTTTCACCCATACCGACAGGACGAAAAGCAATGTCAGCCAAAGCCATCGACTACAAAGCCATTGCCCGCGAGGGCATGCAGCGCGGCGTGAACATTCTCGCCGACGCGGTCAAGGTCACTCTCGGTCCCAAGGGCCGCAACGTGATGCTGGAAAAGACCTGGGGCGCACCCCAGGTGACCAAGGACGGCGTCACCGTGGCCGAGAAGATCACCCTTGAGGACAAGCTCGAGAACATGGGCGCCCAGATGGTCAAGGAGGTTGCCTCCAAGACCAACGAGATTGCAGGCGACGGCACCACCACCGCCACCATTCTGGCCCAGGTCATTTTTAACGAGGGCGTCAAGCTGCTGGCCGCCGGCCGCAATCCCATGTCCATCAAGCGCGGCGTCGACGCCGCTGTTGAGGCTGTGGTGGCCGAGTTGGATTCCCTGGCCAAGCCGGTCAAGAAAAGCTCGGAGATCGCCCAGGTGGGCGCCATTTCCGCCAACAACGACGAGACCATCGGCGCCATCCTGGCCGAGGCTGTCGAAAAGGTGGGCGACAACGGCGTCATCACCGTGGAGGAATCCCAGGGCCTGACCACCGAACTGGACGTGGTCGAAGGTATGCAGTGGGACAACGGCTGGCTCTCCCCCTATTTCGTGACCAACCAGGACAAGCAGGAGGCCATCTTCGAGAAGCCCTTCATCCTGCTCTCCGAAGGCAAGATTTCCAACATCAAGCCGTTGATCCCCATCCTCGAAGCCGTGGCCAAGGCCGGTCGGCCCCTGCTGATCATCGCCGAGACCGTTGAGAACGAGGCCCTGGCCGGACTGACCATCAACGCCATGCGCGGCGCCCTCAAGGTCTGCGCGGTCAAGGCTCCGGGCTTTGGCGACCGGCGCAAGGACATGGTCCGCGACATCGCCGTCATGACCGGCGCCAGCGTCATCTCCGAGGATGCGGGCGTGACCCTCGAATCCATCAAGCCCCAGGACTTCGGCACGGCCAAGAAGGTCGTGGTGGGCAAGAAGAATACCCTCATCGTGGGCGGCGCTGGCGACAAGAAGGCCATCACCGGCCGCTGCGAAGAGATCAACCATCTCATTCGCAACGCCACCAGCGACTATGACCGCGAGAAGCTTCAGGAGCGCTTGGCGCGGCTGGCGGGCGGCGTGGCCGTGGTCAAGGTGGGCGCTCCCACCGAGATCGAGATGAAGGAGCGCAAGGACCGCGTGGAGGACGCCCTCAACGCCACCCGCGCCGCCGTGGACGAGGGTATCGTGCCCGGCGGCGGCACCGCCCTGGTGCGCGCAGGCAAGGTGCTGGCCAAGCTCAAGCTGGCCGACGATACTGAAATGGCCGGTGTACGTATCATCGTCCGGGCCGTGGAGGAGCCGCTCAGGCAGATTGCCAACAACTGCGGCCTCGAAGGTACCGTGGTGGTGGAGAAGGTCAAGGAATTGAAGGGTGCCAACGGCTTCAACGCCGCCACCGGCCAGTACGTGGATCTGGTCAAGGAGGGCGTCATCGATCCCAAGAAGGTCACGCGCATCGCCCTGCAGAACGCGGCCAGCGTGGCCAGCATGCTCCTGACCACCGAGTGCGCCATCTCCGAGGCACCCAAGGAAAAGAACGAGAAGTAAGAGCGGAAACGCACACAAATAGCATGAAAGAGGCCGGACAGCGATGTCCGGCCTTTTTCTGTGGCTGCCGAAGGCCGGAGATGCCAGGGGCAGGTGCCCCGGTCATTCCGGCCGCTTCCGTTTAACCGATCTTCACGCCTGTGTCCGGGCCGGTGTCGCCCTCGGCCCATTCCAGTTCGATTTCAAGGGAGCGTTTGAGGGTGCGGCCCTCTTCCTCCTCGGCCTTGATCTCCAGAGTGACCTGGGGCGGGATGACGAGGGAGACTTCCCCTCCCTGGCCCGTCAGGGTGATCTGGCCGGATTCGATCCTGTCGGCGATGGTCCGTAGCACTGCGGCCGCTTCGGCCGCGGATTTTCTTTCCTCACTCTTGAAAAGCACGGTCTCGCGTCCCATGGTTTCCTCCATTTTTTGGGTTTCAGGATACCCTACCCGGTCGTGTCTGGCAAAACAAACCGGGAAAATTCCATCAAGTGCCCGGCCATTTGGTCCGGCTACAGGGTCGGCCTTTGCCGAGAAGGAGAGGCATGGGCGGATTTGACCCAAAAGGGAGAATGGTTCGGGTCAAAATGACACGATGGCTAAATGTCATGAAACAAAGGAGAAAATTGCTGGCGTGGGGTGAAACCCCTGAGCCGTTGCCTGGATGGGGCAAAATGCCCCCTCCACAAAGCCCACTTCAAGCTGTCTTGTTCTTAACGCGCTAAAATGATGTGATATTATGTCTTGGCACACTGTTTGCCTATGGGGTGTGAGTTGCGGCTCCAGATTGATTGAGACACCTCAACCCAGCATAAACCCTAAGGAGATGTGTTATGGCAGTGCTTGAACAAGTTAACGGTTTCTTCATTCCCAGCGTGACCCTTATCGGCATTGGGGCCTCGAAGGAGATTCCCAAGAAGATCAAGGCCCTTGGAGGCAAAAAGCCCCTGATCGTCACCGATCCCGGTATCGTGGCCACCGGAATCCTCAAGCAGATCACGGACATCCTTGACGCCGCCAAGATCAAGTACGAAGTCTATGACAAGACCATCCCCAATCCGACCGACGCCAACGTGGCCGAGGGTGTGGAGTTCTACAAGAACGCCAAGTGCGACAGCCTCATCACCCTGGGCGGCGGCTCTTCCCACGACTGCGGCAAGGGCATTGGTCTGGTCGTGTCCAACGGCGGCACCATCCACGACTACGAGGGAGTGGACAAGTCCACCAAGCCCCTGCCTCCCTATGTCGCGGTGAACACCACTGCCGGTACCGCCTCTGAAATGACCCGTTTCTGCATCATCACCGATCTTTCGCGCAAGGTGAAGATGGCCATTGTGGATTGGCGCGTGACGCCCGGCATCGCCCTGGACGATCCGCTGCTGATGGTGGGCATGCCCCCGGCCCTGACCGCCGCCACCGGCATGGATGCCCTGACCCATGCCGTGGAGGCTTACGTCTCCACCATCGCCACTCCCATGACCGACGCCTGTGCCGAAAAGGCCATCGAACTGATTTTCCAGCACCTGCGCCCCGCTGTGGCCAACGGCAAGGACATCGTTGCCCGCGAAGGCATGTGCTTTGCCCAGTATCTCGCCGGTATGGCCTTCAACAACGCCTCTCTGGGGCACGTTCATGCCATGGCCCATCAGCTCGGCGGCTTCTATGACCTTCCCCATGGCGAGTGCAATGCCATCCTGCTGCCCCATGTTGAGAAATTCAACCTCATCGCGAAGGTCGATCGTTTCGTCAAAATGGCTGAAATCATGGGTGAAAACACCGAAGGTCTGTCTCCGCGAGACGCGGCCGAGCTGGCCCTTGACGCCATCAGGAAGCTCTCTGCGGATGTGGGCATCCCCTCCGGGCTCGTCGAGCTTGGGAAGCGGTACGGTAAGGAGGTCAAGGCCGAAGACATCGCAATCATGACCGGAAACGCCCAGAAGGACGCCTGCGGCTTCACCAACCCGCGTTGCCCCAACGACAAGGATGTGGCCGATATCTACGCTGCGGCGTTGTAGGTCGTGAAACGGACCGGGGGAAGGCGCCTCTCCCGGTCCTGAGCGCACGGCAGGAGAACGTCTTTGGCGGGTTGGGCGCAGATCCCGGGCGGGCTTTCGGCAGCGGCCGACCAAGAAACGATACGGACGCGACACATGAACACAATATCTCTCGACGCCTCCCATGATGCGGACTTCGTCCGTCAGGTGGAGGCGGAAAGCGGGCAGAACCTGAGTCTTTGCTATCAATGCGGCAACTGTACGGCGGGGTGCCCGTACACATCCTTTTACGACATTCCCGTCAGTCAGATTATGCGCCTTGTGCAGGCTGGCCAGCGGGATACGGTCCTTTCCTGCAAATCCTTGTGGCTGTGCGCCACCTGCGAGTCGTGCACGACCCGCTGCCCGAACAATATCGACGTGGCGCGGATCATGGACGTGCTGCGTCATATGGCCCGGCGGGCCGGGCATGCTCCAGAGCCAGCGATCAAGGCGTTTTGGGATAGTTTTCTTGATTCGGTCAAAAAACACGGACGGGTCTTCGAGATGGGAGTCGTCGCCGGGTACATGCTCAAGACCGGGCGAGTCCTGACCGACGCGGATCTGGCCAAGGACATGCTCCCCAAGGGCAAACTGAGCTTCAGACCGCACCCCATTGTCGGCAGGCAGAGCGTGATCGAGATTTTCAAACGCTACCATGAGGAGCGCAAGTCGTGAGTGCAACCTACGCATACTACCCCGGGTGCTCAGGGCTGGGAACCTCGGCCGAGTACGACCGATCCACCCGCGCCATCTGCAAGGCGCTGGGGGTCGGCCTTGTGGACATCCCGGACTGGAGCTGTTGCGGCTCCACTCCGGCGCACACGGTTGACCATGTGCTTTCCTGTGCGCTTTCAGCCCGCAACATCGCACAGGCGGAGACCCTGGATGTGGCGGGAATCGTCACCCCGTGCCCCAGCTGTCTGACCAATCTCAAGACAGCCAGTCATCGCATGCGTGACGACGCGTTCAAGGGCAAGGTCGAGTCGTTGCTTGGACATCCCGTGGAAAACAGACTGCCGGTCATGTCGGTGCTGCAGCTTCTGGCGGAGGCAATCGGCCCGGATAGGGTCGCCGGAAAAGTCGTCCGGCCTCTGACCGGGCTGCGGCTTGCTCCCTACTATGGCTGCATCATGAACCGGCCGCCAGAGGTCATGGAATTTGACGACTGCGAGAATCCCGTGGCCATGGATCGGCTGATGGCCGCCCTGGGTGCCGAGGTGGCACCCTTTGCGCTGAAGGTCGAGTGTTGCGGGGCCTCATTCGGCGTGGCCAGAAGAGACGTGGTCATGAAGCTTTCCGGCAAGCTGCTGGACGCTGCCGAGGATGTCGGTGCCCATGCCATGGTCACTGCCTGCCCTCTGTGCCAGATGAATCTGGACCTCAGGCAAGGGCAGATCAACGCCGCCAACAACGCCCGGCACGACATGCCGGTGTTCTACTACACCCAGCTCATCGGCAAGGCCCTGGGCCTGGGAGATGAAAGTCTGATGCTGGACAAGCTGGTCGTTTCCCCTGCCAGGGTCTTTCACACCATGGAGGAGGCGCAGCGGGCCGCATTCCAACGAGCCGAATCCCAAGGAGCGTCAGTCGCATGAAAATAGGTGTCTTTGTCTGTCATTGCGGGAGCAACATCGCTGGCACCGTGGATGTCAAGGCGGTCGCCGATCAGGCCCGAACGCTCCCCGAGGTGGTCTTTGCCAGCGACACGATGTACGCCTGTTCCGAACCGGGGCAGGAGGGAATCATTGAAGCCATCAAGGAACATGGGCTTGATGGCGTGGTGGTGGCCTCGTGCACCCCGCGCATGCACGAGCCCACCTTCCGCCGCACGTTGGAGCGGGCCGGTCTTAACCGATACATGTTCGAGATGGCCAATATCCGCGAGCATGTCTCCTGGATCGGCAAGGATATCGAGGCTAACACCAGAAAGGCCGTTGACCTGGTGGCAATGGCCGCTGCCAAGCTGACCCACGACAAGGGGCTCACCTCGAAGAAGTTCAGCGTCAACAAGCGCGTCATGGTTATCGGCGGCGGCGTGGCCGGCATCCAGGCCGCCCTGGATTGCGCCGATGGCGGGCTTGAGGTGGTTCTCGTCGAAAAGACCCCCTCCATCGGCGGCAAGATGTCCAAGCTGGACAAGACCTTCCCCACCATCGACTGCTCAAGCTGCATCCTCGGCCCCAAGATGGTCGATATCGCCCAGCATCCGAACATCACCCTGTACGCCAGCTCTGAAGTTTCCGGGCTCAAGGGCTATGTCGGCAATTTCGAGGTGACGGTTACCAACAAGGCCTCGTATGTGGACTGGGATGCCTGCACGGGCTGCGGCCTGTGCATGGAGAAATGCCCCAGCAAGAAATCGCGGGACGTGTTCAACGAGGAAATCGGCACGACCACGGCCATTAATATCCCGTTTCCGCAGGCCATACCAAGGAAGGCTTCCATTGATCCCGAGTACTGCCTGAAGCTGACCAAGGGCAAATGTGGCGTGTGCGAGAAGCTTTGTCCCACCAAGGCGATCCGGTTTGACCAAGTGGACCGGGAAGTCGTGGAATCGGTCGGTGCCATCGTGGTGGCCACGGGGTACGATCTGTTCGACCATACTCGCTACGGGGAATACGGGGGTGGCCGTTATGCCGATGTCATCACCTCCATGCAGTACGAGAGACTGCTCTCGGCTTCCGGCCCCACGGGGGGGCACATCAAGCGGCCTTCCGACGGCAGGGAGCCGGAAAACATCGTCTTCATCCAATGCGTCGGCTCCAGGGACAAGAGCGTGGGCCGACCGTACTGCTCCGGCTTTTGCTGCATGTACACGGCCAAGCAGGCCATCCTGACCAAGGATCATCTTCCCGAGTCGCAATCCTATGTCTTTTACATGGACATCCGCGCTCCGGGCAAGATGTACGACGAGTTCACCCGCCGCGCCATGGAAGACTACGGCGCCAAGTACATCCGGGGCCGCGTTTCCATGATCCATCCCAAGGGCGGCAGATACGTTGTGCGCGGCGCGGACACCCTCATGGGAACCGCCGTGGAGATCGAGGCCGATCTCGTGGTCCTGGCCGTTGGGGCCGAGTCCGCCAAGGGCGCCCCCCAGTTGGCCGAGAAGCTCCGCATATCCTACGACGCATACGGCTTCTACATGGAGAGCCACCCGAAGCTCCGCCCCGTGGAGACGAACACCGCGGGCGTCTACCTGGCCGGAGCCTGCCAGGGGCCCAAGGACATTCCCTCTTCTGTCGGGCAGGGCAGCGCTGCGGCCGCCAAGGTGCTGGCTCTTTTCTCCAAGGACCAGGTGGAAAGCGACCCGCAGATATCAGAGGTGGACATCAAGCGCTGCGTCGGGTGCGGCAAGTGCATCGAGACCTGCCCCTACAGCGCCATCGAAGCCATCGACTTCCGCGGCGAGCCCAAGGCCAGCGTCATCGAAACCATTTGCCAGGGGTGCGGCATCTGCACTTCCACCTGCCCGCAAGGGGCGATCCAACTCCAGCACTTCACCGACAATCAGATCCTCGCGGAGGTCAATGTCTTATGTCAGCAGTCGATGCAACAGAACTACGAATAGTCGGTTTTCTCTGTAACTGGTGCTCATACGGCGGAGCGGACACGGCCGGTGTCGGGCGCTTTCAGCAGCCTACGGATCTGCGAATCATCCGGGTTCCCTGCTCCGGGCGCATTGATCCCCTTTTTGTGGTCAAAAGCCTGATCAACGGGGCCGATGGCGTCCTCGTGTCAGGGTGTCACCCCCGGGACTGTCACTATAGCGAGGGCAACTTTTACGCCCGCCGTCGGCTTGAGGTGCTCAAGAAGTTCCTGCCCATACTGGGCATAGACCATCGGCGGTTCGAATACACCTGGGTTTCGGCGTCAGAAGGGCAGAAGTGGAAGACCGTGGTTTCGACATTCACCGAACACATTCATCAGCTCGGCCCTGCCCCCAAGATCAACAGGGAAGCGCTTGTCCTGGCCAGGACCCTGGCCGCCAAGGCCGTGTAACCGGGTATCAACGGAGTGAATCGATGCAGCATCTGGAAGAATTGAAACAACAGATAAGAGACAGGCTTCCCGCTCTCGACCTTGTCATCGGTTGGGAGGCGGGTTTCGACCCTCTGCGGGCAACGCCCCTGTTCATGCGCCAGCCTGACGACGTGGACAGGCTGATCATCGGGCCGCAATGCGTGCACAACCTTGCAACGCACCTGACCGGCCTCAAGGGCAGGAAGATAGGCATCGTGGTCAAGGGGTGCGACAGCCGCACCATCGTCGAACTGCTTCAGGAAAAGCTGATCAACCGGGAAGATCTGGTCGTTTTTGGTGTGCCATGCTCCGGGGTCGTCTCGGTCGGGAAGATCGGCCGGAAAATGGGCTCTCTTGACTATGTGGAGGGCGTCGAGTTCTCGGCCGACAGCGTGACTGTCGCCAGCGAGGGCGTTCAGAATTCCTTTGCGCTGGAAGAGGTGGCCGCAGACAAGTGCGGGCGATGCCAGTACAATACCCCGCTGCTGTTCGACGTGCTTGTCGGGGAGCCGAGGCCCGGCGATGTCGTCGACGACTATGCCGATGTGGCGACGTTCGAGGAGCAGCCCCTGGAGGCGCGGATGAACCACTGGCTGGAGGCCATGGACCGCTGCGTCCGCTGCTATGCGTGCCGCAACGCCTGTCCCATGTGCGTATGCCGTGATCACTGCGTGGCCCAGAGCCGCGATCCGCACTGGATGACCCAGGAAGACACCGTCGAAAACAAGCTGCTCTTCCAGATAATCCACACCATGCACCTGGCCGGACGCTGTACCGAGTGCGGCGAATGTGAGCGCTCCTGTCCCATGTCCATTCCGTTGTTGCTGCTCAGGCGCAAGATGAACAAGGAGATCGATGCGCTTTTCGATTACAGGGCCGGAACCCGTATCGATGCCACGCCGCCTTTGCTTTCGTTCAAGGTTGAAGAGGAAAAAATCAACGAGAGGGGCTGGTAATGGCTGCCAAATTCATTGCTCATACTGAACTCGATGCTTGGCTGGGCCGGATCTCCGAACGATACCGGGCGCTTGTGCCTCGTCGCGAGGGCAATGCCGTGGTCTTTCGTCCCTTTGACCCGGCCATGCCCGTGGAGCTGAAGGCCCGCCCCACCGAGTCGCCCAAGGCTGCGGTTTTTCCCCGGTGCGAGGCGCTGCTTGCCTACAAGTACGAGAAAGACCCCGAGGAACCGGGCCGCGTCGAGGTCGAGGTGGCGGAGCGGCGTGATGGTGTGCCCACTGTGGTGATCGGCGGGAGGCCCTGCGACGCTGCCGCTTTCAAGACCTTTGACCGGGTTTACGACTCGGATCGGGTCAGGGATCTTAACTACCTGAACCGTCGGGAAATGACCGTTCTCGTGAGCCTGGTCTGTAGCAAGCCCGCCACTACCTGCTTCTGTCATTGGATGGGAGGAGGGCCGGCCTCCACCGCAGGGTCGGATGTGCTCATGACTCCCGTTGCCGACGGCCATGTGTTTGAAACACTCACCGCCAGAGGAGACGAGGTGATCGGGACGGAACTCCCTGACGCCTCGGATGCCCAGATGACCGAGGCCCGCAAGGTGCAGGCCGCCGCAGAGGCCGCAATGGGGGAGCCCGTCGATGTGGGCGCGGCCAGAGAAAAGCTGCTCGCGCTTTTCGACGACGCAGGGTTCTGGGAAGCGGAGTCTGCGAAGTGCATCAGTTGCGGGGTGTGCACCTATCTGTGCCCCACCTGCTATTGCTTCAACATCACAGACGAAAAATTCGGTCACGAGGGCGTCCGGCTGCGCACCTGGGACTACTGCATGTCCCATCTTTTCACCATGGAGGCCAGCGGCCACAACCCCAGGCCGACCAAGGCGCATCGGCTCAAGAACCGCGTGGGTCACAAGTTCAGCTACTACCCGTCGCTTCATGGCGGCAACATTGCCTGCTGCGGGTGCGGCAGGTGCATCAGGAGCTGTCCGGCCTCAGTGGACATTCGGGCCATCGTACTCAATGCCATAGCCGCCCCGGCCCCTCGGCCCAAGGGGTAGGCCCATGCACAGGAAACCAAGATGAAACAAGCAATAAATCCCTATCTTCCGTCTGTCGCCACCATTGTGGAGACCATTCAGGAGACGCCGACCATCAAGACCTTCCGCGTGGTGCTCAACAGCGAGGAGGCAATGCGCAACTTCACCTTTCATCCGGGGCAGGTTGGTCAGCTTTCGGTTTTCGGAACCGGGGAGTCCACCTTTGTCATCAATTCGCCGCCCACGCGCATGGACTACCTGCAGTTCAGCGTCATGTGCGCCGGAGAGGTCACGGCCAAACTGCACTCCCTGTCTGCAGGGGATCAGATCGGCGTCCGCGCTCCCTTGGGCAATTGGTTTCCCCATGAAGAGCTCAAGGGCAGGGACATCGTGTTCATCGGGGGCGGAATAGGCATGGCCCCCTTGAGGACGCTGCTGCTCTACATGCTCGACAATCGGGGCGACTATGGGGATATCTCCGTGCTTTACGGAGCCAGGACTCCCCAGGACATGGCCTTTCAATACGAGCTGCCAGAGTGGCTTGAGCGCGGCGACATGAACACCGTGCTGACCATCGATGTCCCGGCCGAGGGGTGGGAGCATTCAGTGGGGCTGATTCCCAACGTCCTTTTGGAGATGGCTCCTTCTCCGGGCAATGCCGTGGCCGTCACCTGTGGCCCGCCCATCATGATCAAGTTCACCCTGCAGGCCCTGCAGAAGCTCGGTTTTCAGGATGACCAGATCATCACCACCCTGGAAAAACGCATGAAATGCGGCGTGGGTATCTGTGGCCGCTGCAACATCGGGGGGAGCTACGTTTGCGTGGATGGTCCGGTCTACACCTATGCGCAGCTCAAGGCGCTGCCCAACGAACTTTAGGCGTCATCTGGCAAGCGGGTTGGAGCGGCCCTGCCGAAGCCGTTTCCTTTGTCCGGCAACACACAAGCACCATCACGGGGTATGCCATGGCTCATTTTTTCAGCGCCAGCGAAATTGCGAATATCGCCATAGAGATAGAGAAGAAAGGTCGGGAGTTCTACTTGCAGGCCGCGGAAAACGTCACAAGTCCCCGCGTCAGGGAGATCTTTCGGTATCTTGCCGATGAGGAGGCGAAGCACGAGGAGTTCTTCCGCAGCATGGTTTCGCGCCTTGGCAAGGTGGGCATTCCGGCCTGGGCGACGCAGGACGAATACATGCAGTATCTTTCCGCCCTCATCGAATCGCACATGCTCTTCAATGATCTGGCGCGGCAGTACATGATCCAGGCTGGGGACGAGCTGGAAGTGCTCAGGATGGCAATGAATTTCGAGAAGGACACCATGCTTTTCTTTCTTGAGATGAAGGAGCTGGTGCCTGACTCGGAGAAATCCGCCGTGCAGCAATGCTACGAGGAGGAACGTCGGCATCTCAAGGAACTCGGCAAGGTGAGCGCACAACTGGGCGCAGAGTGAAGGCGGCCGAAATTTATGGCGTCGGCCGCCCTCAGGATATGCGCGGTCTCGACTGCATCAGGTGGCCGGGTCGATTTTCAACAGTCATCAGGAGGACACAATGGACAGAATTATCAGGATCGATGTTGGAGCACCCGGCGGCCCCAGGGTCACGGAAGAGGGCCTTGGCAAGTATGCCGGTTTTGGCGGACGCGCCCTGACCTCGGCTATTGTCTGCGCCGAGGTCCCTCCGACCTGCCACCCGCTTGGCCCGGAAAACAAGCTGGTCATCGCGCCCGGCCTGATGGCGGGTTCTGCTGCCAGCACCTCCGGCCGCCTCTCGGTGGGCTGCAAGAGCCCCCTGACCGGCGGCATCAAGGAAGCCAATTCGGGGGGCCAGGCCGCGCATTATCTCGGTCGGCTCGGAATCGCGGCCATAGTGCTCGAAGGGGAGCATAACGGCTCGGATCTTTACAAGATCACCGTCAACACCGACGGGGTCAAGGTGGAGGTGGACAAGAGCCTGGCCCTGCTGCCCAACTATGCCTTGTGCGAAAAGCTCAAGGAAACCTGCGGCGACAGCGTGGCCGTCATCTCCATCGGGCCTGCCGGCGAAAGGAAGATGTCCAACTCCACCATCGCCGTCACCGACCCGGAATTCCGTCCCTCGCGCCATGCTGGCCGCGGCGGTGTCGGCGCGGTCATGGGGTCCAAGGGCGTCAAGGCCATCATCGTCGATCCCGCAGGGACCAAGATGCGCAAGCCTGTTGACCCGGAAAAGTTCAAGGCCGCCAACAGAGCCTTTGTCGAGGGGCTCAAGCGCCACGGAGTCACCGGCCAGGGGTTGCCCGTATACGGCACCAACATCCTGACCAACGTACTCAACGAGGCAGGCGGCTACCCCGCCTACAATTTTGGCCAGGGTCAGTTCGACAGGGCCGCGGACATCAGCGGCGAGACCCAGGCCGCCCTGGAAGACGAGCGGGGCGGACCGGGCTCTTCCACCCACGGTTGCCACCGGGGATGCAGCATTCAGTGCTCGGGCACCTATTACGACAAGGACGGCAACTACCTGACCAAGCAACCCGAGTATGAGACCGTCTGGGCCCACGGGGGCAACTGCGGCATCAGCGACCTTGATGTTGTCGCCAAGCTCGATTTTCTGGACGACAATTACGGATTCGACACCATCGAGATGGGCGTGTCCATCGGTGTGGCCATGGAGGCCGGAGTCATCGAGTTCGGCGATGCCGAAGGCGCCATCCGCCTTGTGGAGGAGGCCGGCCAGGGCACTCCTCTTGGCTGCATCCTCGGCGCGGGAGCGGCCACGGTGGCCCGGTGCTTTGGTGTCGAGCGCGCCCCGGTGGTCAAGGGCCAAGCCATGCCCGCCTATGATCCCCGGGCGGTCAAGGGCATCGGCGTTACCTACGCCACCTCGACCCAGGGGGCGGACCATACCGCCGGATACGCGGTCGCTCCCAACATCCTGAAGGTCGGAGGAGACATTGATCCCCTTTCTCCCGAGGGCCAGGCAGACGTTTCACGCAATCTTCAAATTGCGACGGCGGCTCTGGATTCCACGGGTTTCTGCCTCTTCGTCGCCTTTGCCATCCTCGATCAGCAGGACACCTTCGACGCTATGGTCGAAACCATCAACGCCATGCACGGTCTCAGCCTTACCGGCGATGACGTGGTCGAGCTGGGAAAAACCATCCTGCGCATGGAGCGCGGGTTCAATGCTTCCGCCGGTTTCACCAAGGAACACGACAGACTGCCCTCCTACTTCACCCGGGAACCTTTGAAGCCCCATAACGTGGTCTTCGATGTTCCGGGCGAAGAGTTGGATCAAGTCCACGCCTTCTAACCACCCTCAGCCTTCCCCGGTCCCGGGCGGATCTTCCGCCAGGGGCCGGGGCCTGCTGAAAGGCAACCCACAGGATGGAGGGTGTGTTTCGTGAAGACGCACGGTGGCGGGAATGACGGCGGCGTTGCGGGCGCAGTCGTGGAATTCAGGACCTCGCGGCCTGAAATCTTCGACTTTCTCCTTCAGGAGGGTTTCCAGGTGAGTTTTGTCGACAGGTGCACCATCAGGGAGTTCCTGTGTTGTCAGTTGGCCCTGTGCGGGGACTATACGGAGAAGAACATCCAGACAATTTTTCTCAACAGCAGGCCTGTGGATGACGTGGATGCGGCGGTCCTGCGCGGGGACGACCGCCTGGCACTGTCTGCGGCCATGCCCGGCCTGGTGGGGGCCACCATGCGCAAACGAGGGTTTTTCGCCAAGATGCGGCACTCCATCAGCCATGATTCCGCAGGTGGGGATGACAGGGCTGCGGGCAGGGGAAAGCGGTGCCTGATCCAGGTGAAGCTGTTCAACCTGCTGGCCAGGGATCTGGCGCGGGATTTTCTTGCACGCGGGATATTTTTCCCTGTGGAACGGCTATGCACATTGCTCGGCCGTCGCCCGGTCCGATTTTTTGCCGATCTGAATGCGGTGAGTGTGAACGGCGAACCACTCGATTCGCCAAAAGAGATGGAGGATCGTCTGCGGCCCTTGTCCGGTTGCGTGCAGCTCAGACTGCTCGGCGACTGATGCCTGGAACCGCTTTGGCGACACCGAGGAGGCGCTATGTTTGAGTCCTCATTTGCGAGCGAGATCAGTGGAATGCCCGGCCTGTTCTCCGTCCCGGACAGCAAGGGGTTCTTCGAGGCTTCCCGCCCCGGCAGGGAGTTCCGACAATTGCGGATCGGCACCTACCTGCTTTCGAACCTCTTTGCCGCATCCTTCATGGGCAGATCGGGTTTCGTGAAAGACAAGGATCTCGTCGGATTGAGCCGGAACAAGAGAGTCGCTTTTACCGGCGAGACTTTTGATCAGTGGGATCTCGATGTTCTCCTTCATTGCGCCATGCGCTCCCCTGGTGCGCGGGGCGCGGCCGGGAAGGTGCAGGTCGACGCGGCGGCCCTGCTTCGAGAAGCAAGGCTCCGCAACTCCGAGGAGAACAGGGAGCAGGTCTATGCAAGCCTGTTTCGCTTGCACACCGGCTCGTTGTGCATAGAAGGCGATGGCTACCGATCCATGACCCGACTCCTCGACCGAGTGCTTCTTGACCAGACCAAGGAGCGCTGCCTTGTCGAGGTGAACCGCGATATTGTGAATGCACTGAGTGCGCAGCGGAGCTGGTACAGGGCCTTTGACAGCCGTTTCGCCTTGCGGCGCAACGGCTTGGCCAAGTGGCTCCAGGGGGTGGTCCTGGCGTTCTCGGGCGGCTTCAAAGCCGATATTCCCAGTCTGCACACGCTGTGCGGCATGAGCAGCCGCACCCGGTACATCTTTCCCAAACTGGTTGTGAAGGCCCTTCACGCCATGGAAGAAGCCGGTATCGTCGATTCCTGGCAGGTCGAGGGAGGCAGGGTCGTGGTCCTGCCACGAAACCGTCAGCGGTCCGACGGCGCATGCGGGGTCATCACCTTCGGCTCCTTTTAGTCCGGGGGCGACAGCCCCATGACTCGGCAGGCCAGTCAGGACTCTGTCATCGGGGCCGGCGTGGGCTGCGCCTACTGAGTGCTGCGGATTACGGCCCAGGGCCTGCGAGGATATGCGGCGTCTCGCCAGAGACCTGATCGGCTTCTACAGGACGCCGCCGCCCTGGGAAACAGGAAACTCCCGGGGTGTCATCAGCAGGACATCGACCGACCGTGGACGGCCAGCCATGGCTTTGCAGCCCGACGCATGGCTCCCTGGCGACGTATGCTTTCCGGTACGCTGCCTCCCCCTTTCCGACCCGGAAAAACGGCACCATTGCAATACCCGGCAAACGTCTTATATTGCATTCAGTCGCCGCCTTGCAGGTGTTACAATAATGTCAAAAGTGGCGCGGAAAGCGGCGTTGACAACCCCCTGGGTATATGAATAGCCAATAACAAGACGCAATGTGAGTGTCGCGGGGAAACTGCATGATTCCGGTTGTTCTTGATGCGTCGCATCCCGTATGGTTGGACAGCTGCTGCATGGTCGCCTGGGTCAAATGATGACCCGCTGTGCAGGGGCTGTCCGGGGAGGCCATATGGTGGAGGAGATTGGGGCGAGTCGTTCCAATGGGTACGGGGATGATGCAATGTCGGTGGCCCTTCATGGTGTCGGGCCCGGAGCCTTAAACACGGTTGTCAAGCCGGGCAACTTTGGTGGTACGTGTGATGCTCAGTACGAAATTCGCCATACCGGATGTCATTTTCGGTCGCGGCGCTATCACCCATCTGGCGCAATGCGCCAAGCGGGTAGGTGCCCAACGGGTGTTCTTTGTCAGCGACAAGGGTGTTGAAGATGCCGGCTGGGTCGGATTGGTCAAGGGAATCCTGAGGGCCAACGGGCTGGAGTGCGTGTATTTCAACGATGTCAACTCCAACCCCAGGGACACACAGGTCCAACAAGGGGTCGAAGCCTACCGCGAGGGGGAGTGCGACGTTGTGGTCGCCATCGGGGGCGGCAGCCCCATGGATGCGGCAAAGGGCATCGCCACCATTGTAGGCAACGGGGGGGAGATCAGGGACTACGAAGGAGCCAACAGGATCATGCGGCCCCTGCCGCCCATGATCTTCATCCCCAGCACCGCCGGAAGCAGCTCCGACATCTCGCAGTTCTGTATCATCACCGACATAAAGAGACGAGTGAAGATGTCCATCATCAGCCGCTCGTTGGTGCCGGGCATATCCATCATCGATCCGCAGCTCCTGGTCACCCAGGACCGTAGCCTGATCCTCGCCTCGGGCATCGACGCCCTGGCCCACGCCATTGAGTCCTATGTGTCCAGGCTCGCCTCGCCGTTCACCGAGCTGCATGCCCGCAACGCCATCCGGCTGATCATTGACAATCTCATCCCCGCAGCCGAGGATAAGGACATACAGGCTCTGGAGCAGCTCTCCATCGCCAGCACCTCTGCCGGAATGTCCTTCAGCAACGCGGGGCTGGGAGATCTGCATGCTCTGGCCCACGCCCTCGGCGGGGTGTGCGACGTGCTTCACGGCTGGGTTCATCCGACGCTTCTGCCCTCGGTCATGCGTTACAACATGCCGTCGTGCATGGCGAAGATGGGGGATATCGGCCGATTGATCGCCTTAACTGACACGGCTTCAGACAGGGAGGCCGCCCACATGGGGATCGAAAGGCTCGAGCGGCTTTTTGGGGAGTTGAATCTCAATACCAAGCTGCGGGAACTGGTGCCGGAGAAGTCCGATCTTGAACAGATATGTGCCACGGCGACCTATGATGCCTGCCACCTGACCAACCCGAGGCCCGCCTCGGCGGAAGACCTCATGTCCATTTGCGAGGAAGCCTGGTAATGACTGCGGCAACCACTCTGAGCGACCTCATCGGCATCGAGCACTCCAAGCTCGGGTTTTTTCAGGAGCTTCAGCAGACCGTGACCAAGCTCCAGCAGTCCAACAGGGAGCTGGAGGAGCAGCGGCGCGAGATTGCGGCCATTATCGACGGCATAACCGATGTGATGATGGTCCTCTCGGAGGATCTGCGGATTCTTTCGGTCAACAATGAGTTCCATAAGCTTTTTCCCGAGGGCAACCCCATCGGCAGACATTGCTATGAATTGTTCCGGCACAGTGGCATAGCCTGCCCGGAGTGCCCGGCGTTCCGTTCCATCTCCACCAACACGGTCTGCAAGGAGACCGCGGTGTTTCGGATAGGAGACTGCAACCACCAGTTCGAGATGCTCGCCTCGCCGCTGAAGAGCCCTGGCGGGGAAGAAAACAGGGTGTTGATCTTCAAGCGGGACGTGACCATGGAGAAGGAGCTTCAGGCCAAGTATTACCAAGCCGAGAAGATGGCCACGGTCGGCACCCTGGCCACTGGCATCGCCCACGAGGTCAACAATCCGCTCATGGCCATTTCCGGCTACGCGGAAGGCATCCAGCGTAGGCTGAAGAAGTACGCGGAGTGCATGCCCGAGGATGTGGCCCGCGAGTTTGTGGACTACACCGAGACCATCATCGGGGAGTGCTCGCGTTGCCAGAGAATCGTGCGGAGCCTGCTCCATTTCGGCCACCCGGAAACATCGATTTTCGGAGTGGTCAGCCTCAACGACATCATTCGGGAGAGCCTGACCATCCTCGGCTATCATCTGAAGAAATCTCGGAAGATATCCCTGAAGCTTGAGCTGGCAGAGGATCTGCCGTTTATCTTTGCCGACGAGCCGAGGCTTAAGCAGGTCATGCTCAACCTGGTGACCAATGCCATGGACGCCCTGGACGGCATGGAGGGTGTCATCACCGTCCGAACCCGCCTGGAGGGGGAAACCATGGTCGTCATGGAGGTGGAGGATACCGGGACGGGCATCGCTCCGGCCATCATGGACAGATTGTTCGACCCGTTCTTCACGACCAAATCCATGGGCAAGGGCATCGGTATCGGGCTTGCCACCTGTTATGGCATCATCAAGGACCATGACGGGGACATTGATATCCACAGCGTTGAGGGCGAGGGTGCCTGCTTCAAGGTTACAATCCCGATTCAATTGGAGAAAGAGACAGATGCAGTCTCCCTATCATGTGCTTGTTGTCGATGATGAAGAGAACATCCTCAGGCTCCTGAAAAACGAACTCAGTTCCTGCGACCGCATTGTCCACACGGCGGAAAATGCACAAAGTGCCCGCCAGGCGCTCAAGAAACAGCAATACGATGTCATCATTCTTGACATCCGTCTGCCGGATGCGGACGGGCTTGATCTGTTCGCCGAATTCAAGATGGTCACCCAGGATGTGGAGCTGGTCCTCATCACCGGGCACGGCGACATCGACAATGCCGTGGAGGCCATGCGTATGGGCGTTTTCGACTATATCACCAAGCCATTCAAGCTGGACAGGCTGGAGGTGGTCATTGAGCGCGCCTATCAGCGTGTCTGCCTGCAACGGGAAAACAGGGGCCTGCGGCACACCCAGGCGGCGACCTCGGAACGGTGCAATCTCATCGGACGTTCCGCTCCCATCCAGGAGATCAAATTTCTCATCGACAAGTTGACCCATTCCGAGGTGCCTGTTCTGATCACTGGCGAAAGCGGAGTGGGCAAAGACGTGGTGGCGCAGGCCATTCACACCCGCTCGCAGAGGGCGACGCAACCCTTTATCGTCAAGAATTGCGCCATGCTCTTTCGGGAGATGGTCCGCTCCGAGCTCTTCGGCCACAAAAAGGGTTCCTTTACCGGGGCCACGGAGGCCCACGAAGGACTTGTCGCGGTGGCGCATAAGGGAACGCTGTTTCTCGACGAGATCGGCGACTTGCCCGAGGATGTCCAGGCCTCGCTGCTTCGTCTGCTGGAGACGAAGATGTACCGGCGCATGGGGGAAAACAAGGAGCGCAGGGCCGATGTCCGCTTTTTGTTCGCGACCAATCGCGACCTGGCAAAGGCCGTTGAGGACGGCGCTTTCAACGAGGCCCTGTTCCATCGCATCAACGTCTTCAACATCCATATCCCCAGGCTGAGGGAACGCAAGGAGGACTTGCCGCTGCTCGTTGAGCACTTCCTCAACCTTCTGAGCAATGGCCGACCTGTGGCGGACATGCCGGAAAAAACCTTGAAACGCCTTTTGGCCTACGACTGGCCCGGCAATGTCCGGGAGCTGCGAAACGTGCTGGAACGGGCCCTGATTCTCTCGGACGGCAAAGCCATAACCGAGAACTGCCTACCCAAGGAGTTGCTCGACAGCGGTCAGGGCAACACGAACGCGCCGCCTCTTTCTCTTGAAAACATGGAGCGCGAGCATATCGCCAGGGTTCTCGCCATATGCCACGGAAGCAGACAAAGGGCCGCCCAGGTTCTCAACATCGGGCGCAAGACCCTGTACCGCAAGATTCAGAAATACGGGCTCGAGCCCTGAACCGACACACGCCTTTTGTTGCGGCGGCGGTGTCGTCCGGGCCGCGCTTTTCGCCACAGCCCTGTCCGGCCAGGCGTCAGCGGTTCTTGAGGACCAGGCGAAGCTGTTGGCGCATTTCCTCCCTGTCCACGGGCTTGGCCAGATAGCCGTTCATGCCCTGGTCGAGGAAGGATTCCCTGTCTCCGGCCATGGCATAGGCGGTCAGGGCGATGATGGGGATGTCCCTGTGGTAGTGCCCGGCCGCGCCGTTTCGGATGGCACGGGTGGCCTCAAGACCGTCAATGACCGGCATCTGGATGTCCATGAATACCACGTCGAAGCGGGTGGCGGACAAAGCGTCAAGGGCCTGTCGGCCATTCTCCACGGCCACCACCGTATGGCCGTCCTTTTCGAGCAATCGGGTCGTTGCCAGCCGGTTCACCCGCGAATCCTCGGCCACCAGGATGCGGCAGGGGGCGATAGGGCTATCTGTTTGTTTCCCTGGGGCCGCTTCTTTTGCAATGGCCCGGCCAAGGCCGAAGGGGATCTGGAAATGGACCGTGGTGCCGACGCCGATCTCGCTCTCGATGGACATGGTCCCGCCCATGAGTTCCACCAGCCGTTTGCAGATGGACAGCCCGAGCCCGGCGCCCTGGTGCTGGCGGCGCGTGCCTTCGCCCAATTGGGTGAAAGGCTGGAAGAGCCGGCTCTGGGCTTCGTCGGGAATGCCCGGCCCTGTGTCGGAGATGCTGAAGAGTATCCGGCATTGGGCATGCGGTTTGGCGTTGGTATCGGCCGGGGCGTCGGCCTGCTCGGAAGAAAGAAGCGACACTTGCACGGTCACGGCCCCGCCACGGGTGAACTTGAGGGCATTGCCCACAATGTTGCTGGCCACCTGCTGGAGCCGGACGGCGTCGCCGATGACCAGGGCCGGAATGTCCTTTGCGATGCGGAATTCGAGACTGTTTCCGGCCTGGGTGGCGCCGGGGCGGAAGAGTTGTTCCAAGGAGCGTAGCGACTCGCGCAGGTCAAAGGGATCGGTCAGGATCGTCAGCTTGCCCGCCTCGATGCGCGAAAGATCAAGGATGTCGCCCAGGAGCCGGGTCAGTCGCTTGGCAGCGTCCATGGCGAATCCCGCATATTGGCGCTGCTCCTGGTCCAGTTGAGTGGTTTGCAGGAGTTCGAGCATACCCTGCATCCCGCCAAGGGGGGTTCTTATCTCATGGCTCATGTTGGCCAGAAATTCGGACTTGGAGCGGCTGGCTGCTTCGGCTGCGGACTTGGCGGCCAGGAGCGCCTCCTCTGCCTGTTTGCGGACCGTGATGTCGCGCACGGCGGCCACGCGGCAGACCTCGCCCCTGAGCAGGAAGTTTCGTGCCTCTATCTCGGCCTGAAAGTACGAGCCGTCCCGCCTTCTGATTCGCGCTGTGTAGGGCGCGACCACCTCCCTGTCCATGCTCTGTCGAACGAGGCCCTGGTCCTCCTCGTGGATGAAATCGAGCAGGTTTCGTCCGAGCAGCTCATCGTGGGAGAATCCGAACAAGGCGGCCATGGAGGCGTTGAGGTCGATGGCGATGCCCCTTCGGTGGACCACGACGCCCTCGGTGGTCAGATCGGCCAGCAGGCGGTTGCGCTCCTCGCTTTCGCGCAGCCATTCCTCGGCCGTGTCCCTGGCCTCGAGCATGGCGTTGACCGAGGTGGCTATGGTCTTGAATTCGGCCAGGCCAAGCCGAGTGGGGTCAAGGCGGGTTTTATGCTTGGCTGCGCTGGACAGAAAGCCTGTCAGCTCGTCCAGTTGGCGGCTCACGCGCCCTGACAGCAGACGGGCGGCAAACAGAGCCAGGACCACAAGCAGCACGCACAGCATCGCAGCCCGAAGCAACCCGTTGAGCAGGTCGTCGTGGAGCAGTACGCGCCGTGCGGCGATTTCCGATTCCACCTCGTCCACATAGAACCCGGAGCCGATGATCCATCCCCACTCCGGGACGCCGCGGACAAAGGCGATCTTGGGCGAGGGGGCGGCACCGTCGAGCTTGTTCCACAAGTATTCCAGGAAGCCGCCGCCCGGGAGCAGCGCCTTTTCGTGCTGGAGCTGGATGATCTTGACGCCGTCAGGGTCGGCCATGTCCCATATGGAGGGTTGCCCCTGGGTGATCACGCCGTTGGTGAAGAGGGGGTCCCCCTCCATGGTGGAGCCGAAGAGATAGCCGCTTGCGCCGAAGCGGACCCTGACCAGCCAGTCCAGCGTGGTCTGCCTGAGCAGCCGGGCGTGATCCTCCACATATTCCCCGGTGCCGATTAAGCAGTCAAAAGGTTCGAAATATTTGATAAAAGCTATTTTTGGATGGTCGTTGCCCCTGGTGTCCGGCTTGGTCCAGGTGTATTCATAGAATCCCTGTCCGTGCTCACGGGCCAGGGCGATCATGTCGCGGATGACTGAGCGGCCGTCGCCGCTGCGCATGTCGAGAAGATTGACCCCTTCCAGCTCCGGCTTGTCGGTGAAGAGCAGCTCGGTGCCGTCCATTCTGGTGGCGAAGTAATAGCCCAGGCCGTCGTTGAACCGAATGGACCGCAGCGTTTCCAGCACGAGGTTCTGGAGTGCGGGTTTGTCCATGCTTCCGGCGTAGCGGTCCACCAGACTCTGGGCAATGGCAACGGCTTCAAGGGTGCGTCCGCGTACCGATTCCCTGACCCGGCCGCGGGTCAAGGCGCTCTGGTGGGCGATGTATTCCACGGCCCGATCCACCTGGTAGGTGATTTCGCTTTTGTTGCGCTCCACGAACTCAAGGCGGACCCTTGTTGCCTCGTCCTGGAAATCTCCATATTTTTCAATGGCCCACAAGATGATACCCGCGAAGGACACCAGGACGGACATGGTCGCGATGCTGAGGAAGATGATGGCTGAAAAGCTCCGCTCTCTCAGCATGACACATCCCTTGAACGGCTCTGGGCCGGAACGTCCGTGCCGTTGCCCGAGAGCCAGCGCACCACGCCGCTCCCACGGCTCGTGCCGCGACCATTGTGCGTTCGCATGTTCCTCCCCTGACGGCAGTTCCCGTTGCCCATTCGAACAGCGTTTAAAACTTAACACGAAAGCGGGCGCTCCGCCACTGTCAAGCGACAGAAACACGCAGGTCTGCCGGTTGGCCCTGCAAGACGAAAAAGCCCGGGCCAGCGGCCCGGGCTTGATCGGCGGTCGTCCCGCCTCGGGGAGAGGCTTTGGGGAGGCTACATGTCGATGATGTTCTTGGCGGTGTCGTCCATCATGTCGGTGATGAACTTGATGCCGGTCTCGCGCTCGGTTTCGCGGTTGCCCGAGGCGATGTCGGCGCGGGAGATCTCTTCGAGGGAGAACTTGCGGGCGCCGCACAGAAGCTGCTGGAGCTCGGCCGAGAGCTTGTCCACGAGGCACCAGATGGCCACTGCGCCCAAGGGCAGGTGGGCCATCTCGTTCTTGCCGACCTTCTTTGCCACATCGTGGTAGCTGGCGAAGATTTCCTCGGGGCTGCTGCCGTAGGCGGCCACTGCGGCGGGGAGCTTTTCCCAGTTGCCGCTGAGGCGTTCGCGGCGGTCGGGGAAGAGGGCTCCCTCGATGTTGGAGCCCAGGAAGCCGGGAATCATCATGGCCCGGCCCATGCAGATAAGCTTGGTATAGGGAGCGCCCATGGCCAGTGCCTTGAAGATGGTGCTGCCCTTGGTGAAGCCGCCCGCAAAGGACATGTCCACCACGCGCTTGCCGCGAGCGGCCAGTCGGGTGGCGTACTCGTGGGCCTTGGCATGGAGGAGGATGGAGGGAACGCCCCAGCTCTCCATCATGTTCCAGGGGCTCATGCCGGTGCCGCCGCCAGAGCCGTCCATGGTCAAAAGGTCGAGTTCGGCTTCGGAGGCGAACTTGATGGCCATGGCCAGGGCCTCCATGCCGTAGGAGCCTGTCTTCAGCGAGATGCGCTTGAAGCCGAGTTCGCGCAGGTACTTGACCGAGTTCATGAACTCGTCGTGGACCTGTTCATAGGTGGAGAGGTTGGTATAGCCCAGACGGCTGTGTCGGGCAAAATGCTTGATCGCGCCGCGCCTGTAGCCTTCCTCCACCTCGGGTTTCTCCGGGTCCGGGTCGACAAGGTAGCCGCGCTGCTTGAGGAACAGGGCGTAGTCGAGGCTCGAAACCTCGATCTCGCCGCCGATGTTCTTGGCCCCCTGTCCCCACTTGAGTTCGATGATGACCTTGTCGCCGTATTTCTCGGCCAGGTATTCGGCCACGCCGTTGCGGGTGTCCTCCACGTTCATCTGGACGATGATGGCGCCATAGCCGTCGTAATAGCGTCTGTATATGTCGATGCGGCGTTCCAACTCGGGGGCTTTGGTGATGCGGCCGTTGGCCAGTACGGACTCACGGTCCACGCCGACCACGTTCTCTCCCACCACGATGGGAGCGCCCACCAGGGCACAGCCCACGGCAAAGGAATCCCAGTATTTGGCGGCAATGAAGGTCGATCCGAGTGCGCCGGTCATGAAGGGCACGCGACACTTGGTCTTTTCCTTGGCACCGAAGGAGGTTTCGAGATTGACATCGGTGAAGAGCAGGTCCTGCTCGGTGTTCACCGGCCCCATGGCGCCGTAGTTGAGGCCCTGGATACGTAGCGAGTTGTAGGAAACGCCCAGGTGGGTGGTGTTGCCGCTGCCGGCGGTGACCATGCCGAAGTCACGCGGGTAGAGCATTTCGCGTCCCCGAAGCGAAGACATCCAGGTCTCGCACTTGCCCTGACAGTCGGCCCGGCACAGGGTACACAGGCCGGACTCTATGGCATTGCCGCGATTGACACTTCCGAGCACATCATTGCTTTTGAGCCAGTTCATTGGATTGATACTCCCCTTCAAAAATGTAGATTTTCGGCTGACACATTTAGCAATAACGGCGCAACTTGTCACCAATAATTATCAGGCAAAACTAAAAAAGAACAAAGTTGTAGGAAGTGTGGGTTTTTGGCCGAGACAAGCCGATGATTTTGCACTTTTGTGAAAACGCGGTGCCTGCGGGGGCGTTGCGCCGGATTGCGGCGCCGCGCACAAGCCCTTTGCCGGGGCGCTTTGACAAGGCGGCCGATCTTCGCATACTCACCGACAGGGAGGATGTCCCGGCTGCGGGCCGGAGCGCCGCCCTGATCGTGTTTTCTGTGATCGTAATCTGAGTCTGGATATAGGCAGCAATGGTCTTTTGTGCGGCAGGGCGAATCCTGGCGTGCTGTGACCGTCAATCTCGGAAGCCGTGCCGCCTTCGGGCGGCAGGGCGGAAAACAAGCCGTTGAGGGCCGGTGTCCCCTGGGGCATCCGGCAGCCGGAGGAACAACGTATCATGAGCAATCTGACTCCCCGGGAGATCGTTTCGGAGCTGGACAGGTATATCATCGGTCAGGACGCGGCCAAGCGGATGGTGGCCATTGCCATGCGCAACCGCTGGCGCCGCCAGCAGCTCGACCCCGAGCTGCGCGACGAGATCGCGCCCAAGAACATCATCCTCATGGGGCCTACGGGCGTGGGCAAGACCGAGATCGCCCGGAGGCTGGCCAAGCTGGCCAACTGCCCTTTCTTCAAGGTCGAGGCCACCAAGTTCACCGAGGTGGGCTATGTGGGCCGCGACGTGGAGTCCATGATCCGCGATCTGATGGAGATCGGCGTGAGCATGGTCCGCGCCGAGGAGACCCAGAAGGTGCGGATCAAGGCCGAAAAGAACGCCGAGGAGCGGCTGCTCGATCTCCTGCTGCCCAGGGCCAAGCCCGCCAGCAGCCCGGCAGGCTTTTTCGCAGGCACCCAGGGGGGCGGGGTGGAGCAGAAGCGGGGGGCGGAAGAGGATGCCACCCGCGAGAAGTTTCGCCAAATGTTCCGGGCGGGTCAGCTGGACGAGCGCGAGGTGGAGCTTGAGGTCAAGGTCCAGTCCGGAGCCCAGGTGGAGATCATGGCCATTCCGGGCATGGAGGAGATGGGCGCGAACCTGCAGAACGCCTTTGCCAACATGTTTCCGGGCAAGCGCAAGCAGCGCAAGATGAAGATTCGCGACGCCTATCAGGTGCTGGTGGACGAGGAGGCCGAGAAGCTGATCGATCCCGAGGCGGTCAACGAACTGGCTCGGGAACGGGTGGAGCAGCAGGGCATATTGTTTCTGGACGAGCTGGACAAGATCGCCTCGCGCCACGATCAGGCGGGCGGGGCCGACGTGTCCCGCGAGGGCGTACAGCGCGACCTGCTTCCCGTGGTCGAGGGCAGCGTGGTCAACACCAAGTACGGCATGGTCAAGACCGACCACATCCTGTTCATCGCGGCCGGGGCCTTCCACTTTGCCAAGCCCTCGGACCTGATTCCCGAGCTGCAGGGGCGGTTTCCCCTGCGCGAGGAGCTTGATTCGCTCCACAGGGAGGAATTTTATCGCATTCTGACCGAGCCGCGCAACGCCCTGACCGTGCAGTACAAGGCCCTGCTCGGCACCGAGGGCGTGACCGTGGACTTCACCAGGGAGGCGCTGGAGGAGATCGCGGCCACGGCCGAGAAGATTAACGAGGAGACCGAGAACATCGGTGCCCGCAGGCTCTATACCATCATGGAAAAGATCCTGGCCAGTCTCTCTTACGAGGCCCCGGACAAGTCGGGCCAGACCGTGGTCATCGACCGCGCCTATGTCCGCGACGAACTGGCCGGCATTGTCGAGGACCGCGACCTGTCGAGATATATCCTTTAGCCGCTTGCGCGATGTGGGCCATGAAGCGAAAGATAGCCCTGATGGGGGTTCCCCTGGACGAGAACTCGTCCTACCTGCGCGGCGCGGCCGCCGGGGCGGCCGCGGCCATCGAGGCGGTCTGGTGTGAGTCGGCCAACTTGTGGACCGAGACCGGCTTTGATCTCGGCCCGGTGCTGGAGCGGGCCGGGAATGTGGACTTCGCGGGGACGGATTCGCCAGCAGAGCGCATGGGGCGCATCGCGGAGGCGGCGCGGGATCTGGGCGGTTCCGGGCGGCTGCCCCTCTTCGCGGGCGGGGACCATTCCGTCACCTTTCCCCTGGTGCGCGGCCTGCGCGAGGCCGTGGGCGAGTTCGACATCCTGCACTTCGACGCCCATCCCGACTGCTACGAATCCTTTGAGGGAAACGCTTTTTCCCACGCCTCGCCCTTTGCGCGGATCATGGAGCAGGGGCTGTGCGCCCGGCTGGTGTCCGTGGGCATCCGCACGGCCACCGGGCACCAGCGGGAACAGCGCGAACGGTACGGTATTCAGTGGCTGGAGATGCGCCACCGGGCCGACTGGCCCGTCCTCTCGTTCTCGCGGCCGGTCTATGTCAGCTTTGACCTGGATGCGCTGGACCCGGCCCATGCGGCGGGCGTGTCCCATCACGAGCCGGGCGGGCTGACCACCCGCGAGGCCCTGGCCATCATCCAGGCCATTGACGCGCCCCTGGTGGGCGCGGATGTGGTGGAACTCAACCCCTCCCGCGACCGCGACGGGGTCACGGCCATGACCGCGGCCAAGATCATCCGCGAACTGGCCGGGATGATGCTGCGATGACCTGACCGATGCCGTCAGTGCTATTGCCGTGGCTTACAGGAAAGAAGGGCGACCAGTGATCTGGCCGCCCTTCCGTTTCGTCGTATTACAAGTGTGCTAGATGTCCCAGCCCAGACCGATGGTCAGGGCGAGGTCCGGCTCGGCGTTGTGCTGGCTGTCTATGCCGAAAGAAAGCCGGGAAAAGGTCTCGAAGCCTTCGTAGGGCCGCCACTTGGCGCCGACTCCGGCATCGCCCCAGTTCCGATCCACAGGGCCACCATCGTAATTGAAGGCGTAGAGGCCGGTCAACTGTCCGCCCATGGAGGCTCCCTTGTTCTCGAATCGATGGGACCATGCGGCCCAGCTCCAGAGGTTCAGGGATTCACTGTAGGAGTATTGCGCCTGAAGGCCGAGGCGGGCGCGGTTGCTGGTGTCTGTTCTGGAATCGAACCGGGCCGGGAAGGGGCCGCCGGATTCGGTGTAGCCGTCGATTTTCACCCGCTGCCAGTTGTACTGGGCAAAAGGCTGGAGCGCGACCCGGCTGGCAACGGGAAAGGCCCACCCAATGCGGCCATAGATGCCGAAAGCCTGGGCCTGGGTGCTGCCGCTCGACTGCGCGGAGCCGCCTGCGTTCTGGTAGCCCCGCTTCAGGTCCATGTTGACGTAATGCCAGGTGCCGCCGCCCTCAAGCCGCAGACCATACGCCTCGGGCGCATAGGCCACGAAGACGCCGGGGCCGATCAGGCTCGTTTTCTGGTTGCCGCCATGCGAAGTGTCCAGGGACCGCTTGCCGGAAAAAGCACCGCCGCCGACGCTCAGGCCGTTGGCAAGGTAGCGGGTCAGGCCAACGCCCCCTTCGCCGCCGAAATCGTCGCCAGACAAGGAGCTGTCGCTGATGACTGTGCCGACAACCCAGAGCTGGGTCCTGCCGTTCATCTCGTCGCCGCTTGACAGCCCCTCGCTAGTGTTGAGCTGGGCGCTGTGGGAGGCGTCCATCATGGAGGAGGTGATGGTCTGGCTCATGGAGGAGACAGTGGAACTCACCTGCCCCATGGAGGCCAGGGAGTTGTTGAGGGTCGCTGTGGTGATAACGCCAGTGTTGCGGGCGATGAAGGCTTCGGTTCCGTTGGGACTTGTGCCGATGCCGACTATGGTTGTGCCGTCGCCGGAAACGCCCGTAGCTTCAGTTAGCGTCCAGCCGGTCAAGTCCACTCCGTTCGCGGTCAGAATGTCCTTGAGAGACTGCATGCCCGTGCTTTCGGTCCAGCGAAAGGCCTCTTGTCCAACGTCTGTGGTGCCATATCCTACGATCACAGAGCCGTCTGAGCTTATGTCATAGCCCCAAGAGTCAACTGCTCCGCCAGGGAGGTCGCCCAATCCAACCATGCCGCCAGCCTGTGTCCACCGGAAAGCCTCCCACCCGGAAGCCGATTCGCTTGTCCCCACAATGACCGATCCGTCGTCGTTGGTTCTCCAGGCGTACGACTCGTTCCCTCCGGCCAGGAACCCCAGAGCAACCATTCCGCTGGCCTGTGTCCAGCGGAAAGCCTCTCTGCCCGTATCGGTGGTGCCGTACCCAACGACAACAGAGCCGTCTCCACTCACTCCCCTGGCAGCGGATTCAATTATCCCTCCGGGAAGATCTCCCAATGAGACCATTCCATCTTCCTGTGTCCAGCGGAAGGCTTCCCTACCGCCTGCGATGGACCCGTACCCCACCACGACCGATCCGTCCGCGTTCACGTCGTGGGCCTGGGAATTAAAACTGCCGCCTTCAAGGTCTCCCAGCCCGACCATGCCGCCAGCTTGTGTCCATCGGAATGCCTCCTGCCCTGAGGCTGAGGAGCCACTTCCGACGACCACGGAACCGTCCGAGTTAACGGCATCGGCGCCAGAATTAAGACCCCCGCCAGGAAGGTCCCCCAAAGAAATCATCCCGCCGGCCTGTGTCCAGCGGAAAGCATTAAGGGGCCCATCCACCGAGCTGGTCCCTATGACGACAGATCCGTCAGAACTCACTCCCCAGGCTTGGGACGAAAAAGACCCGCCAGGAAGGTCTCCAAGTCCCTCAAAGTCCGAAGAGGAGGCGGTGGTGCCACAACAAAATATGAACAGGATTACCGATAGAATACAGGTTGCAGCTAATTTTCCTGCGCGAGGAGAGGAGGCGGGAACAGCCATGCGAGCGTCCTTAAGGGTATGTGTATACTTATACCTGCGGTTGTGTACGAATTCAACGGTGGATGTCAATCTATTTGTAAAACCCCTTCCAAATTGGTTTTTATTCGGTTGGATGGGAATGCTCCTGCCATACTTTTACCCAACCCGTATGTCCGTGGTCCGCACCATCGACAGTTTTAACGATGACAAGCGTCTCCGGCAGGAGCTGATCTACAAAGGATTGAACAACCTCAGGCGGAACGATCGTATCCTTGCTTCCCACATAGTGAACCTGGGGAATATCCGATAGCCGTTCGGCGATAGAGGCCGGGTTCAGCGATCCATCCAGCGGGGTGAGGCCGTGCAATCGGGTCCATGCCGCATGGTCGAGATTGCCGCAGATGGTGACGAGCAGGTCCACGTCCGTCCGCCGTGCCGCAAGCAACGCAGCCACGGCCCCGCCGCCGGAATAGCCGAAAAGGACGACGCGCTTTGCCCCGGCCAGCCCCTTGGCCTCATCCACGAGTTGGTTTTGTGCTTGAAGTACGGTTTCGGAGAACCGCCCGGTGGTCCAATGGACCGGACTGCAGGCCTCGCCCGTCACATATTGGCAGGGGCGGCCAAGGTAGGACACTGCCGGGGCATTGTCCTCGTGCGCCAGCAACAGGCCAGTGGGCGTTCGCGGAGTGGGGTCCAGGGATGGCCGGTGTCGGCTGGCGTAGGCCACCCCGTCGCCCTCTATGTAGATATGGATCGTGTCGGCCTGACCGCGCACCCAGCCCACGGCGGGAAGCGGAGCATTGACTATGACCTGCCTCCAAGCTGGGTCGGATTGGAGCGTTTTGAAAGTCTTGTTACCCGCGCAACCGAGCTGCCCGACGACGATCAGCAGGAAGGCGAACCCGATGAAATTGAGGTGCAGTGCGCTTTGCTTCATAGGGCTTCCGGTACCCTAGGTTGGGTGCACAAGGCAACGCTGCTGATGATTCAGTTTATGCTGTTGGCTGCCAGGGATGTGTCGCGAGAAAGGTATCGCCCAGGTTGCCCGGGTTCAGCGCCGTTCGGGCCGGGTGCCACCCTGGGGGGTGTCTGCGTCGTCGTCGCCCTCGGCCGTGCCCTTGACCGTGGCGATGGCCTCGGCATAGGCCTGGAACACGTCGTCGCGGTTGATCAGGCCGATGATCTCGTTGGTGTCGGTCTGGGAGACCACGGGGATCTGGCCGTAGTCGGTGTTCACGAAGCGCAGCAGGGCCTGATAGAGGTCGTAGTCCGGCCGGACATAGACCGGCCGCGACATGAGGTCGCGGACCACCACCAGGGCGTGCAGGCCGTCATCGAACATCCAGTTGCTCACGTTCTGGATGGAGACCATGCCCGCGTAGGTGCCGTCGGCCCGTTTGACCGGGAAATAGAGCTGGTTCGAGTTGGCGATGACGTCGGTCAGCTCCTTGAGGGTGGTGGACTCCTGGAGCACCACCACCTCGCCGGGGTTGTAGAAGTCCGTGACGTGCATCTGCTCGAGGATGTTGATGGTGGCGTCCTCGGCGTGGGCCGGGGAGCTGAACTTGTTGTCCACCTGGTGTTCGTAGAGGGAGACATTGCGGCACAGCACCAGGCACAGGGCCGACGCGAGCATCAGCGGCGCGAGCAGGCCGTAGCCCTGGGTCAGCTCCGTGACCATGATCAGCGGACCGATGGGGGCGCTGGCCACGCCCGCGAAAAAGGCGGCCATGCCCACCAGGATGTACGCTCCGGGCTGGGTGACGATGTCCGGGAACCATGCGTGGCCGAGCTTGCCCACCAGACCGCCGGACATGCCGCCCACGAACAGGGCGGGCGCGAACATGCCGCCGGACATGCCCGAGCCGATGGTGACCGAGGTGGCCACGGTCTTGCCCACGATGAGGTAGCACATGCCAAGGGCGGGCATCTGGCCGAGGATGGCCAGCTCGAGCCAGCCGTAGCCGCCCGAGAGTACGCCCCCGGTGATCATTCCTTCGCTGGCCGTGTAGGGGTAGAGGATGCCGATGAGCCCCATGGCCAGCCCGCCGATGCCCATGGACCAGATCAGCCCCAGCTTCTCGCGCAGAGGGAAGAAGACGTGGTATTTCATGAAGTAGAAGGTGCGTACATACATCCAGCCCGCTGCCGCGCAGACCAGGGCGAGCAGGGCGTAGAACAGAAGCTCGCGGGGGTCATGGAAAGTGAAGCGCGGGATGCCGAAGATGGGGTCTGTTCCGTAGAAGAAGGTGAAGATGGAGTAGGAGACCACGGAACTCATGACCGAGGGCAGGATGGCCTCGGCCTCGAAGTCTTCGCGGTAGATGACCTCCACGGCGGTGAGGGCACCGCCGAGGGGGGCGCGGAAGATGGCGCCCAGGCCGCCGGCCGCGCCTGCCAGGAGCAGGATGCGTCGCTCCTTGGCCGAGAGATTGAAGATCTTGGCCAGCCATGCGCCCGCGCCCGCGCCCATCTGGGTGATGGGCCCTTCGCGGCCCGCGCTGCCGCCAGAGGCGATGGTCAGCACCGAGCAGATGCCCCGGATGATGGCCACTCTGGCCCGGATGATTCCGCCCTGGTTGTGGAAGGCGTTGATGGTGGCGTCGGTGCCGTCGGTGCCTCCTGCGATGGTCTCCGGGATGAAGCGGCTGACCAGCCAGCCCGTGAGCAGGGCCGTGCCGGTGGTGAAGACCGGAATGACCCAGGGCCGGTAGTCTCCCACCGGGCCGTGGAAGATGCCCTCTCCCGCGGGCTCGGGCGAGACGATGCCCGCCAGATAGTGCTGGAGGAAATAGGTGCCCGCCTCCACCAGCAGGAAAAACGCCGCGGCCACCAGCCCCGACAGGCAGCCCGCCAGCACCCCGATGACCAGCCAGCGGAACGAGGTGATGGTCCGGTAGGATTTGACGAAGGAGAGCCAGTAGTTGGCGATTCGTCGGAAGGGCGACATGGCTATCAGCGTTGGCCTGGGTTGGAGCCCGGCTCGAGAAAGGGTGTTGTCAGGCGGATCTCCGCCTCGGGTTGGGCCAGGATGCGTCGGCCCAGATCGACATCCTTGGCAATGCGCGTCTTGAGTTCGTCGATGCCCGAGAACTTGTGCTCGTCGCGGATGCGCTGGACGAAATGGACGCGGATGTCCGCGCCGTAGAGGTCGCCGCGGAAATCGAGGATGTGGGCTTCCACCGAGAGGGCATGGTTGCCGAAGGTGGGGTTGATGCCGATGTTGGCGACCCCCATGCGTACCTCGCCAGCCATCTCGACCCAGATGGCGTAGACTCCGGGCATGGGGAACAGCTCGTCCACCAGCTTGAGGTTGGCCGTGGGAAAGCCGAGCAGCCTGCCGCCCCGGTTCATTCCATGCACCACCTGGCCCCTGACCTGATAGAACCGGCCCAGCAGCGGGCGGGCCTCCCAGACCCGGCCGGACTGGACCAGATCGCGGATACGGGTTGAGCTGACCACCGCGCCGTCGATAGTGACAGGATCGAGCCGGTCCACGGTGAAGCCGTGGAGTGCGCCCAGTTCGGTCAGGGTTTCGAAGTTGCCCGAGCGGCCCTTGCCCATGTGGTAGTCGTAACCGATGATCAGCTCCTGCATGCCCAGGCCATCAAGCAGGTATTTCCCAATGAATTCCTCCGGGGTGAGCCGGGCCATTTCCAGGGAAAACTCAAGGAGCAGACAGAGCTGAGGCCCGTGCTGCGAGATGAGTTCGAGTTTCTGCTCGGTGAGGGTGATGAAGGGCGGGGGTGCCCCCTTGCCGAGCACCTTGAGGGGGTGGGGGTCGAAGGTGACAACCACGCTGACCAGCCCCTGGGCCTTGGCCCGCGAGCAGGCCAACTCAATGAGCCGCTGGTGTCCCTTGTGCACGCCATCGAAGTTGCCGATGGTCACGCAGGCTCCCGCGACCACGCCGCGTATCTCTTCTATGTCTCTTACGATGATCATTGGTCTGATGTTTTTGGATGAAGGAGGGGAACCTACGCCAATTACGCGCAAGGTTCAAGGCGCGACTACATCGGCCCCTTTTCGCGCTCTTCCATGGTGGTGTGCAGCTCCTTGAGCTGTTCGCGCTGGGCGTCGGTCTGGGCGCTTTGGCCCGCCTGTTGCGCGTGGAAGCGCGCTTTGCGCGTGTTGTTCGAGTAGACGGCGGCGTAGGCGAGGTTGAGGTTGCCGCCAAAGGTGTCGCCGGACTCGCCGAGGATCATGCCCAGGTGATGGTAGACCTCCGAGTCCTCAGGCACGAGTTCCAGCACCCGGCGCATGCTGGCTGCGGCCTGGTCATACTGCTTGTTTCGAGCCTGGAGCCGGGCCATGTAAAACAGGGCCAGGGCGTCTCGCGGGTTCTTGATGGCGGCCTTCTGGAGATAGGGGGCGGACCTGTCGAACTCCCCGGCCTTGAAGAAGAAAATACCCGCCTCGCGGACCACGATGGGGTCTTCGCCGTCAAGGCGCAGGGCCTGTTCAAAGGATTCGGTCGCCTCGGAGCGGTTCTTGAGCCGTTCGAGGACGATGCCCCGGCCCACGAAATCGATGGGCGTGTAGGTGTTGATGTTCTTGTCGTTCCAGTAGGCCATGGCCGTGGTGGCCGGAGACATCTTGGCCCGGACCAGCATCTGTACCTTGACCAGGGTGGTGTTGTCGTCCTCTCGCCCGGTGAAGGACTCGGGCATGCGCCTGATGCGGTCGTTGAGGTAGGAGATCCGCTCATTCAAGCCAGGGTGGGTGGAAAGATAGGTGGGCATATCCGAGCCGGAGTCGAACCAGCGGTTTTTGAGCATGATTTCGAATGTTTCCGGCATTCCCTTGGGGTTGAACCCCGCCTTGACCATGGAATTGAGACCCACCTGGTCCGCCTCGCGCTCGTCTTCCTGGGAGTAGTTGAGCATGGCTGCGGTGGCCGCCCCCTGGGAGCCCATCATCAGGGCCTGGCCCATTTTTGCGGCCGAGTTGTTTCCGGCCACGCCGAGAAAGACTCCGGCCAGCAGTCCTGCCATGGAGAGCAGTGCCAATTTTCCCTGTTTTTCCAGGCGGCTGGCCACATGGCGCTGCGAAACGTGACCTAGTTCGTGGGCGATGACCCCTGCCAGTTGCGACTCGGAGGTCACGTCCTGGATCAGGCCGGTGAAGATGTATATGTAGCCGCCGGGGATGGCGAAGGCGTTGAGGGCGGGGTTGGCGATGACCGCGCTGGTGATCCTAAACGGCATGGGTTGCTTGGCATCCACCACGCGCTGGACCAGATGGTTCACATACTGGGTGATATAGGTGTCGCCCACCATGTGCATCTGGGCGCGGATGATGCGGTCGAAGTTGCGTCCCAGCTCGTTTTCCTGGCGGATGGTCAGTCTGCTTTCAGGCAAAATCCCTGGATGCGCCGTGGTCACTGGTGCCAGGATCAGGGCGAGGGCGGCCACCAGGGCCGGAAGTATGGAGAGGCGATGTCTGCGCATGGTCCCTCCGGCTTGCCGGGGTTTCCCCTATTGTAAACATTTATGTCCTGGTGGCAACCATGTGGCCCTGGCTGCACAAAAAATGTCGCGGCCATCCGGTCTGCGGCATTGCGGCAATGACAGGACCGCCCGCGACGATCGGGCGCGGGCGGTCCTGGGTGGGGGGCTGGGCCGGGTTATTTGCTCATGGAGTCGAGGAACTGCCTGTTGTTCTTGGTCCCCTTCATCTTGTCGCGCAGAAATTCCATGGAGTCGATGGAACTCATGGGAGCCAGGAGCTTGCGCAGTATCCAGACGCGGTTGAGCACGTCCTCGCCGAGCAGCAGCTCTTCCTTGCGCGTACCGGAACGGTTGATGTCGATGGCCGGGAAGACACGCTTTTCAGCCAGATGGCGGTCAAGGTATATCTCCATGTTGCCCGTGCCCTTGAACTCCTCGAAGATGACCTCGTCCATGCGCGAGCCGGTGTCGATGAGGGCCGTGGCGATGATGGTCAGGCTGCCGCCCTCCTCGATGTTGCGTGCCGCGCCGAAGAAGCGCTTGGGCCGTTGCAGGGCGTTGGCGTCGATGCCGCCGGACAGCACGCGGCCGGACGAGGGGGTCACGGCGTTGTAGGCGCGGCCGAGCCGGGTGATGGAGTCGAGCAGGATGACCACGTCGCGTTTGCGCTCCACCAGCCGCTTGGCTTTCTCGATGACCATTTCGGCCACCTGCACATGGCGGGTGGGCGGTTCGTCGAAGGTGGAGCTGACCACCTCGGCCTTGACCGTGCGCTGCATGTCCGTGACTTCCTCGGGCCGCTCGTCGATGAGCAGGACAATGAGGTCCACGTCCGGGTGGTTGGCGTTGATGGAGTTGGCGATGGTCTGGAGCATGATGGTCTTGCCGGTGCGCGGCGGAGCAACCAGGATGCCGCGTTGCCCCTTGCCGATGGGGGCCAGCAGGTCGATGATGCGGGAGGCGTAGTTCTTGTCCCCGTTTTCCATGGTCAGCATGGATTCGGGATAGAGGGGGGTCAGGTTGTCGAAGAGGACGAGATTTTTGGAATGTTCCGGGGGTTCAAAGCCTATTTCGCTGACGCGCAGCAGGGCGAAGTAGCGCTCGCCCTCCTTGGGCGGGCGAATCTGGCCAGAGACCACATCGCCCTTGCGCAGGCCGAATCGGCGTATCTGGGATGGGGAGACGTAGATGTCGTCCGGCCCTGGCATGTAGCTGTACATGGGCGAGCGCAGGAAGCCGAATCCGTCCGGCAGGATTTCCAGAACGCCGTCGCCGAAAATCTGGCCGTTCTGGGAGGCACATTGTTGGAGCAGCTCGAAGATCAGCTCCTGCTTGCGCAGACTGCTCGGGTTTTCGACCTCCAGTTGTACGGCGAGGTCTGTCAGCTCCTGCATGTTTTTGAGCTTGAGTTCGGCCAAGTAGAGCTTGTCCACGCCGTTGCCGTTTTCGGAGCCATTGCCCTGGATGGGTTCTTTGGCTGTCTTTTTTCTTGCCATGTGTGGAGTTTACCGTTTGAAGGTTGATGAAGGGAAATCCAAGTATGCCACGAGTCTCTCTCGAGACTTTCAAGCGGAATCGGTGGTCTGGGGCCGTGGGGCTGTCCGTCTGAAAACGGGGAACCGCTCGCTGGATGCGGTTCAAGATGGTAAGTCGGAACTACCTCTTGTTGTATGGTTGGTGAGCCGGGCGCAACCCGTCAAAAAATACGTGTATAGCGGGATGTATTTGATCAAGCCGCAGGTGCGGCGACACCTTGGGGCTTACCCTAAACGCTCGGGCTTGACAAGCCCTTCACGCCGCACTTTGTTCGTGTTTTTCCTGGCCGTCCGAAAGGTTCGGGGAGCGCGTGGAGGAGGGCGGCTGTAGTGGGCGGTGCGTTGAAGCAGTGGCTCTCGGAAAATAATGAATAATTATTGCAGATTGTGGTTCGTAAACAGGGTCTGTTTCGGGTGAGTGCGCTTTGATGCGGGGCGGGGTGGCCGTTGCCGGGCTATTCCTTCTCCTCCTGGGCCTGCAGGACATCGGCGAACATCTCGTTGATGTCGGCCTTGATGTCGTCCTGGGGACGGTCCACGGAATAGGCAAGCTCCATGGAGACAAGGCCCATGGCCTGCTCAAGCAGCCTGCGCTCGCCAAAGGAGAGCTCCTTGTCCCGGCCTATGAGGAAAAGTTCCTTGAGGACGTAGGCCACATCGGAGAGGTCGCCGCTCTTGAGTTTCTCCGAGTATTCTCGATACCGGCGGTTCCAGTTCTGTCCGGTGTAGCCGGTGAAGCCGGTGCGGTCCTTGAGGGATTCGAAAATCTCCTGGCCCACACGCAGGCTGCACACCGTTCGCAGCCCGACGTTCCTGGCATTGGCCACAGGCACCATCAAGGTCACGTTGTTGCTCAGGATGCGGACTATGTAAAAATCGGCCTTCACTCCACCGATTTCCTGGGATTCCACACGCTCAACGCGCCCGACACCCTGGGACGGATAGACGACCAACTCATTGACCTTGAACACTTGGGGAGAGGCTCCTTGCTACTGGCTGTTGAAGAGGCAGAAGGACAGCATACCGAAATCCGGCGCAAGAGTCCATGCCTTGGGTCGTTTCCGGTGGAATTGCGTTCTTCAGGCGGGCTCGGCGGATGTCTTGTCCGGCGTTTCGAGCGCGAAACCGTTGATGTGCTGCACGGCAAAGGAAATCCCCCGCCGATGGAGAATGTCGATGCCCTTGATGGCATGGGTCAGGATGGCGGGGAGGTGGATGGCGTCGTCGTTGGCAAAGGGCTCGAGCACCCAGGCCGAGATGTCGGCGAACCGGACCGCCGGACGGCCGATGCCCATGCGCAGCCTGAAGAATTCCGGGGTGTTCAGATGTTCCTCAATGGATTTGAGTCCGTTGTGCCCGTTGTTGCCTCCGCCCATCTTGAGTTTGAGGCGGCCAAAGGGGAGGTCCAGCTCATCGTGGACCACCAGGAGCTGTTCCGGGACAAGCCCGTGGCGCCCGCAGATTCTGGCAACGGCCTTGCCGCTGAGATTCATATAGGTCATGGGCTTGACCAGCAGACGGTAGGCTCCGGCGAACCTGACGCGCCACAGGGCGTAGTCGCCCGATTCCTCAATGCGTTCAAGGTGCATGCTCTTGCGTTCGCCAGCCATGGACACGAGGCTATCCACGAGCATGAACCCGATGTTGTGCCGGGTCTGTTCGTACTTGGGGCCTGGGTTGCCCAGGCCGATGATGGCGCTTTTGCAGTCCATGGGCTGTGGCGCGGGGGTGTTTGTCGGGGCATAACCCCGCCCGCGCAGAGAAAAAAAACCGGGACGCGACTGGCGCGCCCCGGGAATGCGTATTCTTGAGAGCGCGGTTCGCTATGCGTCTTCTTCGCCTTCGCCTTCTTCCTCGTCGGTCTGCTTTCCGGCGATGGTAAGCACGGCGTAGTTTTCGTCATACACCGGGGTGACGCCCTCGGGGAAGACGATGTCGGCGATGTGTATGGAGTCGAGCACGTCGAGTTCGGTGATGTCGATGACGATGGACTCGGGGATGTTCATGGGCTTGCAGATGACCTCGATGGTGTCGCGGAACAGATCCAGGCGGCCGCCGAGCTTGACTCCCTTGGAGGAGCCCTTGAGCTCGTAGTGGACCGCGACCTTGATGTCCTTGGTCAGGTCGATGCCGAAGAAGTCCACATGCTCGGGCATGCCGGTGATGGGTTCGTTGCGCACCCGCCAGAGCAGGGCGGGCATGGTTTCGGTCTTGCCTTCGCGCTCCAGGACCAGATCAAAGACCTGGGCATTGCCCAGTTTGGCATACGCCTTCTGCAGGGGGATCAGCTTGACCTGGACAGGGATGTTGGTGCCCTTCTGGTCGTAGTAGATGCCGGGGACCATTTCCTTTTGCCGCAGACGGCGGTTGTGGCCCTTTCCGGTCTTGGTGCGTTCCTGCACATTGAGTTTCAGCAGTTCTGCCATGAGTGTTGCTCCTTTTACGCCCTGGCCGTCACCTGTTGACGGACGCTCGCGCCTTAAATGGTTGCCCGTTTCGGAGGGTGGCCACGGCGGCCGCTCCCCGGATCGCCGGGTATCTAGATGAACAGCACACTCACCGACGATTCGGTGTGTACGTTGTTGATGGCTTTGGCCAGCAGGGAGGCCACCGAACGCTGCCTGATCTTGCCGCAGCAGCGCTTGTCCTCGTCCAGGGGGATGGTGTCCGTGACCACCACCTCGGAAAAGGCCGATTCCTCGAGCCGCTGGATGGCCGGGCCGGAGAGCACCGGGTGGGTGGCGCAGGCCATGACATCCTTGGCCCCGTTATCCATGATCACGTTGGCTGCGGCGCACATGGTGCCTGCGGTGTCGATCATGTCGTCGATGACCACCGCCACCTTGTCGCGCACATCGCCGATGATGTGCATTGCCTTGGCCTGATTGGGGGTCTCGCGCCGCTTGTCGACGATGGCCAGGGAGGCGCCAAGGCGCTTGGCGTAGGATCGGGCGCGCTCGACACCGCCCGCATCGGGCGAGATGATGACAAAGTCGTCCTCGCGGTCGCGCAGGTGCTCGATGAGTACCGGGGCGGCGAAGAGGTTGTCCACCGGACAGTTGAAAAAGCCCTGGATCTGCCCGGCGTGCAGGTCGCAGGTGACCAGCCGCTGCATGCCTGCGGCCGAAAGCATGTCGGCCACGAGTTTGGCCGAGATGGGAGCGCGGGGGACCACCTTGCGATCCTGCCGCGCATAGCCGAAATAGGGGACCACCGCAGTGACGCGCGAGGCGCTGGCGCGCTTGAGCGCGTCGAGCATCAGGCACAGTTCCATGAGGTGGTAGTTGACCGGCGAGCAGGTGGGCTGGATGACGAACACATCGTCCCCGCGCACGTTCTCACCGATTTCTATGCGGATCTCGCCGTCCGAGAACCGCTCGCGCAGAACCGGAGAAGGCTTGGTGCCCAAGTGCTCGCAAATGGCCTCCGCGAGGCTTGGGCTTGCGGAACCGCTGATGATCTTTAGCTCGCCGTGCATTGTCATCCCCCGGGTTTGCTGGCTGAATGGCTGGGGCGGAAGGACTCGAACCCTCGAATGTCAGGACCAAAACCTGATGCCTTACCGACTTGGCGACGCCCCAGCATGAAAATCACAGCGTCTGCGTGTGGACGCTCACCCCATCTAGATCAAGAGCCCGCACTGCGTCCTGCGCGACATTTTCATCGCGAAACAGGCCGAACAGGCTGGCTCCCGAGCCGCTCATGGCGGCTGCCGAAGCCCCGGCGATAACGATTTTTTCCTTTATCTTCCGGAGCATTGGATGCGCCTTGAAGACCACGGACTCCAGATCGTTGGCCACGGGCAGGGGCGAAACGGGAGATGCGTTCTTAGTATCAAGCGCGGGGGTTGTCAAGGATTCCCATGCCCCTGGTCCGCTCCGGGCTGTGTCAAAGGCCCGGAAGGCCCACGCGGTGTCCACTCGCAGGTGGGGGCAGGCAAGAACCAGAGTCAGGCCCGTCAGATCCACCCCGGCCGGGGTCAGCCGCTCGCCGATGCCCCTGGCCTCCGCCGGGCCGTCCATGAGGAAAAAGGGCACGTCCGCGCCGAGCTTCGTGGCCAGGGCCATGAGGGTGTCGCGGTCCAGGGCGCGTTCCCCGGCCCGGGCCTGGAGATGGCGAAGCATGGCGGCCGCGTTCGAGCTGCCGCCGCCGAGGCCCCCGCCCATGGGGATGCGCTTGGTCAGGGTGACGAAAAGGCCGGGGCGCAGTCCGGTGGCCTCGCCATGGGCCTTCCAGGCCCGGTAGACGAGGTTCGACGGTCCTTCGAGATCGGGAAACCCGGGGCAGCGCAGAAAGAAGTCGCCCTCGGGGCCGGGATCGACTCCCAGGGTGTCGCACAGGCCGGTCACTGGATGGAAGAGAGTGTGCAGCTCGTGATAGCCGTCGCCGCGTTTTCCGAGGACGCGCAAGAAGACGTTGATCTTGGCCGGGGCCGTGAGGATGGTGGCGGGCATGGCCTCTGATATGTCGGGGTCAGGGCGGGGCTCCTGGCGGAGCCCCGCCCGTTGATTACTTCTGGTCCAGGGGCAGGGCCACGAACAGGTTCTGGCCCTGGCGCTTGATGAGCAGCATGACCGCGCCGCGTGTCTTGTCGCGGGCGATGACGCTCTCCAGCTCTGCCGGGGAGTTCACGTCCTGCTGGTTGGCCTGGAGGATGACATCGCCCTGGCGCACGCCTTCGGCCGCGGCAGGCGAGTCCGGCGCGACCTCGACCACGATGAGCCCCTGCGGGGCGTCGAGACCAAGGGCATTGGCCTCGCGTTCGCCCACCGGGTGGAGCGACATGCCGAGGACCATGGCTGCGGTCTGTGGCTGCTGGGGCTGCATGGCGGCCATGGTCCGTTCGCCGCGCTCGCCCAGGGTCACAGTCTTGGAGATGCGTTTTTCGCCGCGCCAAAGGGTCAGCTTGGCCTTTTCGCCGGGCATCAGCCCCGCGATGCGGGCCAGCAGATCCTTGCTGTCGTTGACCGGCTCGCCGTTGACTTCGAGGATCACGTCGCCCTGGCGGATGCCCGCCTTGTCGGCCGGGTGGTCCTTGCCCACCGAGGAGATGAGCGCCCCCTTGGCCTCGGGCAGGCCAAGCGCCTTGGCCTGGGTGGCGTCCACGCTCTGGATGGTCACGCCGATCCAGCCGCGCCGCACCGCCTTGCCCTCCTTGAGCTGGTCGATGATCAGCTCGGCCTGGCTGCTGGGGATGGCGAAGCCGATGTTGTCGGCCGCCGCGTTGATGGCGGTGTTGATGCCCACCACCTCGCCGCGCATGTTCAGCAGCGGGCCACCGGAGTTGCCGGGGTTGATGCTGGCGTCGGTCTGGAGGAAGTTGTCGAAGGGTCCGGCACCGATGATGCGGTGCTTGGCCGAGATGATGCCCGCGGTGACCGTGTTGTCGAGGCCGAAGGGATTGCCGATGGCCAGGACCCATTCGCCCACCATGAGCGCGTCCGAGTCGCCGAAGGCGAGCACGGGCAGGGTCCGGTCGCTCTTGATCCTGATGACGGCGAGGTCGGTCTCCTTGTCGCGGCCCACGATCTCGGCCACGTATTCCCTGGTGTCGTCCTGGAAGCGGACCGTGACCTTGTCCGCGCCCTCAATGACGTGGTTGTTGGTGACGATGAGTCCGTCGGGCGAGATGACAAAGCCCGATCCCTGGCCGGTCTGCTTGCGGGGCTGGCCCGGCTGCTGGCCGAAGAACTGGTCGAAGCGGTCGAAGAACTCGCGGAAGGGGTGGCCCTCGGGGACCTGCTGGCGGAATTGCCGCCCGCCCGGCCCGGCCTGGGTGGTTTTTTCAGTGGCGATGAAGACCACGGATTTGCCCGCCCTGGCGGCCAGCTCCGTAAACACGGGCAACCCGTTGGCCGCCGCCAGCACTGGCAGCGCCAGGACCAGTCCCGTCACGATGAGTAATTTGGCTACGCGCCGATTCATGTTGCCTCCTGGGGAAATGCGCAAAACAGGACGGCGGAACCTTTCCGCACCCGCCAACTATAGGGCCTTTTTTGCACTTGTAAAGGGTGTGAACCCCATTGCACAGCGCCGGGCCGCCACGAAAGGCTTGCCTTTTGCCCCGCCCTCGGCTACGAAGCTATCCCGGCGTCATCGCCAGTGGCCCCGTAGCTCAGTAGGATAGAGCACCAGATTCCTAATCTGGGTGTCGCAAGTTCGAATCTTGCCGGGGTCACCATTTTTTTGCAAACACAGGCCAGCCTTGTCATGAGGCTGGCCTTTTTCCCGTTGCCAGCCGGAAGGGGCAACCTCGGGATGGGTGAAGTGAGATGGTTATAACCTGACACCGCCCCCATTTACCTGATTATACATTTCCCTCTGGCTACTCGCAGGCCGTTTCCGAGCCGTGGACCGAGGGCAGGGTGACGGCGAAGGTGCTGCCCCGGCCAGGGGTGGAGTGCGCCCGGATGCTGCCGCCGTAATGCTCGACGATCTCCTTGCAGATGGCCAGGCCCAGGCCGGTGCCCGGAGCCTCGGCAATAAGCGTGTCGCCGTTGTCGGCCTTGAAGAATTTGTCGAAGATGTAGGGCAGGTCTTCCGGCGCGATGCCCATGCCCGTGTCGGCCACGGTGAAGGTCAGGTGCTCTTGGTCGCCGCTGACCGTGACTTCGATGCTGCCCTTGCGGGTGAACTTGCAGGCGTTGTTGATCAGATTGATGAGCACCTGCTGGATCTTGTCCGGGTCGGCGTGGACGAGGGGGACCCTGGGCGGCAGGCGGAGGCGGAAGTCGATGTCCTGCCGGTCCTTGATGGTTCCGGCCAGGGCGGCCACCGCCTGGCGCACCGCCCGGCATGGATTGAGGAGCTGATCGTTCCATGCCGCCTTTCCCGCCTCGATGCGGTTGATGTCCAGAAAGTCGTTGATCAGCCGGGTCAGGCGCTCGCCCTCGGTCTCGATGATGTCGAGGTTCTGGCGGATGCGATCGCCCTTGGCCTCCTGCGTGGGGTTCGCGGCCAGGGGGTGGAAGTGGCGCACGAAGTCCTTGCGCGTGAGCTTGGCAAAGCCACGGATGGAGGTCAGTGGGGTGCGCAGTTCGTGGGATATGGACGAGACCAGGGCGGACTTGATCTCGTCAAGCTCGGTCAGCCGCCGGTTGGCGGCCTCCAGCTCGGCGGCCTTGGCCCGCAGCTCGGCCGTGCGCTGTTCGACCATGTCCTCAAGCTCGTTGTTGAAGCGGGTCAGCTCCTCCTCGTTGGACTTGCGCTCGATGGCCAGGGCCACCTGCTCGGACACGGCCTCCATGAAGGTTACGTCCGCATCGGTGTAGTGACGCGGGTTGGTGTAGTGTTGCACGGCCATGGCCCCCATGGTCCGGCCCTTGAGCTTGAGGGGGACGCCGAGCCAGACGGCCGCGGGCGTGCCCACCACGCCGATGTTGCGAGCCTTTTCGGGCGGTATGGGCTCGGCCTGGGAGATGAAGAGCGGCTCGCCGGTACGCAGGATGTGCACGGTCAGCCCACGGGTCTCGGGATCGCTGACGTTGCGGATGTCGTAGAGTTCGTCCATCTCGTCGGCAAAGTAGGAGAAGACCACGCGGTCCTCCGGCTCGTCGTACAGGGCGATGAAGAAGTTGGTGACGTCGATGACCCGGCCCAGGACTGCGTGGATGGTTTTGTAGAGCTCTCTCAGGGTGTCGGCGGTGGCGATGGCCTTGGAGATGTCGTAGAGGGCGCGGGTGGTGTGCTCGTTGAGTTTTCTCCGGGTGATGTCGGCATGGGTTCCGGCCATGCGGAAGACCCGTCCCGACTCGTCGCGGACACTGGCGCCCCGGCCGAGAATCCAGCGGTAGGAGCCGTCCTTGTGCCGCATGCGGAACTCCACCTCGAACTGGTCCGCGCATCCTTGGGCGCAGGAGGCGTTGGCTGCCAGGACATTGGCCAGGTCGTCGGGATGTACGGCGTTTTTCCAGGAGTCCAGGGTATCGGGAAACTCGTGCCCGACATAGCCCAGGATTGCCTTGTACCGGGCGGAGTAGAAGACACTGCCGCTGTCGATGTCCCAGTCCCAGATGCCGTCGTTGGATGCCTTGACCACCAGGGCGTAGCGCTGCTCGCTCTTGCGCAGGGCGCTTTCCATCCGGGCGCGGTCGGTAATGTCGATGAGGGAGCAGACGATATCGCTGGTGCCGGGAATGGCCTGGACAAAGAGGTGGACCCGCCTGCGTCCGCCTTCGCGGGTGAGGATGGTCATTTCGTAGTCGTCGGGGGCGGTGGCGTCTCCGAGGCGGCGTCGCCGGTTGTAGTCCAGGACGCGCTTCAGGTCCTCCGGGGCCACGAAGATGTCCCAGGGCTTTTTGCCCACCACCTCGGCCGCAGACCAACCCACCAGGGCTTCGAAGCGGGAGTTGCAGCGGCTGATGACCGCGTCGGCTCCGAAGGTGATCATGGCCGAGCCCGTGTGCTCAAAGAGGGTGCGGTAGTATTGTTCGCTGAGTTGGAGCGCGGCCTCGGCGCGTTTGGTCTCGGTAATGTCGATGACCACGCCGCGTACGCCTGTGGCCCGGCCGTTTTCAAAGACTCCCTGGGAATAGACCCGGATGGGAAAGGTGCTTCCGTCCTTGCGCATGGCGAGGTATTCCTCGCCGTTTGAGCCGGTGCCGCGCAGGGCACGGTCAATGCCCTCCCTGGCCCTTGCCACGGAGTCGGGGTGCAGTATCTGGTGGAGTTCGAGTCCTTGCTCCAGGTCCGGGGCGGTAAAGCCGAAGCTTTTGAGGGCAAATGTGTTGGCGTAGACGAGCCGCCCGGTGATGTCCACCTCGTAGACGATCTGGGGCAGCCCGTCGATCATTTGCCGATAGCAGACTTCGTCCCGCTCCCGGCCTTGCCTCACGGGGTGCTCCTTGGGACATGCACCCGCGATTTCGTCCGTGCTGGGTTGAGACGCCTCGTGCTCCGCCGCAGAGTCCACCCGTGTCCTGTTCGTGTCGCCCGGCATGTTGTCTCCTGCTCGGTCGGTTTAGACAGTATAGCATATATCAGGCCAGGAATCATCAATTATCAGGCGATGATTTCATAGAGCGGGGCGTTATAAACAGCCCTTGGCCGCTTTTCAGGCGCTCTGTTCGGTGCTATGCAAGGGGATCGAAATGATTGATCGAATCGCACCCGGAGGTGCCCATGCTGAGAAAAGTCACCATCAACGTCCGTATGATACTGCTCATCTGCGCCATCGTTCTCTTTACCGTGGGTTTCGCCCTGACCGCTTACAACGGCGTGTCGCGGGTCAAGGACGTGGGTGTCGAGCGGTCTGCCGCAGCCATGCTTGAGGGCGAGCGGCGCAAGCTTCATGTGGCCACCCACTCCATGGCCGTGACCCTGGCCGAGGCCCTCAAGGGCGTGGAGGGCGAGGAGGTGCGCAAGCAACTCATCCGCAAGCTGATCTCGCCCATCCGTTTCGAGGACGACGAGTCCGGGTATTATTTTGTCTATGAAGGAACCGTCAACGTGGCCCTGCCCACCAGCCCCAATTTGCAGGACACGGACCTGTCGGGCTTGAAGGACAAGGACGGCGTGGCTCTGGTGGTGGAGCTTGACAGGGTGTCCCGTTCCGGGGGCGGGTTCGTCACCTATGTCTGGCCCAAGCCGGGCAAGGGCGACCAACCCAAGCTCTCCTACGCCGAGATGATACCCGGCACCAGAATGTGGATCGGTACCGGTGTCTATCTGGACAATGTGGAAGAGGAGCGTACGTCCATCGCGTCGGATATCGACCGGCTTGTCTCCACCTATGTTTTGGGCATGGGCGGCGGATCCTTCGCAGTGTTCTTGCTGGTGGTCCTGCCCTTGTGCCTGCTTATCGCCCGTTCCATCATCCGGCCCCTCAACGAGGCCGTGGCCCTGGCCGACCAGGTGGCCCGAGGCGATCTGACTCGCGAGATTACCGTGGAATACAACGACGAGCCGGGCCGATTGGCCGCGTCGCTCTCGGCCATGATTCATCGACTGCACGACATCGTGGGCCGGGCCAAGGAGGGGGCCAACCGGGTGGCCACCGGCAGCACCGAGGTGACCACCTCGGCCCAGTCCGTGTCCGACGGGGCCAACCGGCAGGCCGCTTCAGTGGAAGAGGTGTCCTCGGCCATGGAGGAAATGATCGGCCAGATCAGCCGCAATACCGAGAATGCCCGCCAGACGGAGAAAATGGCCGCCCAGACAGCCCTGGACGCCCAAAAGGGCGGCGATACGGTCATGGAGGCCGTGGATTCCATCAAACATATCGCCGAGAAGATCTCCATCATCGGCGAGATTGCGCGTCAGACCAATCTGCTGGCGCTCAACGCGGCCATTGAGGCTGCCCGTGCCGGCGAGGCTGGCAAGGGGTTCGCCGTGGTGGCCAGCGAGGTGCGCAAGCTGGCCGAGCGAAGCGGCTCCGCAGCCGCCGAGATCGGCGAACTGTCTTCGGCCACCCTGTCCAAGGCGGACGAGGCGGGCTCCATGCTTGCCCGGATGGTGCCGGACATCCGGCAGACCGCCGATCTCGTGCAGGAAATATCCGCGGCCAGCATCGAGCAGAATGCCGGAGCCCAGGAAATCAACAAGGCCATCCAGGAACTGGACACGGTCATTCAGCAGAATGCCGCCTCAGCCGAGGAGCTTGCGGCCACGGCCGAAGAGTTCACCGAGCACGCGGCGCAGTTGCAGCAGGGCATGGAATTCTTCACTCTGGCCGAGAATCGCTCGCTGGCGGCTGGAATCACGCGGACCAGGACGCAGATTGTGCGGCAGACCGAGACCCGGCCCGGACCTCCTGCCTCGAAACCGGCCCAGCCAGCTCCCGTCCGGAACCCCCTGCAGGCTTCGGTCAAGCCAGAGTCCGGCAGTAAGCCTGAGGCGGGGCCAAAGGAAAAGGCCAAGCCCGCTCCCAAACCCGCCTCCAAGCCTGATGCCGATGGCGGCATCGATCTGGACCTGGATGACGATTTCGAGAAATTCTGAGGCGGCCTGAACTGGACCGCTCCATTTGGAAAGGCTCCGCCCGCGGCGGGGCCTTTTCTTTGGCCCTGCGGTTGCGTCCGGGCAGATTCCTGGTACACTGGGGCCAAATCCGGCTTGGCGGCTTTCATCATCGGTTCGGGACGAGGGGGGCGTATGGATTCGCAGTTCGTTGAACGGCTTGAAGCGGCCGAGGTGGCCCGGTTTGTCGAGCTGGGGGAGGGGGTGCTGATCGATACGTTGCCGCCCGAGCATTTCGCAGCCCGGCATATCCCCGGTGCCATCAACGCCTGTGTGTACGAGGTGGTGTTCTGCGAGACCGTGGCAGCCTTTGTGCCGTCCATGGGGACTCCGGTGGTGCTTTATGGTGCCGGGCAGGGTTCTCGCGACTGTCTGGCCGCAGCCGACAAGCTGGCCCGTCAGGGCTATACCGACGTGGCCGTGTTCCAGGGCGGCCTGGAGGCGTGGCGAGCCGAGGGGAGGGAGCTGGTCGGCTCGGCCCCGGAAGCGACCGAGCCACCGCATCCGACGGCGAATCTGGAGCCGAGGATCTACCGCCTGCACCCTGACGAATCAATGCTTCGGTGGACAGGGCGCAACGTCAACGGTACGCACCACGGAACCCTGCGTTTTTCCGCAGGAGAACTGGACTGCGCCGGAGACGGACCCAAAGGCCGCTTTGTCATGGACATGACCTCCCTCGCCAATCTGGACCTGGTTGGGAGCGAGCTGCATCCCGTGTTGGAAAAGCATCTGCACTCCGACGATTTCTTCTTCACGGCAATGTTTCCCGAGGCCGTGTTCGCCACCACGGCAGTCAGGCTGGCCGAAGAGGCGCAGGCCACTAGGCCCAACGCCATGATTCAGGGGGAACTCTCCCTGCGCGGCGTGGGCAGTGAAATCGCCTTTCCTGCCCATATCCGCAATCTTGAGGATGGCCGCCTGACGATCATCGCCAATCTCGACATCGACCGCACCGAGTGGGGGGTTGTCTACGGTTCGTCGCGATTTTTCCAACACCTCGGCTACCATCTGGTCTTTGATTTCGTTTCCGTGGAATTTCGATTGGTGCTTGAGTAGCGCGTCGTTCCGGGTTGTTGACGCCAAAGGCCCCCTTTGCCGGACAGGCAAAGGGGGCCTTTGGCGTCAACGGATCAGGGCTCAGATTTTCTGGTCCAGTTCGGCGAAGCAGGGGATGCACAGGGTCTGGCCGCCGAGCCGGCGGGTGCGCGATTCCATGGTCATTTCCCCGCACCGCTCGCAGGCGTGGCTGGTTAGGATTCTGGCGGGCCGGGGGGCGGCCATTTCCAGCCGGGTGATGGCGAACATCTCCTCAAGGGGCAGGGCCAGGAAACGCTCCTGGAGTTCGGTGCGCAGCTCGGCCAACCGGGCCTCTTCCGCTTCCGTGGCCTTTCCGGCCGATACCTTGCCCATGAGCGGCCCCATCTCGGTATCTATGCCGCTTCTGGCTTCGGGGGCGAGCAGGGCGCGCAGGCCGATGCCCCGTCCCCGGTCGAAGAAGGAAAAGGCCATCTTGCCCAGGTCACGGTGGATGAGGTTGCCCTTGCCAAAGGTGCAGCCGGTGAGGGACTGGATGGCGTCCACGCCGCACATGTCGGTCTCGCACACGGCCACCAGGTCGATGTCGCGGTTGTGGCCCAGCTCGCGCAGGGCGAGTTCTGCGGCGCGGATGCCGATGTGCAGGCCGGGACATTCATGGCCGTGAAAGTCGATGGCCTTGGCGATCTGATCAGTGGGAATGTGGCAGGGCATGGTCATGCTCCGTTGTTGCATGTGAGTGGTCATGAGCCGGGATGATAAGCGGGCGGCCGTGGACGTGGTGGATATGGACGGGCAGCCCGTAGACCTCTTCGATGACCTCGCGGGTGACCTCGCTGGCGTTGCCGCGGGAGTGGATGGCCCCGTCCTTGAGAAAGAGCACCTTGTCGGCGTAGCGCAGGGCGGTGTTCAGGTCGTGCATGGTCATGATGGCGCCGATGCGGTGTTCGTCCACCACCCGGCGGATCATGGTCAGAATCTCCACCTGGCTCTTGAGGTCAAGGGAGCTGGTGGGCTCGTCGAGCAGCAGCAGCCGGGGTTCCTGGACCAGCGCCCTGGCGATGGCCACCTTCTGCAGCTCGCCGCCGCTGAGGCGGTCGATATGGCGCATGCCCAGCGCATCGAGCCGCAGCCGCCGCAGGGCGGACTCCACGATTTCAAGGTCGTTGTCGGTCACGCGCCAGCGGATATGCGGCTTTCTGCCCATGAGCACGGCGTCGAACACCGTCAGCTTGGCGGGCTCGCTGCGCTGGGCCACGTAGCCGATTTTCAGGGCGATTTCGTCCGGGCGCATGGCCAGCACGTCGCGCTCCTCGACCATGACCGCGCCGCGCATGGGTCTGTGGATGGCGTTGACGCATTTGAGCAGGGTGGTCTTGCCCACGCCGTTGGGGCCGAGGATGGCCAGCAGCTCCCCGCCCTCAAGAGAGAACCGCACATCCTCCAGAACCGGGTGGCTGTTGTAGGTGAAGGCAAGTCCGCTGATGTCGAGGATCATGCCCGTTGCCCCCTGATGATCAGCCAGATGAAGACCGGGGCGCCCATGAAGGCGGTGAGCACGGAGACGGGAAGCAGGTGCGGTGCGAGCAGGAGCCTAGCCGCCGTGTCCGAGGCCAGGAGGAGCAGTCCGCCGCCCAGGATGGTCGCGGGCAGCAGAAAACGGTGGTCCGAGCCGATGATTCTGCGGGCCATGTGCGGTACCACCAGCCCGACGAACCCGATGATGCCGAGGAAGGCGATGGTCACCGCCGTGACCAGCGAGGCCAGAAGCATGCCCGTCACGCGGACCCTTTCGACGCGCACACCCAGGCCGCGCGCGGTCTCGTCGCCAGCATCGATGGCGTTGTAGTTCCAGGCGTTGGCCAGGAACCAGACGCAGCAGACCAGCGTAACGGCCGAGATCACCCCAAGCTCTGACCAGGAGGCGCGGGAGGTGTCGCCAAAGGTCCAGAAGACCATGGCAGCCAGTTGCACGTCGTCGGCAAAGTATTGAAGGAACATGGTCCCTGCGGTGAACAGGGCGCCCAGGGCCACTCCGGTCAAGACCATGACCTCGGGCGTGGCCCCGCGCAGGCGGGCGACCATGATGATAACCCCTGCGCCGATCAGGCTGAAGAGAAAGGCCGAGGCGGTGGTGAGGTAGGGGTTGGTGATGTTCACGGCATCGGCGCTGGTGGAGGTCATGATGCCGCCGCCAAGAAACATGACCGACAGGGCCGCGCCAAAGGCCGCTGCGTGGGAGATGCCCAGGGTGAAGGGGGAGCCCAGGGGGTTGCGCAGAATGGATTGCATGACCGCACCGGCAACGGCAAGCCCGGCCCCGCCCACAATGGCGGTCAGGGCCTGGGGCAGGCGGATGTTCCAGACAATGGCGTCAATGCGCCGGGGCACTTCGAGCCCGGCCAGGCTGCGGGCCACGTCCGGGATGGGGATGCCTGCCGCGCCCACGGAGATGCCCGTGATCAGTGCGCCCACGAGGAGCCCGGCCGTGGCGAGAACCACCGCGCTCTTCCAGCCGATGTAGCGGCGGTATTCGGCGGGGACCTGTCCATCGGAGAAGTGCATGTCAGTTCACCGGGACTTTGGTGAAGGCGAAGTTGCCGAACATGCCGTTCATTTCTTCGAACAAGGGCTTGCCCAGCAGGAAGGTGTAGATTTCGTCGGCCTTGGCCGCCGGGGCCACATCCTCGAATCGGTCCGGGTGGACCAGCTTGCCGATGAAGAAGGCGTCGGCCAGAATGGAACCGAAGTTCTGAGTGTACCAGTTGTAGGGGAGCAGACCGTAGACCCTTCCCTCGCGCACGGCGGCCATGGTGCGGTAGGCGGGGTCGGTGCGCAGTTCGTGCAGCCCGCCCGCCTTGTCGCCCATCTGGAGCGTGGAGAGATCAAGGAACAGGTACTCGGGGTTCCACTGCACGATCATTTCCTTGGCCACGTTGGCGTGGGTCAGATCCTTGCCGGTCAGCCCTTCGCGGTAGGCGAGGTTGCGCACCCCGGCGAAAACAAAGGGCGGGTACCCCGGCTCGGTGGATTGGAACCCGTGGGGGCCGGACATGGCCACCCCGCCGATATACGCGGACGGCCGCTCCTCTTCGGGAATGTCGGCAGTGCGACGCTTGAGGTCTTCAATCTGTCCCTCCATGAAGGCGATGACCGCCTCGGCCCGGTCCTGTCTGCCCACCACCTCGGCCATGGTGCGCAGGGACTGGTACAGTGCCTGCCTCTGGCTGCCGAGGGTGCCGTAGTCCAGCGTCACCACCGGGATGCCGGTTTTATTCTGTAACTCCACCGGATCGTGCCCCCGGGTGGGGAAGGTCTTGAAAATGACTTGGGGCTGGGGCTCAAGGGTGAGGATCAGCTCCGGGTTGTCGTGGCCCCGGAACTGGCCGAACACCGGCAGGGTCTTGAACTGCGGATTGGCCATGGCGTAGGGCCGGGCGTCGAAACTGCGCCTGCGCACCTCGATGTCGTCCACGGCCACGGCCATGTGCTGGGCCTCCAGATAGGTAAGGAGCCGCAGACAGCCCGGGCCGGAGCAGATGACCCGGCTCACCTCGGCCGGAACCGCCACCTCGCGGTTCATGGAATCGGTGACGGTGCGTTCCCCGGACAGTGCGGGGGTGGAGGGAAGAAGCATCAGCAGGGCGGCCAGCAGGGCGTACAGGTATCGGATAGGGCGCATGGGCTGTCCTCGTTTTGAGTGCGGCCGGGGGTGCTCGGCCGAGTTGTTACGAAATGCGGTCTTGTGTCATCATCGGGATACCTATTGTGCTGGTGTACGTCAAGGAGGTGCACAAAACCCGAGTGCCTGAGTCGGGAATCGAGAGTGTTTTTTTGCGGAAGGGGGGGGAGTCGGAGTTTTCCGGTTTGATTTGGTGAGGCGGGAATACCCGCGGGCGGCCGGAGTCGGCCGCCCGCGGGAAAGGGGTTACTGCGGCATCACGGCCCACTCGGGGAGAGTGTCGAGCTTGACGCCCCAGAGTACGGGCAGGATGTAGACCACGAAGGCCGTGATCAGCATGGTGCCCACGATGTTCAGCCAGATGCCCGCCTTGGCCATCTGCTTGATGGAGACGCAGCCCGAGCCGAAGATGACGGCGTTGGGCGGGGTGGCCACCGGGAGCATGAAGGCATAGGAGGCGGCCACGCAGGCGCCCACGATGGTGGCGAAGGGATGCACGCCCATGGCGATGGCCGCGCTGCCCATGATCGGCACCAGCAGGGTGGCGGTGGCGGTGTTGGAGGTGATCTCGGTCAGGAAGATGGTCATGAAGACCACCACGCTGACAAAGACCAGGATGCTTGCGCCGTCGAGGGCGCCGAGCTGGGCGGCGATGTATCCCGCCAGCCCGGTCTTGGCAAAGCCGTTGGCCAGGGCCAGGCCGCCGCCGAAGAGCAGGATCACGTCCCAGGGGATCTTGACCGCTGTTTTCCAGTCGAGGAGGAATTCGCCCTTCTTGAGGTCAGTGGGGATGCAGAAGAGCGCCAGGGCTCCCAGGATACCGATGGTGGCGTCATGGATATAGCCGAAGTTGGGCATGACCGAGGTGATCAGGGGCAGGTCCTTGATGAACTCCCGCGCCATCCAGAACGTGGCCACAAAGCAGCCGACGATGACGATTTTCTTTTCCTCGGATTTCATGGGGCCGAGCTTGGCCAGCTCGCTTTCGATGATCGTGCGGCCGCCGGCCAGTTCCATGTCGCCCATGGGGAAGAGCACTCGGGTCAGCAGCACCCAGGCCAGGAAGAGCATGGTCACGGACAGCGGGACGCCAAAGAGCATCCACTGGCCAAAGCTGATCTGCACCCCGAACATCTTGTCGATCATGCCGACCATGATGGTGTTGGGCGGGGTGCCGATGATGGTGGCCACGCCGCCGATGGATGCCGCGTATGCCACGCCGAGCATCAGCCCCTTGCCGAAGTTGAACTCAGGGCCGTCGTGGGGACAGGCGCGCAGGGTGCGGGAGTCGAATCCCGTTGCCTGCTGGATAACGGCCAGTCCGATGGGCACCATCATCATGGCCGTGGCCGTGTTGGACACCCACATGGACAAAAAGGCCGTGGCGATCATGAAGCCCATGATCATCCGGGTCGGGCTGGTACCCACCAGCCTGATGGTATGCAGGGCGATGCGCCGATGCAGATTCCACCGCTCCATGGTCACGGCCAGGAAGAAGCCGCCCATGAAGAGGTAGATGAGATGGTTGGCGTACGGGGCGGTTGAAGCCGCCGAACTCATGACGCCCAATGTGGGGAAAAGGGCTATGGGCAACAGCGAGGTGGCCGGAATGGGGATGGCCTCGGTGATCCACCAGATGGCCATCAGGGCGGTCACGGCGGCCACTCGCCATGCCTCAGGGTTCATTCCCTCCGGGGGCGGAAGGATCAGGATCAGGACAAAGACGATGGGGCCGAGGAAAAAACCGATGAGTTTCCCTCGACCGCTCTCAACGGGATGAGCGCTCATTCTGCCTCTCTCTCATGCTTGCGGCGCTCCTGCCGCAGTATCGGACACGAAAACCCCAGTGCTGGCACCCTCTCGGGAGAGAGGGCCGGACGGGGCCGCAACACCCCGTCCGTTTGAATCGGGTTAAATGCCCAGGTTGTAGGAACCGACAAAGGCGCTGACGCGGGCCGTGGAATCGGCGATGCGCTGGCGCAGTTGCCTGCCGTAGTTGTCCAGGTCCAGGGATTTGCGGGCAACGCCGGTTTCCATGGCGGCCCGGGCCACAGCCACGGACACATACTCGATCAGCCGCAGGTCCAGGGCCTTGGGGATGATGTAGTCGATGCCAAAGGTGAGCGAGTCAACGCCGAACGCCTTGCAGACATAATCCGGCACCGGCTCTTTGGCCAACGCGGCCAGGGCGTGGGCAGCGGCCAGCTTCATCTCCTCGTTGATGGCCGTGGCTCCGGCGTCGAGAGCGCCCCGGAAGATGAAGGGGAATCCGAGCACGTTGTTGACCTGGTTGGGGAAGTCTGACCTTCCGGTACCCATGATGGCATCGGGCCGGGCCTCTTTGGCGTCGGTGTAGGTGATCTCGGGATCAGGATTGGCGCAGGCGAAGATGATGGGATTTTCACCCATGGATTTGACCATCTCCTTGGAGACCACGCCTTTGGTGGACAGGCCCAAAAAGCAGTCCGCGCCCTTCATGGCCTCGGCCAGGGAGGCGAATTCGCGCTTGGTGGCGTAGGCCTGCTTGGAGGCGTTCAGGTCGGTGCGGCTCGTGTTGATGTGGCCGCGGGAGTCGAACATGGCGATGTTTTCGGGGTCCACGCCCATGCTCTTGTACAGGTTGGTGCAGGCGATGGCCGAGGCCCCGGCGCCGGAGACCACCACTCGCAGATCCTCGACTTTCTTGCCGGTGATCTCCAGCGAGTTGAGCATGCCCGCGGCCGTGACGATGGCCGTGCCGTGCTGGTCGTCGTGGAAGACCGGGATGTTCATCTCGGCCTTGAGGCGCTCCTCGATGTAAAAACATTCCGGGGCCTTGATGTCTTCGAGGTTGATGCCGCCGAAGGTGGGCTCCATGGCCTTGACAATATCGATGAGTTTGTCCGGGTCGGTCACGTCGAGGTTGATGTCAAAGACATCGACATCGGCAAAAACCTTGAAGAGGACGCCTTTGCCCTCCATGACCGGCTTGCCTGCTGCCGCGCCGATATTGCCCAGGCCGAGAACGGCGGTACCGTTGCTGACCACGGCCACCAGATTGCCTCGGGCGGTGTACTCGTAGGATTTGGACGCATCCTCGGCAATGGCCAGGCAAGCCTGGGCCACGCCCGGACTGTAGGCCATGGACAGGTGCTTCTGCGTTACGCAGGGTTTGACCGGGACGACTTCGATTTTTCCCTTTCGTCCGGTCGAGTGGTAATTGAGCGCTTCCTCTTTAGTAAACAGTGCCATTTTCATCTCCTTGGCTGGATGGGGATTCAGTGAGCCGTCGCATCTGGTTCAGCCGGCACCGTCAATGGTGGCCGGGAGTACCGGGTGTGCGCTTTGGCCCGCTGGCGACGACATTTTCTCGGCCATGGCCGCCATGAATCAGGCCCGAACCCGAGAGCGCCTGGAGGGGCCGCGAGACCACGCGCCGCCGTCCCGATCCGACATGGTTGTCCATGAGCGGGGTGTGAGGCGGGAGCCGTCATCCGGCGCATTCTCCTCGTGTCGCGGAGGCGACAGCGCGTTAATTGCTGGCTCAGTCAATATCCCGGCCCTGATGCCGGAGCGTCCGGGGCACGGGCATGGCTTTGCCGATGGGCGGGTTCATGGCGAAAACGCGGGGCTGGCCCGCGGCGATGGCCACAATCAAACCCTGGGCGAAGTGTGTTTTTGTGAAGCTTCACGCAGGGGCCGTTCTTGACGGTCGCGTTGTCGCCACGTCCGCGACGAAGACGGCTAGCCAGAAGTCTTGACACAAGGACGGCCCGGTGTCCATGCCCCGGCCGGAGATATTTGGCCGTCGATGGGCTCGCTGGCCTTGCCATGCGGGCATTTGCGGCGTGTCTGGTTTTTCGGATCAGCCCTCTTCGGCCGAGCTTGAGAGGGGGGAGACAACTGGCGACGCCCCGGCCGATGTATCCGGCCGGGGCGTCGTCTGGGGGCGGCGGGAGAAGGGTTAGTCGCGTGGAAGGCTCATGCCCAGCAGGCAGTAGGCGAGTTGGGCGGCGGCAAAGTCCGAGGCGTGGTCGCCCGGAGTCGGGGCCAGTTCGACCACGTCGGCTCCTACGACCTGCCTGCCTGCCGTGATCCGTTCGAGCAGGGTCAGGACATCGTGCCAGCTTAAGCCGCCGGGAACAGGGGTTCCGGTGGCCCGGATGACAGAGGGATCGAGCCCGTCCACGTCAAAGGTGATGTAGATGCGCTCGGGAAAGTCCGGGGGGAGCACCTGGGTGGGAATGCCCTTGAGGTGGAGCTTGCGGGCGTCCAGGCAGGGCACGGACTGGCTCTTGCGGTAGTCCGCCTCCTCGGCGCACAAGGCGCGAACACCCACCTGGAAGACCGGGATGCGCAGGTCGTCCATGGCCCGGCGCATGACGCAGGCGTGGCTAAAGGGCGAGCCCTGGTAGGTGTTGCGCAGGTCCGCGTGGGCATCGAACTGGACCACGCCGAAACGGCCGTATTTCTGTTTCATGGCCCGCAGGGCACCCAGGGTGACGGTGTGCTCGCCGCCCAGGACCAGGGGCAAAGCCTCGCACTCCAGGGCGTAGGCCACGGCGTCCTCAATGCGGTCCAGGGTCTTGGCGATTTCCTTGGAGCAGTCCACGGGCTCGGCGGTGTGGATGCCGCTTAAGGCGGGCATCCGTGAACCGTCCCAAAGCTCAAGCTGCTTTGAAGCCTCAATGATGGCGGCGGGGCCGGTGGCGGTGCCGCTGCCATAGGAAGTGGTGTTCTCCAGGGGCACGGGAATGATGTGGACTGCGGCCTTGTCCGGCTTCTCGTTGGGAATTTCCCCTTCCAGAAAATGCGGTGCCATGGGTCGTCTCCTAGGACAGGCGGTTTTTGAAATCCTGGTATCCGAAGCGGCGTATGGTGCACATCTCGCCGGATTCGGGCCGGTAAAGGCGTATCGAGGGCAGTTGGATGCCGTTGAAGGTGTTGGTCTTGACCATGGAGTAGATGGCCATGTCCGTGAACACGAGCCTATCACCGGGGACTAGCGGCCTGTCAAAGGAATATTCGCCCGCCACGTCTCCGGCCAGACAGGACGGCCCCCCGATCCGGCAGGTCCACGCCTTATCGCCGGGCTCGCCCGAGCCGACGATGTGGGGCCGGTAGGGCATTTCGATGACATCGGGCATGTGGCAGGGCACGGCAGAGTCCATGATGACGATGTCCATGTCCGCCCTGACCACGTCGAGGACCGTGGCCACCAGATAGCCCGCGTTGAGCGCCACGGCCTCGCCCGGCTCCAGGTAGACCTCCACCCCCCATTTTTCCTTGAAGCGGGTGACGATGCGTACCAGCAGATCCACATCGTAGCCGGGCCGGGTGATGTGGTGGCCGCCGCCGAAGTTGACATAGCGCATGCGCGGCAGAATGTCGGCAAAGGACGCCTCCACGGCGGCCACGGTGCGCTCCAGGCAGTCGGCGTCCTGTTCGCAGAGGTTGTGCCAGTGCAGGCCGGTCACGCCGTCGAGGTTCGCCGGATCGAAATGCGCCCGGCGGATGCCCAGGCGGGAGCCCGGAGCGCAGGGGTCGTAGATGGGGGTTGCCCCTTCCGAGTGCTCGGGGTTGATGCGCAGGGCCAGTTCGATGTCCCGGCCGTCGGTCTTGGCCAGCTCGCGCACCAGGGGGCGGAATCGGTCGAGCTGGGCAAAGGAGTTGAAAACGATGTGGTCGCTGGTCCGGCACAGGTCGCGGATGTCCGCCTCGCTGTATCCGGCGGCAAAGGTGTGGACCTCTCCCGGGCCGTTCGCGCAGTGGGGCGCGAATTCCTCGCGCCCGAGACGCGCCTCGTGGGGCGAGCTGGCGCATACGCCGTCGAGGCTGGCCGCCGCCAGGGGAAAGGCGCTGTGCATGGCAAAGCACTTTAGGGCCAGGAGCACCTTGCACCCGGCGCGTCGGCGCACCGAGGCGAGGGTGGCCAGGTTGTCCCCGAGCAGTCCTTCGTCCACCACAAAGCACGGGGTCTCCACCCCGGCCGGGTCGAAGCGGTATTCGCGCCGTCCGTTCACTACAGCTCCACTTCGGTCCAGGGCAGGCCGTGCTTGTTGAGGGCGGCCATGAACGGGTCGGGATCGAACTGTTCCATGTGGAAGACGCCCTTACCCGCCCACTTTCCGGTGAGCATCATCATGGCCCCGATCATGGCGGGCACCCCGGTGGTGTAGGAGATGGCCTGGGAGCCGACCTCCTCATAGGCGGCCTCGTGGCTGCATATGTTGTAGACGTAGAGGGTCTTCTCGCGGCCGTCCTTGACGCCCTTCATGACGTTGCCGATGCAGGTGCGGCCCTTGGTCAGCGGTCCCAGAGAACCGGGCTCGGGCAGCACTGCCTTGAGGAACTGCAGCGGCTGGATCTTCTGGCCGCCAAAATCCACCGGCTCGATGGAGGTCATGCCGATGCCTTCAAGCACGCGCAGATGGGTCAGGTACTGGTCGCCAAAGGTCATCCAGAAGCGGGCGCGCTTGAGTCCCTTGATGTGCATGACCAGGGACTCCAGCTCTTCGTGGTACATGAGGTAGCACTTTTTGGGGCCGATGCCCTCGGGAAAGTCGTAGCTCATGGACCAGGACAGGGGGTCGGTCTCGACCCATTCCCCGCGCTCCCAGTAGCGGCCGCGCTGGGTGATCTCGCGGATGTTGATCTCGGGATTGAAGTTGGTGGCGAACGCCTGCCCGTGGTCGCCAGCGTTGCAGTCGATGATGTCCAGCACGTGGATTTCGTCGAAGTGGTGCTTCATGGCGTGGGCCGCGAACACGTTGGTCACGCCCGGGTCAAAGCCGGAGCCGAGCAGGGCCATGAGCCCGGCCTGCTCGAAGCGCTCCCTGTACGCCCATTGCCACTTGTATTCGAACTTGGCCTCGTCCGGCGGCTCGTAGTTGGCGGTGTCGAGGTAGTTGACGCCGGTTTCAAGGCAGGCGTCCATCAGCGGGAGATCCTGATAGGGCAGGGCCAGATTGACCAGGAGGTCGGGCTTGACCTTGTTGATCAGGGCCACGGTCTCGGCCACGTTGTCCGCGTCCACGGCGTAGGTGGGCACGGTCACGCCAGTGCGTTCGAGCACGGACGCGGCAATGGCGTCGCACTTGCTCTTGGTGCGGCTGGCCAGATGGATTTCGGTGAACACCTCGGGAACCTGGGCGCACTTGTGCACCGCCACGCTGCCGACGCCGCCAGCGCCGATGATCAGTACCTTGGACATGACTGTACCCTCCGTGAATCGCCCGCGGGGGCGGTTTACCGTTCGAAGTAGGTGTATCCCTGCAGGCCGGTCTTGTATGCCTGGAGAATGGCCCGTCGTTGCCCGGCTGTGATGCGGCCGTCGCGCACGGCGTTTTCCGCGGTCTCGCGGAACCGGGTCAGCAGGTGCTTGGTGTCGTATTCCACATAGGAGAGGATGTCCTCCACCGTGTCGCCCTCAAGCTCGCTGACAAAGTCGAATTCGCCGTTGTCGCGCACCCGGATGGTCACGACGTTGGTGTCACCCAGAAGGTTGTGCAGATCGCCCAGCGTTTCCTGGTACGCGCCCACCAGGAACGCGCCAAGATAGTATTCGTCGGTTTCCTTGAGCTCGTGCAGGGGCATGGTCCTTTTGACGCCCTGGCGGTCGATGAAGCGGTCGATCTTGCCGTCGCAGTCGCAGGTGATATCGGCCAGGATGCCTTCGCGGGTGGGGCGCTCGTCCAGCCGGTGGACCGGCATGATGGGAAAGAGCTGGCCGATGGCCCAGGCGTCGGGCAGGGATTGGAACACGCTGAAGTTGCAGTAGTATATGTCCGAGAGGGCCTGGCCAATGCCTTCCAGCTCGTGGGGCAGGGAGGGCAGATCCCTGGACAGGGTGGCGATGCGTCGGATGGTCTCCCAGAAGACGTTCTCGCCCTGGGCGCGTTCGCGAAAGGTGATCTTGCCGTGGCTGAATGCCTGGCGCACCTCGTCGCGGTAGTAGAGGATGTCGTTGAAGCACTCCTGGATGTTGCGCAGGTTGAGGGACTGCAACGTCTCGAAGAGGTGGCGGATGTGGATGTTGGTGTCATCGGGCAGCACCTCGGGCAGGGGGTCGGGCTCGAACCGGGCCGCGTCGAGCACGTTGAAGAGGAGCATGGAGTAGTAGGCGACCACGGCGCGGCCGGACTCGGTGACGATGACCGGATGGTCCACTCCCTGCTCGTCGAGAACCGTCATGACGCCCTCCACCACGTCCACGCAGTATTCGTCAAGGGTGTAGTTGCGGCTGCTCATGAAGTTGGTCTGGGTGCCGTCGTAGTCAACGGCCAGGCCGCCTCCCAGGTCGAGGTAGCGCATGTTGGCGCCCTCGCCCACCAGCCCGGCGTAGACGCGGCTGGCCTCGGCCACGGCGTTGCGTATCTCCCGGATGTTGGGAATCTGTGAGCCGAGGTGGTAGTGGAGCAGTTGCAGGCAGTCGAGCATGTCCGCCTCCTTGAGGCGGTCGATGACATCGATGATCTGGGTGGCGTTGAGGCCGAAGATGGAGCGGTCGCCGCCGGATTCGGACCACAGGCCGTTGGCCTGGGCTGAGAGTTTGACGCGTACGCCGAGGATGGGCTTGACCTTCTTGGCCTTGGAGCGCTCGATGATCAGCGGCAGCTCGCCGGGCATCTCGACCACCAGGATGCAGGTGAACCCGAGCTGGGTGGCGTGCAGGCCAAGGTCGATGAACTCCTCGTCCTTGTAGCCGTTGCAGACGAGCACGGCCTCGGTGTCGCGCAACATGCCCATGGCGGCCACCAGTTCGGCCTTGCTGCCCGCCTCGAGTCCGTGATGGTATTTCTTGCCGTGACGGGTCACGGCCTCCACCACCTGATGCTGCTGGTTGACCTTGATGGGATAGGCCCCGAGGTAGGAGCCTTTGAATCCGAGACCGCTCATGGCGGACCGGAAACTCTCGTTGATCAGGGTGATCTGGGTGTCCAGAATGTTTTCGATGCGCAGGAGCACCGGCATATCAAGGCCGCGTTCCTGTATGCCGGCGATGACCTCGGGGATGCTCACGGCCTTGTCGAACCGGCCGGGCTCGGGAGTGACCAGCAACTCGCCGGAGTCCGAGATGCCGAAGTACCCCGCGCCCCATTCGCGGATTCCGTAAAGTTCTCTGGACTTGTCAGCCGTCCATCTTTGCAGTGCGTGTGCCACTCATAAACCCTCGCATCCCTAGAATTACGGGCTCTTGCCCCGCCAAGGACCGACATGAACCCATGTCGCGCCGTGCGTCTGCCGAAAGCGGGGTGTTATGGGTCACGGCCCGAGTTGTCAATCAAAAAACAGGGGCCGGAAAAGCCTGTCTCCCCCGCCGTTTCGCTACCTTGCTCCACGGGGCCGACAGCCTGCTCCGAGCATAGCATTGTGGGCGCAAAGTGCAAATCCGGAAATGAGTGGCTGGGGCCTGTTGTCATGCGGGGCGGTTCAGGTCACAATATGCCGTGCCCCACAAGGTGGGCGGTGGATCGGCGCGAGGAAGGAGAGAGGATGGAAAAGCCCGTGACCGGCACGTTTTCTCGATGCGGCCCGGCGTCCTATACGACCCGGGGGCCGCGCCTGCTCTTCTTCAGCGGCGGCTCTGCCCTGCGCGAGACATCGCGGCGGCTGATCCGGCATACGCGAGATTCGGTCCACGTCATCACCCCTTTTGACTCGGGCGGCAGTTCTGCGGTGTTGCGCCGCGCCTTTGACATGCCCGCCGTGGGCGACATCCGCAACCGGCTCATGGCCCTGGCCGATCTCGAAGAACCCGGCGTGCGGGAGCTTTACGCCCTGTTCACCTGCCGCTTCTCCCGGCGCGAACCCGGACCGGCCCTGCGCGTGGAGTTGGAGCGCATGGCCTGCGGGGAGCATGTGCTGGCGGCCCTGGTGCCCGAGCCGGTGCGCGGCCGCGTCACGGGCTGGCTCGCTGATTTCCTGGCGGCCATGCCCGAAGGGTTTGATCTGCGCGGGGCCAGCGTCGGCAATCTGGCCCTCACGGCCCGCTGGCTTGCCCATGGCAGAAGGCTGGGGCCGGCCATCGACGAGGTTTCCCGTCTGGTGGGGGCCGGGGGGCTGGTTCGGCCCGTGGTCGAGGGGGATCTGCACCTCGCCGCCGAACTGGAAGACGGCTCTGTCGTGACCGGCCAGCACCGGCTCACGGGCAAGGAGGGAGCGCCCGTGGCCTCGCCCGTCAGACGGATATGGCTGACCGGCTCGCCGGACGATGCCCTTCCCTTGTCCGCAGCCATTGATGGCGAGGTGGCCGGGCTGGTGTCCGGGGCCGATCTGATCTGCTACCCGGTGGGCAGCTTTTTTACCAGCGTGCTGGCCAACCTGCTGCCCGCTGGCGTTGGCCGGGCCGTGGCCGCCTGTCCCGGTCCAAAGGTCTTTGTGCCCAATCCGGGCGGCGATCCCGAATTGCTCGGCCATACCGTGGCCGGACAGGTGGGGCTGCTGCGCCGCGTTCTGGCTGCCGACGGCGGGGAGGACGGCAATGATCCCGCAGTGGCGGGGCGCTTGCTTGATTATATTTTGGTGGACGGGGGTGCGGACTACCCCGGCGGGGTGGACAAGGCTGCGCTTGCCGCCTCGGGCCTTCGGGTCGTCGACAGGCCCTTGCTGGGCCGCGAGCCGGGCCGATTTGACCCGGATCTGCTGGCCGAGGCGCTGTTGGCCCTCGTCTGATGCGAATTGTGCGCCCGCCCCCCCTTCGGGGGGGCAAACTTCCAGGACTGCGGAGGTAGGTCATGAAGGCCATGGTGCTTGAACGGTTTGGCGAGGACTACGCCTTTGTCGAAGGGGAACTGCCCCTGCCGGAGCCGGGGCAGGGCGAGGTGCTGGTGCGGGTGGCCGGGTCCAGCCTCAACCCCATCGATCACAAGATTGCCACCCTTGGTCCGGCCCTGGCCTTTGCGCCCGAGCTGCCTGCGGTGCCGGGCATGGACGTGTCGGGCACGGTGGAGGCCGTCGGTCCGGGCGTGATCCGTCTGCGGCCCGGCGATCGGGTCTTCGGGTGCGCCGGGGGGCTGGGCGACATGCCCGGTGCCCTGGCCGAGTTCATGGTGGCCGATGCGGACCTGCTCGCCCAGGCCCCGCAGTGCATGGACCTTGTGGACGCCGCCGCCCTGCCGCTGGTGTCCATCACCGCCTGGCTGGGGCTTTTCGAGCGGGCGCATCTGGCCGCTGGCCAGACCCTGCTCGTCCACGGCGGAGCGGGCGGGGTTGGTCATGTGGCGGTGCAGCTCGGCGTCCACGCCGGGGCCGAGGTCTTTGCCACGGTCTCGGGCAACGGCAAGGCGGACGTGGTGGAGGCCCTGGGGGCCACGCCCATCGACTACCGGGCCACGCCCGTGGACGAATACGTAGCCGGGCTTACCGGTGGGCGCGGGTTTGACGTGGTTTTCGACACCGTGGGCGGTGCGGTCCTCGACGCCTCATTCCTTGCCGCGGCTCCGGGCGGGCAGGTGGTCTCCGTTTCGACTCGGGCCAGCCACGACCTGAGCCCCATGCACGCACGGGGGCTTTCCCTGTATGTGGTCTTCATGCTCCTGCCGCTTATCTCGGGCCAGGGGCGGTCCGCCTATGGCCGAATCCTGGAGGAGGTGGCCGCCCTGGTGGATGACGATGTGCTGGCCGTGCTGCTGGACGAGCGTCGTTTCCACTTTACCGAAATCGCTGCGGCGCATCGCCACTGGGCAGCAGGCAACGCCCTGGGCAAGGTTTCCCTGTTCATGGAGGGGTAGCTCCGCAAAAACGGCATGATCGGCCCAGGTCGGCCGCCGGGGCCGGCAACCCGTGGAATCTCCATGGCAAAGGCTGTGGAAAAAAAGCAAAATGGCCGGGATGTTTGGCATTAATAGGATAATGAAGCTTGACAAAACGCCGCCCAGAGGAAAGGTTGGGAACAACCCGAAATGAGGGGTTGACCGGGTGCGGGGGCATCCGGTGTTTCGGCATTTCCGTCATCACCTGTATCCAAGCGTGACCATATGGCTTCAGACGATACCAAGACACCCGGGCCCGGCGCACCCGAAACGCCGGACGCGGCCGGAGACGGACAGGGTTTACCCGACAAGGCGCGGGCAGCGGCCGGGACCGTTCCGGGGTCCGGTCCTGCGGCTCCCGATCTGTCAAGCGACGAGCGCCTCTCGCCAAAGGACATCGACTTTCAGCCACCGTTGGTCATCTGCCTGTCCATCATCAGCCGGCTCATGGGCAAGCCCGTGTCCTCGGCCACTCTCAAGGCGGGCATTCCCCAGCAGGAGGGCGTCATCACCGCCGCCTCCATCGTCCGGGCCGCCGAACGCATCGGCATCAGCGCCAAGACCGTGCACCGTCCGGGCGTACGCAACATCACCAAGCTGGTCCTGCCCTGCATCCTGCTCCTGCGCGGCGGCAACGCCTGCGTGCTGCTGGACACCGAGGAGGACAAGGCCCGGGTCATGGTCCCGGGGCACGGCATGGACGAGACCGAGATGGACCTGGCCGTCCTGGAGGAGGAGTACACCGGCTACGCCATCTTCTGCCACCGCAAGGAGGCGCTGGACAAGCGGGTCAGCGGGCTGAAGCTCGTTCGGACCAAGCGCTGGTTCTGGGGCGTGCTGCTCAGCTTCTGGCCCATCTATCGCCACGTTGTCGGCGCGAGCATCATGACCAACCTGATTATCGTGGCCTCGCCGCTGTTCGTCATGAACGTCTATGACCGGGTCATCCCCAACAATGCCCTGGACACCCTCTGGGCACTGGCCATCGGCATCGGCATCGCCTATCTCTTCGATTTCCTGCTCAAGAACCTGCGCAGCTATTTCGTGGACGTGGCCGGGCGCAATGCGGACGTGCTCATCGGCAGCCGGATCATGCAGCACCTGATGTCCGCAAGGCTCGACCACATGCCCGAGTCGGCCGGAGCCGTGGCCAACAACGTGCGCGAGTTCGAGTCCCTGCGCGAGTTCTTCAGCTCAAGCTCGCTGGTGGCCCTCATCGACATGCCGTTCCTGCTCCTGTTCATCGGGGTCATTTCCTACATCGGCGGCCCGCTGGCCTGGCCCGTGTTTGTGGCCGTGCCCATCGTCATCGCCTTCGGCCTGTTTCTTCAGATACCCTTTCAGCACATCATCGAGAAACACTACAAGGAATCGACCCAGAAACACGCGCTGCTTTTCGAGATCGTCCAGGGGCTCGAAACCATCAAGACGAGCATGGCCGAGGGGCGGATGCAGGCGCGCTGGGAAAACGTGGTCGGCATGTCCGCGCTCTCCAACAGCCGGGCCAAGGTCATGGCCAACCTCTCGGTCTCCTTTTCCATGTTCATCAGTCAGGTGGTCAGCGTGGCCATCATCATCATCGGGGTGTATCTCATTGCCAAGGGCGAGTTGACGGTGGGCGGACTCATCGCCTGCAACATCCTGGCTGGCCGGGCCATGGCCCCCTTAAGCGCCGTGGCCGGGTTGCTCTCGCGTTTCCAGCAGTCGCGCATGGCGCTTGGGGCGCTGGATCTGCTCATGGAGATGCCCAGCGAGCGGCCCGAGGACAAGGAGACCTTCCACTACGGCACCGTGGAGCCCTCCATGGTCCTGGAGAATGTCTCCTTCAGCTATCCCGGCACGGACAAGGCCGTTCTCAGCGAGGTCAACCTGCGGCTTAAGCCCGGCGACAAGGTGGGGATCGTCGGCCGCACGGGCGCGGGCAAGACCACCCTTGGCAAGCTGTGCGTGGGGCTCTATCAGCCGGTGGCCGGGTCGGTGAAGGTGGGCGATATCGACCTGCGGCAGATGGATGTGGCCGACCTCAGGCGCAAGGTGGGCTATGTGTCCCAGGATTCCCTGTTGTTTTACGGCACCCTGCGCGACAACATCGCCTTCGGTCTGCCCGAGGCGGATGACCAATCCATCAAGTACGCGGCGGACATCGCCGGAGTGAGCGACTTCGTGCGCGACCATCCTGCGGGCTACGGCATGATGGTGGGCGAGCGCGGCTCGTCCCTTTCGGGCGGCCAGAGGCAGGCGGTGTGCGTTGCCCGCGCCATCCTTCCCGACCCGGAAATATTGATAATGGACGAACCCTCGAGCAACATGGACAACCAGTCAGAATACCGGCTCAAGGCCATGCTCGAACCCTATGTCAAGGACAAGACCCTCATCGTCATCACCCACCGCCATTCCATGCTCGATCTGGTGGACCGGCTGGTGATCATGGACAAGGGGCGCGTGGTGGTGGACGGTCCCAAGCAGGCCGTGCTCGACGGGCTCAAGTCCGGCAAGATCAAGGTTTCCCTGTGAGGACGCGGTGACCAAAGACAGATTTGAACGCGAAACGCTGCTGTACATGTCCGAGGTGGATCAGGCCATGTACGGCCGGGGCCGCAAGCTGGCCTATATCGTCTCCATCTCGATCATGGTGATGTTCTGCGGCTTTTTGCTCTGGGCCCGGCTGGCCGTGCTCGACGAGGTCACGCGAGGATTCGGCAAGGTCATTCCTTCGCAGCGGGTGCAGGAGATCCAGAACCTTGAAGGCGGCATATTGAGCGAGATCTTCGTCATCGAGGGGCAGGAAGTGCAAAAGGGCGATCTGCTCTGCCGTCTGAGCAACGAGCAGGCAGCCAGCTTTTATCGCGACGCCATGTCAAAGGCCCTGGAACACCGGGCTGCCATCGCCCGGCTCCTGGCCGAGGTGGAGGGCGTGGAGCCGGTTTTTGACGCGGAGGTGCGCGAGCGGGCGCCCCAGTTGGTTGAGGACCAGTATCGCATTTTCGAGGCGCAGCGGGATCAGGTGGTCATCGAGTTGCGGCTGCTCCAGGACCAGTTCGAGCAGCGGCAGCAGGAAGTCAGCGAGATGGAAGGGCGGCGTCGCCAGCTCATGCAGAGCCTTGAGGTGGCGCAGAAGCAGCGGGACATCGCCAAGCCCCTGGTGGAGAGGCAGATACACTCCGAGCTTGATTATCTCGCTCTGGAACAGCGCGTGCTCGAACTCAAGGGAGATGTGGAGGCCCTGACGCTTGGCATCCCCAGGGTCAAGCGGGCTGCCCAGGAGGCCCGGGGCCGCATCGAGCAGCGCAGCGCAGAGCTGCGCAGCCGCGCCCTGGCCGAGATCAACGAACGCAGGCAGGAGCTGATTTCCATCAACGAGACCCTGGCCTCTGGCGGCGACCGGGTCACGCGCACCGACGTGCGCTCCCCTGTGCGCGGCCTCGTCAAGCACATCCTCATCAACACCCTTGGCGGCGTGGTCCAGCCCGGCAAGTCCATCATGGAGATCATTCCTCTTGACGACACCCTGCTGGTGGAGGCGCAGATCAAGCCTTCGGACATCGCCTTCCTGCATCCCGGACAAGCGGCCCAGGTCAAGATCACGGCCTACGATTCTTCCATCTACGGCGGGCTTGACGGTCTGGTGGAGCATATCAGCGCCGACACCATCCAAAACGAGAAGGGGGAGAGCTTCTACGTGGTCCGCGTACGCACGGAGAACAACGCCATGGAGTACCGTGGCAAGCGGCTGCCCATCATTCCGGGCATGACCGCGCAGGTGGACATCCTCACGGGCAAGAAAACCGTGCTCGACTATCTGCTCAAGCCGATACTCAAGGCCAAACAGAACGCGCTGCGCGAACGCTGATCCGCCCATGGTCCACACCGCCCGCATATGCCGGACTTCCTGGGGGTGGTGCGTCGCGCTGCTGGTTCTGAGCCTGACTGTCCGGGCAGGGGCGTGTCTGGCCGCCGAGGGCGGCGCGTCGGCCTCGCGACTTTTTGGCACCGTGGAGTTCAAGGGGCCCATCACCCAGCTGCCCAAGTGGACGGGCGTACTCGACAAGATGAAGGGGTGGAAGGGGTTCTTCGAGGACCCGTCCATGGCGGGTGTTCCGGCCCGCCAGAGCTGGCAGACGCTGAAGAGCGAGATAGCCTCCGCCGCGCCCATGGACCGCGTCAAGGCGGTCAACAAGTATTTCAACCAGTGGCCCTACCGGCTGGACCAGGCCAACTACGGCCAGAGCGACTACTGGGCCACCCCTCCTGAATTCATGAAGAAATCCGGAGATTGCGAAGATTATTCCATCGCCAAGTTCTATGCCCTCAAGGAACTTGGCTTTACCGGCGACGACATGCGCATCGTGGCGCTTCGGGACACCATCCGCAACATCGGACACGCGGTGCTGGTGGTCTATCTCGACGGCGACGCCTATGTTCTGGATAACCAGACCGTGATGGTTCTATCCCACGAGAAGTACAAGCACTATCTGCCCCAGTATTCCGTGAACGAGCAGTTCCGCTGGATGCACGTGCCGCCGACCGGGAGCACCACCTACACCAAGCAGAAGAAATGATCCCGGCCGCTCCGGCAGCCGGAACAACACAACCAGATGGAGTGAACAGATGATGGCCAGACAAGCACAGACAACAACCGAGGTGCCGAAGAGCATCGGCGGGGCCGGACAGGGCGTCAAGATCGGCGTGGTCATGGCGTTCGTCCTGGTGATTTCGGCGGGCATCCTGTTTCTGGCGAACCAGGCTGTGTCCGACAAGCGGGCCGAGGGCCTGGAAAACCAGGAGAGGCGGCTTGATCTCCTGGCCCATGGCCGGGCCGAGGTCTTTCAGGCATGGCTTTCGGAGATGTCCCGCCAGGGAGACCGGCTGATCAAGTCGGACCTTTTCCGCCTTTACGGCGCCGAGGTGGACAGCGTGGCCGACAACCTGGGTGCCGTTTTCGGCTCCGTCTCCGGCGAGCTGGCCGAGGGCCAGGGCGCTGAGCTGGCCGCCCAGCTGCCCATGATGCAGAACATGCTGCGGGAGTTTTCCACCTACTCCGGCTTTCTCAACGCCCGTATCCTGACCCGCACCGGAGACGCCTATATCGCCACCGACGGCCACCTGCCGCCCATGAGCGATGTCCAGCGCGGTCTGGTCCGCGAGGCCGTTGCCTCCGGGGAAGCCCGGTTCTCGCCCCTGCGCAGGACGGGACAGGGGCTTGAGATGGATATCTATGTGCCCATGTCGCCGCCCGACGACGAGGCGGGCGCGGCCATCGGCGCATTGATGATGACCCGGCAGGTGGCGGGCAAGATCACCGAGCTGCTTTCCAACTCGGCCTTGTCGGCCAAGGGGGAACGCACCCGGCTGATGCAGCGGGTCGAAGGCGGCTTCCGTGAGGTCACGCCCTGGACGGCCGGGGGATTCACTGATGTCACGGTCCACGTGGAGATGGACGAGGCGGGGGATCTGCCCTTTGGCGCCCGCGGGAGCCTCTCGGATCGGGAGCAGCCGGTCTTTTCGCTGGGGGTTCGGGTGGACGGCCCGCAATGGTGGGTGGTGCAGGAGTCTGACCTTGAGGCGGCCATGGCCCCCATCGAGAATTTTTCGCGTACCGTGACCATTGTGGCCGGCCTTGGCATTCTCACGGCCCTGCTCATCGCCGGGCTCGCCTGGTGGGTGCTGGCCGGGGTGCAGAGCCAGCGCATCGCCCAGGAGTTCCAGGCCCTGGCCGCCCAGATCGACGACCAGAAGCGGTTCATCGACTCCATCAACGCCAACATCGACGAGTTCATCACCCTCAAGGACGCAAGCGGGCGCTACACCTACGTCAACGATGCTTTTGCCCAGGCCGTTGGCCGGACCAAGGAGGAGCTGATCGGCATGGACGCGGCCGCCGTCTTTGGGTTTGACACGGCCAAGCGGCTGGCGGCTGTTGACGAGGCCGTGCAGACGGACAAGCGCAAGATGACCATCAACGAGCCGGTCTTCCTGCGCTCCCAGCGCCATCAGTTTCAGATATCCAAGTCGCCTTACTGCGATCAGGAGGGCCAGTGCCTGGGCATCGTCGAGGTGTACCGCGACATTACCGAGTTCGTGGCCGTGCAGGAGAAGAACAAGCGGCTCATCCGCCGGGCCATGGAAGCCCTTGGTGCCACCATCGAGGCGGCTGACCCCTATCTGGGCGGCCACACTCGGCTGCTGGCCGGTCTTTCGGTGGAGGTGGCAAGGACCATGGGCCTCCCCGAAATGGACATTGCGGAGATCGAGACCGCGGCCAACCTCTCGCAGATAGGCAAGATGTTCGTGCCAAACGAAATCCTGACCAAGCCGGGCAGGCTCACGGACGAGGAGATGAAGGTCATGGAGGGGCATGTGGACCACGCCTACCGCATCCTCAAGGACATCGACATCGCCGAGGGCGTGCTCATGGCCATCTACCAGATGAACGAGCGCGACGACGGCAGCGGGTATCCCAAGAAACTCAAGCGCGACGAGATAATCCGGTCGGCGCGCATTCTCTCGGCGCTCAATGTCTTTTGCGCCATGATCCGGCCCCGCGCCTATCGCGGAGCCAAGGAGCCGGGACAGGCGCTGGAGATATTGAAGGGCGAGGCATCGAGGTTTGATCCCGAGGTGGTCGAGGCCCTGGCCGGGGTGATCGCCAGCCCTGCGGGTGAGCGGCTCCTGGTCCCCAAGGCGTAATCACGGTCCTTCCCATCTGGTTGTGCGAGGCCCTGGCGTGGAAGCGCCGGGGTCTCTTTCGTGGCGGAAGGCAAAAAAAGCGTGTTGCCTTGTCGTGCTGAACCATGTATGAAACTCGGCTCCGCAAACGGGAACGTCCTCCCGCTCGCCGTCTTCATCCCGCCGAGGAACATATGCAATTCATGGAACGATGGAAGGCCGACAACGGCTACAGACAGGCTTTGGTGCTGGGTTTGCCGCTGGTGATCAGCATGATTTCGTCGTCGATCATGACCTTTACCGACCGCATCTTTCTGGGCAGCTACTCCCTGGAGGCTTTGGCAGCGTCGTTGCCCGCGAGCGTAGCGGCGTTTCTCTTCCTGTCGTTTTTCTTTGGCGTGGCAGAGTATGTGGGCGTGTTCGTCTCCCAGTACACCGGGGCCACCAAGCACGAGCGCGTGGGCGCGGCCCTGTGGCAGGGACTGTGGTTCTGTGTGCCTTCCGGGCTCTTTCTGGCGGCTCTCTGGTTCGTGGCCGAGCCGCTTTTCGCCCTGGCCGATCATCCGCCCGAGGTGCGGGAATTGGAGGTGGCCTATTTCCGCGTTCTCACCCTGGGGGGCGGCCCCTTCCTGGTGGGCATCTGCCTCTCCTGTTTCTTCTCGGGCAGGGGGATGACCAAGCCGGTCATGGTCGTGAACATGGCGGCCGTGGCCTTGAACATTCCGCTTGATTACTGCCTGATCAACGGTATCGGTCCCTTTCCCGAGCTTGGCATCGTGGGCGCGGGCATTGCCACGTTGGTGAGCTTTACCCTGCCCGCCGTCTGCTTTGCGGTGATGACCTTCACCCGGGCCAACGAGGAGCGCTTCCGGGTGCGCTCGGCGTGGCGCATCGACCGTGACCTGTTCGGCCGCTTCATGCGTTTTGGCTTGCCCGGCGGGGTGCAGTTCTTTGTGGACATGTTCGCCATCACCTTCTTCGTCTTCGTGGTCGGGCGCATCGGCCCGGTCGAGCTGGCGGCCACCAACGTGGCGGTCTCCATCTACACCCTTGCCTTCATGCCCATGATCGGCATGCACGTGGCCACCAGCATCATGGTGGGCCAGGCCATGGGCCGGGGCGAGCCGGAGCAGGCGGCCTACGCCACCAAGAGCGTACTGCACATCGCCCTGGTTTACATGGCCCCCATGGGGGTGCTCTTCGTCGCTTTTCCCGGACCGTTCATAGAGCTGTTCCAGGCGCGGGGCGACGCAGCCCGCGACTTCGCCCCGGTGCTGGCCTCTGGCACTGTTTTGATGCGCTATCTGGCCGCGTTCTGCCTGCTTGACGCCATTGCCATCACCTACATGGGCGGGCTCAAGGGCGCGGGGGACACCCGCTTCATCATGCTGACCATGGCCGGGGCATCCCTCTTTTGCATGGTCGGACCGCTGCTGGTGCTAGGCCACTTCGGCTCCGTGGGCATCCACGCATCCTGGCTCTGTTTGCTGGCTTATGTCACGGCCCTGGCGGTCACGTTCATGACCCGTTTCCGCAAGGGACCGTGGCGCACCCTGCGCCTCATCGACGAGTAGGCAGCCCGCTGGCCGGGCCGAAAGGCCGCGCAGGGCGGACAGACGAAACACAGAGGGGCACCGCCGTATGGCGATGCCCCGTTATCGTTCGGAATGATTTCGCTGGCAGGGCTATTGGGGCAGGGTGGTGTAGGCGCTCTCGGAGACCTCAAGGGTCTTGACCAGCCGTCCCTGGAGATTGAGGAACTTGTAGAGGGTGAAGTCGCGGTTGCTCTGGGCCGTTTCGAGCAGCACGCTGTTGCTGAAGACCTCGTTGATGGCGTCGAGCACATCGAGGAGCGAGCGCTGGCCCACGTTGAACTGCATCAGGTACATGTCGCGCGATTCGATGCTGTACTGGAGCGCTTCCTGGTGCTTGTCCACCTGACCCACGGCGGTGTTGTATTCGGCCCAGGTGGTGGCCACCTGCCGGGTCAGTTCGTCGGTGGTGTCGTGCAGCTCTTCCTGGGCCTGCCGGATGCGGGCGCCGGCCGCCTGGGAGGACTGGTAGTCGGTGCCGCCGCTGAAGAGGTTCCAGGACATGGCGAGCATGGCCCGGTCGTCGCGCAGGTAGGTGGCCGATCCGTCGTGGTGGTCGGTGTAGCGGGAGCTGACCTTGATGTCGATGTCCGGGTAGTAACTGGAGCGAACCACATCGCGGTCCTGGGTGACGGCTTCCACGTCCGCCTTGCGGGCCTTGATCTTGGGGTTGTCCGCCAGGGAGGTTTCCAGCACCTGATCAAGGGAGACGGGCACGTACCCGGGGTTGAATTCCTGCTCGGCCAGGGCTTCGGGCATCTTGCCGGTCTGGCGCACGTATTCCGCCTCGCTGGCGCGGAGTTCGCCGACATAGGTGATGAGCGTGGTCTCGGCGCGGGCCACGCGGCCCCGGGCCTGCATCTCGTCCGCCTTGCTGCCAGCCCCGCCCGCCACGCGCTCGGCGATGGATTCGAGCACGGACTGATGGTCAATGATGTTGCTTTGGGCCAGGGCCACCAGCCTGCGGGTGCGCACCACGTCGAAGTGGGCGCGGATGGCGCTCAGGGCGATGGAGTCCACCATGTCGAAGAGGCGGTTTTCCGCGGATTCGAGCCGGGCCTTGGAGCCCTGGTAGGTGCTTAAGCGGCCCATGCCGTCAAAGACGTTCTGGGTCAGGGTCAGGGAGGAGTCCGAGGCGGTGCGGGTGCGGTCCTCGGTGCCCAGGTTGCGGGCAGTGGAGCTGTTGTACTGCTGGAACCCGTACTGGGACGACAGGTCAAGGGACGGGAAGAACCGGCCCAGGGCGGCCGAAAGGTCTCGCGAGACCGCCTCGCGGTTGAAGAGCATCGCCTTGATCTGCGGGTGCTGCCTGACCGCATCGACCACGGTCTCCTTGAGAGTGGTGGTGCCGTCGATTTCGGCGCGGGCAGGGGTGGCGACGGTCATGACCAGGGCCATGAGAAGCGGTATCAGCGTGGAGTGTTTCATGTCTCTATTTCGCGTGGGTTCGGGTGCGTGAACAGTTTCTTGATAGGTATAGTTATTTCGGACGCAAGGCAAGGGCCAAGGCAGGGAAAAGCCCCGGTCCCTCTGACAGGGGCCGGGGCTTTGGGCGCTGCCTATTGGTTGTTGCTTGGCGATTCGATCATGTACTTGAGCAGGTCGTCCACATGGCTGTCCGGGGAGACAGCGGTCTCGTAGTCCGAGAAACTGGTCTGGGTCACTCCCAGCAGCTTGATGACCACCTGTTCCTGTTCCGAGTCCTTGCCCACGAGCACCTCGGCGTAGTTGAGCTCTTCGGTGTCCTTGAAGGTGATGTCCAAGACTTTCATACCGTCTTGCAGATCCAGGGCGTCCATGCCCACGGTGAAGTCTTCCACCGTGATCTCGCCGCCGCCGTCGGCCAGGACCGAGGGGTCGATGATGATGGTGTCGTTCCCGTCTCCTGTGCGGATCACGTCGCGGCCGCTGCCGGGGTTGAAGGTGTCGTCGCCGCTGCCGCCGATGAGCAGGTCGTCGCCGGGGCCGCCCACCAGCAGGTTGTTGCCGCTGCCGCCGACAAGCGTGTCGTTGCCCGCGTTGCCTTTAAGGGTGTCGTTGCCCTCGCCGCCAAAGGCGTAGTCGTTGCCGTCGCCGCCGATGAAGAGGCCGTCCTCGGTGCCGCGCACATGGACCACGAGGTCGTCGAAGTCGTCGTCATCGTCAAACCAGTCAAATGAGCCTTTCCCGTAGGGGTTCGAATCCTGTTCCTTGCCGAACCAATCAAGGAACGGTCCCTTGAACTCGTCGTCCATGCGGACTTCCACGGTGTCGCCCGGTTCGACGGTGAGTCCGGCCTCAAGGGACTGATCGAGGTTGGTCAGGCTCGGCTCGACGCCCTGGCCGTTTTCGTCCAGCAAGGAGGACCAGAATCCGGGTTCCTCGCCGGTCGGGTTCAGGTTCGGGTCGTCGAAGTGAATGTTCGTGTAGGTGCTCTTGCCGTCTCTGCTGACGGAAAGCACCCATTGCCCGTTTGACCAGATGATGTCCAGGGTGTCGGTGTCCCGCACGGTGTCCGCCGTGACATGGGGAATCAGGAAGAACCTGATCTGGTCGTCTCCGGCAAAGGTCTTGAGCACATTCGTCGGGGGGTTTTTGCTGTCGAAGAGGATGATCTCCGGGTCCACTGGCTTGTCATCGGCATCAAGGCTGTAGACGCCGAGCATGTTGGTGAATTTGGTTGTCTCATTGACGAAGACCACCTCCTGGCCGCTGACATCCAGGGCCACCATGTCCGGCTTGATCACCTGGATGGTGGCCGTGGCCGTGGCCTGGGCACCGTGCTGATCGGTCACGGTGTAGGAGAAGGACGCCTGCCCGGTGAATCCGGCATTGGGCGTAAAGAGGACGTTGCCGTTGGTGTCCAGGGCCACCGTGCCGCCCACGGCATCGCCCACGGAAGCGAGGCGTAAGGTGTCGCCCTCGTCGATGTCGTGGTCGTTGGCCAGGAGCTGCTGCGCGGTGATGAGGTACGCGCCGTCCACCATGGTCAGGTCGCCAGCCAGGACCTCGCCTGCGCCGTCTGAAGAGGCTGCCGGAGTGGCGGTGATGCCTTGCAGGGCGAACTCGGAGTTGTCGGCCTTCTTGCTACCGTTGTCCACGGGCAGAATCTGCAGGGAGCCGATGGACGCGCCGTTCAACTCGGCGGCGTCCACGGTGATGGTGGCCAGGCCGGTGCTCGAAGACGCCGTCACAGGAACGGTTCCCATGAGAGTGCCTTTTTCGTCGTAGGCATAGACGACGGCCTTTTCGACCTCCCCGTTAGGGATGTTGTAGAAGTAGGAAAGGGTGATCTCCACCGAGGACATGGGCGTTTCAAAGGAGACCTGGATCAACTCGTTGTTCTTGTAGTCGACTTCATGGTCAAGGCGGCCTCCTTTGATGCCGATGCCGCCTGTCTCTTGTTGGTAAGGAGACTGGAGAGCCAGGGTCAGATTGGCTGGTTTGTTGGTCAGTTCAACGGAACCATCTTTTTTGATGCGGCCGTGGTGGGCGCTGATGTTGATGCCCTGATCTTCCCACTGCTGGACAACGTCCGCAATGGTTGCATTGGGAGTGTCCCCGGTGTGCGGGACGGCGACGCTCACCGGGGTGGTGTCGACGGCATCGCCGGCCACGACCACCGTGAAGGTGTCGGCCACGGCCACGGGCGCGTCGTTGGTGCCGTTGATGGTGATGGTGATGAGCTGCTCTGTTCCGTCCACCGAGGTGACGGTGAAGGTGTCGGTCAGCTTCTGGTCTTTGCCCAGGGACTGGACAGGGTCAGCGTCGTTGCCCAGCGTGTAGGTCCACTTGCCGTTGGCGTCGATGTCCAGGGAGCCGAAGTGGTCGCCGCCCTCGATGGTGGCCGGGGTGAAGGCCGCTTCGCCCTCGTCCGGGTCAATGATGTCCAGCTGTCCGGCAACGGTCGTCAACTGATCTTCGGTAACGCTGCCTTTCGTGTCGCCGGAGATGATTGCCGGGTCGGCAACCGGCTCCACAGTGACCGGAACGGTCACGGCCACGGTCCCGCCCTTGCCGTCGCCAACGGTGTAGGCGATGGTGTCCGTCCCGTTGTAGTCGGGGTCAGGGGTGTAGGTCCAGGTGTTGTCGCCGGTTTGGGTCAGGGTGCCGTGCTCGGCGGTCGGGGTGCCCACAACGTAGAGAGGGTCGCCGTCCGGGTCGCTGACGTTGGCCAGCAGGTCGAGGGCGACCGTGGTGTCTTCATCCAGGGTGACGGTGGTTTCGCCCGTGACCACGGGCGCATCGTTCACCGGGGTGATGTTCAGGGTCACGGTGGCGGTGGAGGAGCCTCCGTTGCCGTCGCTGACGGTGTAGGTGAAGGTGGCCGGGCCGTGGTAGTTGGCCTCGGGCACGAAGATGATCTGGGTTCCATCAAGGCTGACCGTACCATAGGTGGCATTGCCCACCTCGGTGATGGTCAGGTCGTCGCCGTCCGGGTCAGAGTCGTTGGCCAGCAGGACGCCGGCCTCCAGGGTGATGGTCTCGTCCTCGAGGAAGTCGCCGGTGATTTCGGCCATGGACTCGCCGCTGACGCCGCGCAGCAGGAAGTCGGAGTTGTTGTTATTGCTGCCCGCGCCGTTGGCAAGGGGCATGACCGTGACCGTGGCGATGGGCGTTCCGTAACCCTGGTCAGTCACGTCAAGGGTGACGGAGACCAGTCCGTCGGGCGTGCCCGGCACGTCCTTATATCCGAGCAGGGTGCCGTCCGCGTCAAAGGCGGCAACGCGGGCCATTTCGGTGTGCGGCCTGTCGAAGGGTGCGTCCTTGCCGCCGAACAGGGCCGACAGCTTCACGGTCACGCTCTGCATGGGCTTCTCAAAGGAGACTGCCAGCAACTCTGTGTCGGTCTCGTGGCTGCCGTCGATCAGGTCCACCTCGCCGCCGTCCATGTTGTCTTTAACACCAAGGCCAGAGTAGTTGTACGCTTTACCATTCAAATTGAAGCTTACGGGCTTGGTACCCAGTTCCACTTCGTTTTCATTCCAGGAATCGGCGTCCATCCCATTGCCGATCATGGCGCGAACCGTCACACCCTGATCCGCCCAGTCCGACTTGACTTTGGCCGGGACCACATTGGCGTCCGGGGTGGTCACGGTGATGGGCACGACCTCGGTCACGGTGATCGTACCAAGCTCATCGTCCACAGCCACGGGCGCCTCGTTGACGTTGGCCACGTTGATGATCAGTGTCTTGGTGGTCTCGCCACCGTCGCCGTCGCTCACGCTGACATTGATGGTGTAGCTATTCGTTTCACTTTCGTAATCCAGATCCGCGCCGTCCCTGACGGTGATCACGCCTGTGGCCTCGTCGATGACGAAGGGCGAGATGCCGTCCGGGTCGACCAGGGAGTATTTCAGGTCCGTGGAATCGATGTCCGAGCCCACCACGCTGGCCACGAAGGTGCCGCCCGGCGAGTTCTCGTTGACCGTGACTTCGCCGTCCACGGCCGGGGTCACGGCGAACATGCGTACGTTGTCCGCCACGTTGCCGTAGCCGTCGGCGTCGTGCGAGCGCAGGGTCAGGGTGCCAGTGCCCGAATCGTCCTCGCCCACGGTGATGATCACGGAGCCCGTTTCCCAGGCCGTGTGGCCGGGATTGAAGGATGCCACGGCCTTGCCGTCCCAGAGCACGTCGATGTTGCCGCTGTCGTCGCCTCCCCGGTTGGAACCCCGGTCGAAGAGGTCAAGCTCAATGACGTACTGGCCCGGCTTAAGGCCCTCTATGGTCTGTGAGATAACCAGGGCCTCGCTGCCCACGCCGAAGTCGATGACGTTGTTGCCATCGGTGGCCCCGATGATGCCGTCACGAGTGCCGCTCATGACTTCCCAGCGGGTACCGGCGTCCTTGGTCCAGCCCTCGGGCGTGTGGCCTTGCGCCCAGTTGCCAGGGGCGATGACCACGTCCTCGAAGCTGCCGTTGATTACATAGTTGTGGGTCTGGTCCACGCCGGTGAAGCTCAGCTCGGGCGCGTCGTTAACGCCGTTGACGGTGATGGTCAGGGTGGCTGTGTCAGTCAAATCTCCGTCTGAGACGGAGTAGCCGATCTTAAGGACGTGGGTTTCGCCCTCGGTCAGGTAGTCGTAAGAGGACGCATCAAAGGTATATGTACCGTCGGCGTTGAAGGTGAGGCCCGCAGGTGCGCTGTCCGGATCGGTCAGGGAGTAGGTCAGTTCCTCGGCCGTGTTGTCCACGTCATAGTCGTTGTCGGCCACGGAGCCGGTGATGGTCGCCTTTTCCTTGAGCGCGGCCGTGTCGTCCACCGCCACGGGGGCGTCGTTGGTGCCGTTGACGGTGATGGTCAGGGTGGCTGTGTCAGTCAAATCTCCGTCTGAGACGGAGTAGCCGATCTTAAGGACGTGGGTTTCGCCCTCGGTCAGGTAGTCGTAAGAGGACGCATCAAAGGTATATGTACC
>NZ_WODC01000006.1 GCF_009729555.1 Pseudodesulfovibrio alkaliphilus
TTCAACAATTGCCCAGAATTCATCAGAAACTTCCCAGGATTTGACTTTGGTAGACATGGCTCCTCCTCATGGAGAGAGCATGCCAAATTCTCTAGAAAAAGTCTATTTATTTACGGATAAGTTCTAAGTGTGGTGCGAGTACCTTTTGGGCGAAAGCATGTTCTGTTTGCCCCTCAGCTGTAATGTGCAAACGGGTCATGGCTGCCCACCCAACACATTTTTTTCCCACAACTCCGAGAGACTATAGCGGTCAAGCCACTCATTCAGTCGTTCGGAATCAAATTTTTGGAATGTTGAACACTGCTGTTCGTCATCTCTTTCGACAACCACCAGATTGTCAAGAGAGAATTCATCCACCAGTCGGGTAGACTGGGTTGCCATAAGTATCTGGGTTTTTTTGGAGGCAGAACGAACAATGCTGGCCAACTCAGCAATTGCCGCCGGATGCAACCCAAGTTCAGGTTCGTCCAAGACTATAAATTGGGGCAGCAATGCAGGTGGTTGTAACAAGAGCGTTGCTAGAGCCATAAAGCGTAGCGAACCATCTGATATTTGGTTAGGATCAAAAAGATAATCGCTGTTGAGACTATCGATCCAGTTCAATCTAACGTAATCCTTGTTACCAGTAATAGGCGTAAGTTCGAAATCGTGGAATTGAGGCATCACTCGACGGATGTGGCGAACAATTCGGTCATAGTATTTCTTGTAATTGGTATTATCTTTCAGCATTTTTAAAAATGCTGCTAGATTGCCTGCATTGTGGCGAAGATACCTGGCATCGTCTACATAGCCACGATCTTTGATTTTGGCGGTGTCTGACGTGTCATGAAATTGATAGGTGCGAATGCCGGATAACAGTTTGTAAATAGTCTTGCTGGTTTTGTTACTGTCGTTACCTAGCTGCGATTCTGAGCCTCCAGCATCAAGATAGTATTCTTGTGGTCTTGACGATGGAGGGTTGATTCTGTGGTAGGTAATTTTCTCGCCGCTGACGAACAATCGATCCGGCAACCCATGTGACAAACTTACCTCATATTTACTATGAGCTAAATCCGATTCAAAATTGAACGTGAGTGAAACAGATTTGGTCTCTTTCGTTCCGTAAAACAAAAGGCGACTTGCCCCATGTTTGCCAACATACTGCTGAAGGGCGCCGGTCGTCATGAAGTTAAGCATTTCAAATAACGATACTATATTGCTTTTTCCAGAACCGTTGGCACCTAATAGCACAGTTATATCCCCAAAAGGGATGTTCTGTCCGTCCTGAGCATTGATGGATTTAAAACCCTTCACATGGATTGTTCGCAACTTCATGACTAAATCCTATTTCTTTTCAAAACGAGGATGTGTTCTCCCACAATCATCCTACCCCTGGGGTCTGCTGATGCCCACGGTGACGGTTTTGGCTTGGTGGCGGATGGTGTCGATGGGCCGGGTCATTTCCTCGATAGCCTTGTTGAGGATGGTCAGGATGTCAGCCAGGCGGGCCTCGGCGGCGCAGATGGAGGGCGACTGGTTGACCAGCCAGAGCATGTAGTTCGCCAGGGCGGCGGCCACGCGGGCGGGCAGGGCCGAGTCGGTGGCTCCTGAGGCGATGCGATCCACGCATTTGTTGAGCTGGTTGAGGAGCTGGGTGCGGTTCCAGGCTGCCGGGTCGGCGATCATCCCGCCCAGGGTGATGCGTGCGGCACGGAATGGCTCGGCATGGGCGTCGATGGCCTGGGCCGCGGCGATGCCCCACCAGTGTCCGGCCACGGTCTCGGTCACGAAGTCCAGGCCGCCGCCCACGCGGGGCACCTTGATGACCGCCTCGGCCACCCCGTCGAACCGGGTCTCGTCGTCGGCGCAGAAAACGATGGGCGAGCCGTTGTGGGCCTTGAAGATGGTCACTTCCTTGACCGTGTCCGTGACCACCAGCTCGGGCAGGTCGCTGGCCATGACCAGGGTCAGGGGCTCGGTGGAAAGGTCGATGTGTTTCTTGTCTTCTGTCACATCGCAGGGGATGGACTTGTAGCACAGCTCCGAGAGCTTGATCCGCACCTCCTGCGCGGCCACGCAGTTGGCCCCGTTGCCCACCAGCGCCCAGTAGCGGTGGACGGGCGCGTATTTTCTGGCCACTTCGGCGATGGCCTCCTTGCCTTCGAGCACCTTCTCGATGAGGGCGGGCAGCCCCTCAAGGGCTTCAACCTCGGCCAGGACCGAAGCCTGATCCATGGTGCCGAGCTCGCTGGCCAGCCACAGGGAGAGCAGCTTGCCGGCCGCCACCTGTGAATAGAACGCCTTGGTGGAGGCAACGGCCATCTCCACGTCGCGTCCGTTGCTGGTGTAGATGTAGGAGTCGGATTTCTGGACCAGGGGTGAATTGCGCCGGTTGACGATGCAGTTGACCCAGGCGCCCCGGTCGCGGCACAGGTCCACCACGCGGTTGGTATCCGTGGTGGTGCCGGACTGGGAGACCGGGACCAGGACCACGTCGTCCATGCCTTCGTCGCCCATGAATCCCACCAGTTCGCTGCCTGTGTAGGATTCGATGGCGATGCCGCTGCCCGCCAGGGAGCGGCGCAGGAGGCGCGCCACGGCCATGGCGGCCACGGCGGCCGTGCCCTGGCCCACGCAGATGATCCGCCGCACGGGTTCGCTTGCGGCGGAGAACCGGGCCACCAGCCCCGGCCCGTTGCCGAATCCCTCGGGCAGGAAGGTCGCGCATCCCTGCTCCTTGAGGTATTTGCCGTGGAGGGTGTTGCGCACCGAGTCGGCCGCTTCGTGGACCTCTTTTTCGATGTAGTGGCTGTATTCGCCGCGGAAGATGTCGCGGGAGAAAATTTCAATTTTCTCGGGTTTTAGCGGCACGGATTCGCCCGAGTCGAGGAATCGGGCCACAGGCACGGCGTCGGTTGGATCGTCGTCGCGCAGGATGACCGAGACGCCGCCCTGGCGGTGGACGGCGATGGGGTAGGAGGCGCGGGCTCTGGCGGCCATGCCGTATGCCTCGCTGGCCACCAGCCAGCCGTCGATGGTGCGGCCCACATAGAAGCTCTGCCCGCTGCCCTTCTGGGCCAGGAACTGGCTGTCAAAGTCGCTTAAGTTCTGCATGACCACGGCAAGGGAGCCTTCGCACCGTTTGAGCACACTGCGGAAGCGGTCTTCGGCATCGCCGTCTTCGGGCGCATCCATGTGGAAGAGCACGGGCAGGATCTTGGCGTCGGTGGAGATGACGGGCGGGATGTACGCCCCCTTGGAGACCACGGTCTCTTCAACCAGGGTGCGGTAGTTGTCCACATCGCCGTTGAGGACGAACATGGTCTTTTCAAGCCCGGTGGACACGCCGCCTTCCACCAGCCCGTCCACCGGGTGGCAGTTGGGCACGGAAATGATGCCATTGGAGGCCCAGCGGGTGTGGGCAATGATGTTCAGGGTCTCCAGGCCCTCGGCCATGGTCCAGAGCAGATGGTCCTCGACGATGAATCGGCGCAGGGCCGCTCCGTTGTCGCCCAACTGGCCCACCAACTGCGCCACCTTGTAGAGGAAGCGGCAGGCTGTGCGGCCATCGTCGAGCTTGCGCACCAGCACCTGCCTTGTGTCGGCGTGGGCGATGGAGCAACGGTCTTGAAATTCCGCCTTCTGGTCCGGGGAGAGGCGCAGCTCGGGGTCCATGCCCGCAGGCAGGATGAAGGCCACGGCCACCCCGGCCGAGTCGCGGCCGCGCACCTCAAGCTTGTCGATGGATTCAAGGACCTGTTCCATGCCCCAGGCCAGAAAGTGGCGGTCGCGGGCCGCTGTGTCGGCGGCCAGTGCGGGCGGCATAAGGGCCAGGGTGCGGTCCACGTTGGCCAGCACTTCCTGATCGATCTGCCAGAGATAGTCGTCGAGCTGCTCGCGCAGGGCTTCAAGGGCGTCGGTGCGCGGTCCTTGCTCCAGCTTGACCGAGGCAGCGCCCCGCAGCTTTCGGATCGCGTCGCGCACGGCTTCAAGGCGTTGCCGGGTGGCCGGGGCAGTCGCCAGTTGCAGGTGCAGGCCAAAGGCCATCAGCTCGTAAAAGCGCTCGGTCAGTTCGGCAAGCGGGGCGGCGGCCTCCATGAGGTCGGAGCCGGAAACGACCCGCTCGAATGCCTCGGCCACAGGGGCGAGCCACGTGGCGTCTGGGGCTTTGGTCCACTGTCTGTTGCTCAGAAAACTGGCGATTCCACACATGTGCGGTATGAACTCCTGGTGAGATATTGGGCGACGACGGCTGCGCCTTGCTCCGCCCGCGGGGTGCGGGCTGGGGCGCCCGGGACGCGTCCTAGGAATTACTGCACCTGTCCTGCCTTGGCAAGTCCGGCGGTCCGGTGGCTGCTGGACATCCATTATTATATGGAATACGGGTGATGACGCATCGGTGACTGAAGTGTCGCCGGGCGATGCTGCCTTGGGGAGGTTGCGTCGGTGGGCTCGCTGTTCCGTGGTGGGGATGCTGGCCAAAATGTGGGCGCAGTGGCATGAGTATTCTTCGGTTTTTCAATTCAAGATGGCGTTCCATGGGGGTCGTTCGCAAATTCGCGGCGGCTCTCGGGTCCATGCTTGTCCTTATTTTGCTGGTGGCGGCGGTAGGGATCGCCGCCCTTTTCGTGCTGGAGAAGAAGGCCGGGGACATCGTGGCCGACTCCATGCGTATGCAACGGATGGCCCTGGAGATGGACTCCCGGCTCCAGTTGGCGCGACAGGCCGAGCGGGATTTTCGCCAGCGCATCAACGACCTCGGCATGGCCGGGGCGCGACGTGTCTATGTTCCCGAGTTTGCCCAGCGTTTGGCCGAGGCCGGGCGAAATGCCGCGTGGTTGCGCGACATGGGCCGTTTCGGGGGCGAGGCCGGGGGCATGGCCGCGGACACGGCTGCGAGGTTGAAGGAACTGAGCGCATCCATCGAGCGTTATGGAGCGCTCTTTGGCAGGGTTGTGGATCTGGCCGGGACCGTGGGGGTGGAGGATCAGTCCTTTGTCCGCGCCCATGGCGAGATGGAGGGCGAATATCTGCGTTTGACCTCTCTTGTCCGGCAGATGGCCGCCGCTGCCACGGACAGGGCCCGCGACGCCCATCAGGAGATAGCCCGGTCAAGTTGGCTGATCCGCGCCATGCTTATCGCTTCGGTGCTTCTGGCGCTTCTTCTGGCGGCCAGCATCATCGGCGTCATCCATCGCACGGTGGCCCGCAGCATCGTGCTTTTGAGCAACACGGCCACGGAGCTGAGCCTGGGAAATCTCGAAGCCAGGGCCAAGATCTCCAGCGATGACGAGTTCGGCAGGCTGGCTCTCTCCATCAACGCCATGGCCCAGCGCATCACCGCCCTGGTCAACGACCTGGAGGGACGGGCGACCATGGCCAGCGAACGGCTGGTGGAGGCCATCGACGCCATCTCCGAGGGCTTTATGCTCTACGACCATCGCGAGCGGCTGATCATCGCCAACGCCATGGCCAGAAAGCTGTTCCCCGAAGGGGACCGACTGCTGCTTCCCGGCATCACCGTGGAACAGGTCTGTCGCCATGTGGCCGGGAGCGGGCTCTTCCCCAATGCCGTGGGACGCGAGGAGGAGTGGGTTCTGGAGCGCCTTGAGCGGCATCGCACCCTCGGGCCCCCGGTGAGCGAGCCATTGAGCAACGGCCGCTGGGCGGTTGTGACCACCTACCGCAGCGGCCGCGGCGAAACCGTGGTCGTGATCACCGACATCACCGAGCGCAAGCGTGCGGCGGACGTGTTGACCACCCGGAACTCCGATTTGGAGGGCCTGGTGCGCGAGCGGACCAAGGTGCTGGTGGAAAAGGCCATGGAGCTGCGCGAGGCCAATACACGGCTCATGGAACTTGACGAGCTGAAATCCGCCTTCCTTTCCTCCGTCTCCCATGAATTGCGCACCCCGCTGACCTCGCTGCTGGGATTTTCCAAGATCATCCGCCGCGACTTCACCAGAATTTTCATGCCCTTGGCCGAGAGCGAGGAGGCCAGGCGGCTTGGCGAGCGCATTCAGAGCAACCTTGAAATCATGGGCAGCGAGGGCGAGCGGCTGACACGCCTGATCAACGACGTGCTCGACCTAAGCCGCATTGAGTCCGGCCGGGAAGACTGGCGCTTCACCGAAGTCGATATGACAGGGGCGGTCAACCGGGCGGTTGGCGCGGCCAGCGGATTGCTCACGCCCAAGTCCCAGGTGCGTCTGGTCCTCCGCCGCATGGAGCCGGTGCCGTCTGTCCACGCCGACGCGGACCGCGTCCATCAGGTGCTCATGAATCTGTTGAGCAACGCCATCAAGTTCACCGATTTCGGCGAGGTGGCCGTGGATCTTTATCTTGACGGGCAGGGCATGGTCAGGCTGCGGGTGGAGGATACGGGTCGGGGCATCAGGGGCAGGGAGCTTGAGCAGATATTCGACAAGTTCCATCAAGCCCACAAGGGCGACACGCTGATCGAGAAACCCTCCGGCACCGGGCTCGGGCTGGCCATCTCCCGCCAGATCGTCGAGCACTACCAGGGCAGGATCTGGGCGGAATCCCAGCTGGGCCGCGGTACGGTCATGAATGTGTCCCTGCCTCCGGCCGCTTCCGGGGACCGACCGCTGGTGCTGGTGGTGGACGACGATCCGGCCACCCGGGACTACCTTTCCATGCTGCTCAAGCGGGAGGGCTACGGCGTTCATGCCGCCTGTGACGGCGAACAGGCGTTGGCGCAGGCCGCCCGGCGCAAGCCCGCCCTGATCACCATCGACATCCTTATGCCCGGCATGGGCGGCCGGGAGGCCATCCGCGCCCTGCGCGGCGATGGCCGCCTTGCCGACATCCCGATCCTCGTGGTTTCGGTGGCGGAGGCCTGCCACAGTGCCGGGGGCGACGCCGCGTTGATCAAGCCGGTTAACGCGGATGCCTTCATCGGCGCTGTCCACGCTCTCATCGGCGACAGCGCCCCGCCGCGTCCCGTCCTGGCCCTTGGCGGCGTGACCGAGCCGGGGAGGTGCCGGCTGCCCGGCCTGTGCGGCCAGAGCGTCACCCGCTGCTCGGAGGAAGAGATGTGGACCATTCTGGGCGACGGCTTCGAAGGCACGGTGGTGGTGCCTGAAGCCATGGCCTGCTCCCTTGATCTGCCCCGCTTGTGTTCAAGAGCCTCTGTCCAGGTGCTGCTGCTTCCCGATGCCCCGGCCGCAGCCCTGGCCGATGCGCCTTTGGCCGGGTAAGCTGTCGCGGCTCGCCCCTGCCGTTGCGGTGAGTGATCGAAAACAAACAGCTTCTCATATCCGTCACAACATGGTAGCGAAATGGGCCATCCGTATGCCGCGAGGCATTCCCCCCGCGGCCAGGGCCGGAGGAACATGCGACGCTGTTTGGGCATTATCCCCTTGTTGGGGCGGAGCACCGCGTTTGTGCTGGTTGCGTTCTTGGCCGTGTGGAGCGCAGGGCCGGCGGGTGCCGAACCGGCACCCAGGGGCTCTGGCGGCTACGTTCTCGGCATGTCCGCCGACTTCAGCGGGCAGAGCCGGGGGCTGGGGGTGGAGTTGTATCGCGGGGCCGTGGCCTACTTCACCCAGCTCAACAGGAGCGGGGGCATCAACGGCAAGCCCGTGGTCCTTGTGGCCCTCGACGACGGCTATCAGCCTGAACCGGCCATCCGCAACACCATCGACCTGATCCGCCGTGGCGACATCCTCTGTCTGTTCGGTTATGTGGGAACGCCTACCGTGACGCGCATCCTGCCGCTTCTGGGCGGCGGGGCGGGTGCGGTCAAGCCGCTTTTCTTTCCCTTCACCGGGGCCCAGCCTCAGCGCGAGCCGCCCCACCATCGGCATGTCTTCAATCTGCGGGCGTCCTATCGGCAGGAGGTGGCGGGGCTGGTCAACCGTTTCGTCTCCCTTGGCCGCAAGCGCATCGCCGTTCTCTACCAAGCCGACGCCTACGGGCGCAGCGGCTGGGACGGTGTGCGCCGGGCCTTGGCGGTTCACGGCTTGACGTTGGCGGGGGAGGCCACCTACCGGCGCGGCACCGGGTTTGACGCCTCCATGGCCGAGCAGGTGCGCATCCTGGGCCGCTCGCGGCCCGACGCCATCATCGTGGTGGGAACCTACGCCCCCGGCGCGGCCTTCATCCGCGACGCCCGCGACGCCGGGCTGGACGTGCCCATAGCCAACCTTTCCTTCGTGGGCAGCGAAAACATGCTGGAATTGCTCGTCTCCCTGAGCCGGGAGCGCGGCCTCGATTACACCCGCCATCTGGTCAATTCCCAGGTGGTGCCGAGCTACGAGGATATGAGCCTCCCCGCGGTATGCGAGTATCGACAGCTCATGGACGCGGTGGACCCGGCCCCTCCGGAGGGATCTGACCCGCACTTTAGGACTTTCCGCTACAGCTTCGCCGGGTTCGAGGGGTATCTCAATGCCGTGGTCATGACTCGGGTTCTGCGGAATCTCGAGGAGAATCCGGCCCTTGGCCTGGTTGGCGCGGCAGAGTCGGTCAGGGACATGGACCTTGGCATCGATGTGCCTGTCAGCTTCGGTCCCGAGAGGCACCAAGGGCTTGACCGGGTGTATTTCACCACAGTGGAGGGGGACGCCTTCGTGCCTGTGAGCGAGGCCCATTGGGAAGCGTGGCGCCCATGAGGAGTCTCTCCATCTTCAAGAAGACAGGCATCCTGGCCGTGGCGCTTTTCGGCGTCGTCGCCCTGCTCACCTCCGCCCTGGCCGCCTATATGCTCCATGACCGGATGGTGGCCGAGTACGTGAGCAAGGGCACGGCCATCGCGCAGTCCATCGCGGGAGCCAGCCAGGAGATCCTGCTTAATCGCGATTCGGCCACGGTGCAGGCCATGATCGATCAGTATCTGGAGATCGAGGGGGTGGCCTACGTCTTTGTGCGCGACGGTGACCGGACGGTTGTTTCGCACACTTTTGTGCCCGAGATGCCGCCCAGGCTGGCCACTCTGGCCGAGCCGGAAGACGGTGTGCGCGTGACCCAGGTGACGGTGGAGTCCCTTGGCCGGGTCATCGACGTGGGTGTGCCGGTCCTGGCCGGGGTGGCCGGACATGTGCATGTGGGCATGAGCAAGGAACTGATAAAGCGCTACTTCTGGGCCACGGTGGTCAGGATGCAGGCGCTGCTCTTCGCCACCCTGCTGGCCTGTGTGGGGATATTGTTCGTGGTCACCAGGCGCATATCGCGGCCGTTGCAACAATTGACCGAGTATGCGGACCGGCTGGCCTCGCGGGATTTCTCGGCCGACATCGAGCTGACCTCTCGCGACGAGGTGGGGCATCTGGGAAGGACCATGCGCTCCATGGCCCGCGAGCTGGCCCGGCTCTTCTCGGACATGGAGTCCGAGGTGGAAAAGGCCACGGGTGAACTGCGCGAGCACATGGTCTATCTGTCGGCCATCATCGACAACCTGGCCGACGGTCTGCTGGTGATCAGCCCTGCCGGGGCGGTGTCTGTGGTCAATCCGGCCATGCGCGAGTTCTTCGGCCTGGGCGACAAGGACTATTCGGGATTTGCTGCGGCCGACGTGTTTCCCGTGGAGGTTGCGGATCTGGCCCGGGCCATCCGCAGCTGCGAGGGGGTCATCCAGTCGGCGGAGATTCCATTGCCTCAGGGCCGTACCGGCATGGCCGTGGGCTCGTCCATCCTGGTGGCCGATCCCGTGGCCCGTTGCCTGGGCGGCGTTGTCCTCGTGCGCGACATCACCCGCGAAAAGGCCCTTGACCAGCTCAAGACTGATTTCATCTCCACCGTGTCCCACGAACTGCGCACCCCCATGACCTCCATCCTCGGCTTTGCCCGGCTCATCGGCAAGAAGCTCGATACGGCGGTGCTTCCCGCCCTGGACGAAAATCCGGAGGCATCCCGGATGGCTGCCCAGGTGGCGGACAATGTGGAAATCATCGTCACCGAGGCCAGGCGTCTGACGGATCTGATCAACGACGTGCTCGACATCGCCAAGATGGAGGCCGGGGAGATCGTCTGGCACGACAGGGCGGTGTTCATGGGCGAGGTCATGCACCAGGCCGCAGACGCCACCAGGGGGTTGTGGAGTGCCAAGGGCATCGAGGTGGTCATCCATGCCGAGGCAGACCTGCCTCCGGTACGCGGCGATCATGCCCGGCTGGTCCAGGTGCTGGTCAACCTCATTTCCAACGCGGTCAAGTTCGCCTCGCGAGGGCCTGTGACCTGTCGGGCGCATCTGGACCGCGCCCAGGTGCTCGTGTCCGTGGCCGACCACGGCCCTGGCATCCCGGAGTCGTCCATGGGCGAAATATTCGACAAGTTCAAGCAGGTGGGCGACACCCTGACCGAGAAGCCTGCGGGCACGGGCCTGGGGCTGCCCATATGCCGCCAGATCGTGGAGCGCCACGGCGGCCGCATCTGGGTCGAGAGCGAAATGGGGGAGGGCAGCGTCTTTTTCTTTTCCATCCCGGCCCTGGTGCCCCGGACTGACACCCAGGACATGGACGCTGCCTGTCGGGCCGTGCTGCCCGAGCCCGACTCGGCCATGCTGGTGCGCCTTTCCGAAGATCGAAATCTGCCTCCGCTCATCCTGGTGGTGGATGACGATCCCATCCTCGGGGCCTATTTCACCGAACTTTTTGAAGGCAACGGGTTCCGGGTCATGGTCGCTGCTGACGGCGAGCAGGCCGTGGTCATGGCCCGCGATCATCTGCCCGGCCTGATAACCATGGACCTGATGATGCCGGGCATGGACGGGCGAACGGCCATCCGGTGCCTTCGCCACAACCCGTTCACGCGGCATATTCCGGTTCTGGTTCTCTCGGCCTTAAGCGAGAGCGCCACGCCGGGCTGCGACGTGGCCCTGACCAAGCCCGTGGACGACGGGCGGCTGGTGGAGGTGGTGCGCGCCCTGCTGCTCAGAAAGGATGTGCGCCATTCCTGCCTTGTGCTCGGCGGCCTGGAGGATGTCACGGTGGAGGGGTTGACCGTCGTTTGCCCGGACGACACGACTTTCTGCCCGCCGCAACAGATATGGAGTCATGTGGAGCGCGGGTTCCGGGGGCTTGTTCTCATTCCCGCGGAACTGGCCGAGAAGATCGACATCGATCTGCTTGCGCGGGCACCGGGAGTGACGGTGATCATCATGCCCGCACGGTCCGGGTGGGAAAAAACGATATAACGGGGTTGCCGCCGTCGTCAGGACGGCTTAGGGTATGCGTGGAATCCTGCAGTCCCGGCGGGGACTGGCGAAAAGAACACTCCATCCCGGTCAAGGAGTCGCGATATGGCCAAGAAGATTCTCATTGTCGATGACGAGGTGCACATCAAGATGCTTCTTGAGCAGACGCTCGAAGAGCTGGAGGACGAGTATGACGTGGAGCTGTTCACGGCCTCGGACGGCGAGGAAGGGCTTGCCTTTATCCGCAGCGAGCACCCGGACCTCGTCTTTCTCGACATCATGATGCCCAAGTTGAACGGCTATGAGGTCTGTCGCGTCGTCATGGAGGATCAGAGCCTGCAGGGCGTCAAGATCATCCTGCTCACGGCCAAGGGGCAGGAGGTGGATCGTAAGCAGGGGCTTGAGCTGGGAGCCAGAATGTACATGACCAAACCCTTTGACCCAGATGAGATTCTCAAAGTTTCCAAGGACATGCTTGGACTGTAGATCGGCTTCGGCCCCATGAGTTCGTTCAAGAGATTCATCCGTCCCGGCACGTTGCGGACACTGTTGCGCAAGGCTTTTGAGTTGACCGGGGAGCGCTGTCCCCTGGCCATAGTTCTCGGAGGCGAGGTGGTGCTGGCCGAGGGCGCCTCGGGGCTGTCGGAGTTCGACCCGTCCGATCCGGGGGTGGTCCGCGCACCCTTGCGGCTTGATGGCGAGGGCGAAGCGGAACTCAGGCTGCGTCTGCATGCCGAAACGGCTGGTCGCGACGAGGCCCGGCGGCTTCTCGACTTTGCGGCGTTCACCATCCAGGAATTCATCGACATGGGGCAGGCCCGGCGTTCCATCGCAGACGAGGCGCTGGCCAAATACCGCGAGCTGGCCCTGCTGCATCGGCTGGTTCCGGTCATCAACAGTTCCCTGCGTCTGCGCGACGTGGTGGGCGCACTCATGGACGAGTGCCGCCGCGAGAACTATCCAGGCGAAATGGGCATGGTTTTTTTGTGCGAGCCGGGTAGCGGCAGGTTACGGCCGGCTGCCCAGTTCGGTTTTTCCTCGGCAGCCGATCTCGATGGACTTGCCGGTTGCGATCTCTTCTCCGAGGTGATCCGGGCGGGGCGCGGCGAGATTGTCAATGATCTGGTCGGCGACTGTCGCTGGCATGGAGAAATGGCGGGTGTCGAGTCCATGCTCCTGATACCGCTCATGTCGCCCAATCGGTGCGAGGGGTTGCTGGTGCTGGCTTCGGCCGCGCCGGGCGCGTTCGAGGCCGCCCATGGCAAGAGCCTGTCCACCCTGGCCTCGGTCACGGGCATCTCGGTGAGCAACGCCTTCAACTTCGAGGGCGTGCAGACCCTCATGAACGCCATCCTCAAGGCCCTCGCGGAGGCCATCGACTCCCGCGATCCATTCACCGCCGGGCATTCCGAGCGTGTGGCCCATCTTGCTGTGGCCTTTGCCTTCCTGCTGGGCGAGGGCGGCGCCTGCGGGGTTCGATTCAATGACCAGGAGCTGCGCGAGATCTATTACGCCGGCATCCTGCACGACGTGGGCAAGATAGGCATCAGGGAGGACGTGCTGACCAAGGATTCGCGGCTGCCCAAACGGCGGATGCAGGTGATTCGCGCCCGTTTTCGACAGCACGGCCTGACATCGGACTTCGACTGGGCCGATGCCTATGAGCGGGTGCGGGCCCTCAACACGGCCATGACCCCGGCTCCTGAGGAGCTGGACCATATCCGGCGGTTGGGCGCCATGCGCTGGGGAGCGGGGGGCGAGCAATTTCCCTTGCTTTATGACGACGAGCTGGACGCCCTGCTGCTCGAATACGGCAACCTGACGCACGACGAACGCCTGGAGATTCAGCGTCATCCGGCCGAGAGCGAACGCATCTTGCAGCACATCCCCCTGCACGAGGGCTACGCCAACATGCTGGCCATCATTCGCCAGCACCACGAGCGCATGGACGGCAGCGGCTACCCGGATGGGCTCAGGGGCGACGAAATTCTCGTCCAGAGTCGGATCATGGCCATTGTGGATATTTACGACGCCGTGACCCAGGAACGGCACTACAAGCCCGCCTCAACCCGTAGCGAGGCCATCAGGGTTCTTGCCGGCGAGGCGGAGCAGGGCAAGCTCGACCGTGACCTTGTGACCTTCTTTCGCGCCCAGGTGACACGCATCGAGGCCCTCTCTGTCCGGGTCAGGTTCGCCCGCGTCACCCACCTCTCGGAAATCGGCAGATTCGCCACCCTTTGAGGCGGCTCCCTGGTCGGTGCTCCAGGAACCGGGGCTGACGGGCTGGTCTGCGCCGGGTCAGGGTTTCAGGCGTTCGGCCAGGGCGGGAAAGGGCAGTTGGCCCTGGGCGAAGATCGCCTTGCAAAACGCACCCAGATCCAGGCCGCACCGCTTGCGCAGGGCCGTCAGCTCGTGCAGGCCGAGCACGGGCATGATCCGGCTGGTGGGGGCCATGCGGATGGCCAGCACATGCTCCAGGGCCTCCTCGCGCGAGAGGCCCGAGTCGGCCAGGATGGTCATGCAGCGGTCCTGGTCCAGTGAGCCCGTGGCCAACCCGGCGTCGATCATGGCCAGTCCGGCCCGGCGCAGTCCCCGGTGGTGGAGGACCAGCCTGTCCAGCGGGGACGAAATGTAGCCGAGTTCTTCCAGCATATCTTCGGCAAAGGCGAACCAGCCGGCCATGAACAGCGGGTTGGTGATCTGGGACAAGGGCGAGCCGTTCAGGGTGCGCCGCCCGGAGTTGAGCAGATGGCGGCCGGGGTAGGTCTGGCGGGCGGCCATGAACATGAACTCGCGTCGCATCCGGGCCAGTTTGGCCGGATTGTCGCGAAAGCCTCTGCCTGCGAACATCGCGGGGCTCACATAGCAGCGCGACGGCTCGTCGGGCCATGCGCCCAGGGCCGGATCGTAGTGGATGGGGCCCAGGGTGGAGGCCAGGTGCGTGGGCTGGGGATCGACGCGAAGTCCGCTGTCGCGAAACACGCCGGGCAGGGCCGTGTCGAGAAAGAAGGTGCGCAGGCGGTGAATCTCGCGAATCACGGTATCCATGGGCTCCTGGGCCGCGTCGACCGGGCCGTTGTGGTCGGCCAGGGCCTTGCGCCAGTCCGTGCCGAGCCCCGCAGCCAGTGTGCAAAGCGCTTCCATGCGCCGGGAGAATTCCGCTTCTGCAAGGGTGTAGAGCGCCTCTGGAGGCAGGTCGGTATCGAGAAGTCCCTCGGCCATGAGGGCGAAGGACGGGCCGTCGGCATCGATCGGTTCGGGCCTGGAGGCCACGAAGCGGTCAAAGTCTCTGAGGGCGTGGAGGCAGTCCTCAAGCAGACGTGCGGCCTTGCCGACCCGACCCAGGTCGTTTTCGTTCAGTCCGGTCACATACCTGGCACAGTCGCGGATCATGGTCTGGCTGCGGGCGCGGTCGGCATGGGCCACGGTCTCTATGGCGTCCGGGGCCAGGGCGAGCAGGCCGGGGATCGCCTTGAGCCGCTTGAGAAACCGTTTTTGGCGCACGGCCGGGGATTTGCTTGGCAGGTCCACCGCCTGTTCCAGGCCGGTGAAGGCCACCTGGAGAAAAATTTCCGGCGTTTTTGCCCAGCTGCGCACGCGGTCCAGCTCGGTCACGGCACAGGCCGCGGAGCGGGCCAGGGCGAGCAGCACTCCCCGCTCGGCTGTCCCGGCCTTGGCTGCGCCGGTCTCGAAGTCCCTGCGGAATTCCTTAAGTTTGAGCACATGTTTGGCAATGCCCCTGCGGGAGAGATCGTCGAGCCGGTCCAGCCAGTCGGCCGCGGCGGCAACGGGCGGCATGAGGGGAAACGCCCCGGATGCACACATGACCGGAAAGTGCTTGCCAAGATAGGAGAAAAATGCGTCGGCGGATTTGATCTTCATGACGTGGGCCGGGCTTGGGGCGGACGGTTCCGGTCGGACCGGACAAGCAGACGGTGGGTCCTTGCGACCAGCTCGCCGAGTTCGGCCTTGGATATCTGGTCGTCTGCCCCCACGGCTACTCCCTTGTGGTGGAGGGTTTCGGTGATGATGGACGAACACAGGACCACTGGCAGGTCTTTGAGCAGGGGGTCTTCCTTGATCAGTCTGGTCAGGCTGTGGCCGTCCATGACCGGCATCTCTATGTCCGAAACCACGATGTCGACAAGGTCCGAGAGGGTACGGCCGGGTTGGGCCGCCTTGCTGCGGGCGTTGAGCAGGTAGCGCCAGGCCTGGTCGCCGTTTTCGGCCTGATGGACGGTAAATCCGGCCTTCTCCAGGATGCCCGCGATCATCCGGCGGGCCATGGCCGAGTCGTCTGCCACCAGCGCCTTGACCTTGCGGCTGTTCAACTCACGGCGAATGTCCTCGTCCGGTTCGGGAACGGGTTTGGCGTCGGGATCGAGTTCCGAGCAGATTTTCTCCATATCCAGAATGAAGACGATGCGGCCTGCGAGCTTGACCACGCCTGTGATGGAGTTGACCGACAGGGATGAGACATAGCCGGTGGGCGCTTCGACCTGGCCCCAGTTGATGCGGTGGATGCGCGTAACGCCCGAGACGAGGAAAGCGCTTTTGGTGCGGTTGAATTCGGTCACGATGACCTTGGGCGGTCCGCTCTCGTCGCGTTTCTTGCCCAGCCACGCGGCCAGGTCCACCAGCGGAATGATCTCCCGGCGCAGGTTGAAGGCGCCGAGCACGGCCGGATGCGAGACCTCGGGCATGTCGGAGAGTTTCGGCAGTTGGAGGATTTCCAGCACCTTGGCCACATTGATGCCGTAGTAGCCCCTGTACCGGCCCGTCGGCCGAGCCTCGTCGAGGTGGAATTCGACGATCTCGACCTCGTTGGTGCCGGATTCGAGCAGGATCTTGGTTTGGGGCATGAATGCGGTCTCCGGGATCTGTCGCGTGGTGTTGCTCGAAAAGTCGAGCCACCACCCTTATACCATGCCACTCCCCCCTTGCAAGTGCGCGGGGCTGGTCAGCAGGCATATCCGCGTGGGATTCTGTCGGCTTTGGCAAGCCTGAAGCCGTTGCTCCTGGTACGTCCCGGCAGGGTGCGAAAGTGGCCGCCGACCGCAACGCCCTGGCGGGTGGCGGTTCGGCGGCCATGTTGTCCGGCTGTATCTGGCGCGATCAGCCTCGCGCCTCGAACCGATCGTGGACTTTGTCGTACTCTATGGTGGTACAGGTGACTTTCTTGAGGTCCGGAACCGGGGCCTCGCTCTCCAAGCCCTGTTTGAGAGCCTCGTATGCCTCGGGTTCGCCTTGGACCAGGATTTCCGCCTTGCGGTCGTCAATGTTGCGGACCCATCCCTTCAGGCCGAGGCGCAAGGCCGCGTCAATAACCCAGGATTGGAATTTTCCGCCCGTGACTTTTCCTTCAACGATGCAGGTGTAGCTCTTCATGATGATTGTCTCCCGTAACTGTATGTGATTCCATCGTGTCTTACCTATACGGAAAAAAAAAGATTCTGAAAAGGGGGTATGGCGTATTGAGTCGGCGGGGCAGAGGCTTGTCTTTGCCGTTTTGACAGGGAGCCATGGCGGTACGGCGCTGACTGCCGATGGCCCCGGGGCAATAGACCCTGCGCCCACGCAAAGGCCCCGCCACCGGGGATCGGGGCGGGGCCTTTGCGTGGCGAGGGCTGGTTGCGGGCTATTGGGCCGTGGGACAGGAAGGGGTGCCGGGATCGGTGCCGCTGTCCACCAGCTTGGCGCGGTATTCCTTGACCTCGTCAAGGGAGTTCCAGCCCGCGTACAACTCCAGCCAGCCCTTGAAGTCCGTGTATTCCTCGTCCAGATGCTGTTCGTGCATCTTCATCCACAGGTTGAAAATGTACATCTCGATTTTGAAGGCCGCGCTGTCAAAGACCTGGGGCAGGACAGTGTGCTCGTATTTCTGCCCGTCCAGGCGCGCACCGACATAGGCGCAGACATTCTCCTGCGCCCGCTTGTAGTCAATGGGCGCGTTGTTGACCATGTCTGCCAGCCGGTGCAGGGAGGGGTGGTCCTTGTCGATTTGCTCCATCACCTGATCGGGTACCCTGATCCAGAGTTGGCCGTCCTCTTCGGTGACAAAATGGAATCTGAGCCACAGGTCGAATTGAAATATTTCGACGGCATCCTTGATGGCGCTTTTCACACTCACGCTTCTGATCATGGTTCATCCTCGTCTGAAGTGGCGTTGGAACAGGGAATATGGTCATCCTGCCCCGGCGCGTCAAGGGAAAATCCTTGAGCGCGGGGCTGGACAAAGGGATGGCAAGTGTTATATCAGATGCGGCTCGCAAGAGAGAAAGCCCAATAGGGCGGAACTATTCCAAGGAGGCCGAAATGGCACGTCACAAGAAGCATGAGCGCAAAAAGGAACTGGATCGCAAGCGGCAGCGCCGGATGAAGGCGATCAAGGCCCGCATCCGCGAGGCCAAGGCAGCGGCCAAGGCCTAGTCTGGCCGTTCAATCGTCACAGGCAGTTGATCATATCTTTGATCATAATGAAATCGCAGGCTGTTCAAAAACGATGAGAGGCAGCCTTGAGCCGTTGATGAGCCTTTTTCGGCGCATCCTGCGGACCGGGACTGCAAAGATCGGCGCAAAGATCAAGGCCAAGGGGGCCCCTTGCGCGGGGACTTGATCCTTTCGCAGAAGCTCTCTGTGCGGATCGAAGAGACGATTACACATGCGTGTCGCAGAGGCTCTTCGTTTTTCAACAGTCTGAAAACCCATTGAAGTCCTAGGGGGCTTGACCATGCCCATCTACGAATATCAATGCACCGGCTGCGACGCCGTGTTCGAGGAATGGCAGTCCGGTTTTGAGGAGCGCCAGATGGTGTGCCCCGAGTGCGGCCGCCCCGCCAGTCGGCTCATCTCGCACACGTCCTTCCACCTGAAGGGATCTGGCTGGTATGTAACCGATTATGCGGCCAAAAAGTCCGAGGGGGCCACCTCCTGCACCGAGTCCGGCTGCAAGGCCGGGACGGACAAGCCCGACTGCGCGGCATCAGGCTGCGATGCCGGATGCAGCGACGCGGTACCGGCCGGCAAGAAGGCGGCCGCGGACACGCCGTCCGCAGGGTCCGCCTCCTGACGAACAGCGGAAAAGGCAGCCCCGGCTGCCTTTTTTCTTGACGGCGTATGCCGCAGCGAATCTCCACAAGGACAAGAGCATGCTCGAAAGATATTCCCGCCCGGCTATGAGAGAATTGTGGACCCTGGAGAACAAGTTCAGGGTGTGGCTTGAGGTGGAGCTGGCCGTGACCCGCGCCTGGGCCGAGATGGGCAAGGTGCCCATGGACGCCTGCGATGAGATTCACGCCAAGGCCGACTTCAATCTGGATCGCATCCTTGAGATCGAGGAAACCACCAAGCACGATGTCATCGCCTTTCTGACCGCGGTGGAGGAAAAGGTCGGCCCCAATTCCCGCTATATTCACCTGGGCTGCACCTCGTCGGACATCGTTGACACGGCCAACGGCGTACTGTTGACCCGGGCCGGAGCCATCATCGCCGAAGGCATTGACGCCATTCTTGACGTACTCAAGGATATGGCCCACAGGCACAAGGGGCTGTTGTGCATGGGCCGCACCCATGGCATCCACGCAGAACCCACCACCTACGGACTCAAGTTCGCGGGGTTTTACGCCGAGTTTGCCCGCCACAGGGAAAGGTTTCAGGCGGCTCGCGAGGCGGTGCGCGTGGGCAAGCTTTCGGGTGCTGTGGGCACCTTCGCCCACCTGAGCCCCGAATTGGAGGAGCGCACCTGCGCCCTGCTCGGCCTCAAGGCGGACCCGCACTCCACCCAGATCGTCCAGCGCGACCGTTATGCCCAGTTCTTCACCGCCCTGGCCATGCTGGCGGGCGGCATCGAACGGCTGGGGCTTGAGCTGCGCCACCTGCAACGCACCGAGGTGCTGGAGGTGGAGGAGGGATTCAGCGCCGGGCAGAAGGGCTCCTCGGCCATGCCCCACAAGAAGAATCCCATCTCGGCCGAAAACCTCTGCGGGCTGGCCCGGCTCATCCGCTCCAACTCCCTGGCGGCCATGGAGAACCAGGCCCTGTGGCATGAACGCGACATCAGCCATTCCTCGGTGGAGCGCGTGATCATGCCCGACACCACGGCCCTCATTGATTACATGCTGCATCGCATGTGCGGTGTGCTCGGGCGGCTGGTGGTCAAGGAGGACAACATCCGGCGCAACCTGGAAGGGTCCTTCGGGCTTTTCTATTCGCAGCGGGTGCTCAACGCCCTCATCGTTTTTTTTTTCAAGCGCCAGGAGGCCTACGAGATGGTCCAGAAGGTGGCCATGCGCTGTTGGGCCGAGCGCATCCAGTTTGAGGAGGATATCCGCAGGGACGCGGCCGTGACTTCCCGTCTGGCGGCAAACGTCCTTGACGAAGCCTTTGACCCCTCGTATTACAAGCGTTACGAGAACGACATTTTTGCCAGGGTGTTCAAGGGATAGGGATATATGAACGAATTGAAGACACGGTTGGCCCGCCTGCTGTTGGACCTTTCCTACAAGGAGGGGGACTTCACATTGACCTCGGGCAAAAAAAGCGACTATTATTTCGATTGCAAACAGACCGCCCTGCACCCGGAAGGGAGCTATCTCATCGGGCGGCTGTTCGTGGACATGCTTAAGAACTATGAGGTGAAGGGCGTTGGCGGAATGACCCTCGGGGCCGATCCGCTGGTGTCGAGCGTGACCGTTGTGTCCCATATGGAGGGGCGCCCCATGCCCGGTTTTATCATCCGCAAGCAGGCCAAGGGGCATGGCACCGGCCAGTACCTGGAGGGGCTGGCCAACTTTGCGCAGGGCGACAGGGTCGTGTTGCTGGAGGACGTGTGCACCACCGGAGGCACGCTGCTCACTGCGGCCGAGCGTGTGCGTGAGGCCGGGCTTGAGATTGCGGGGGTTCTTGCCGTTCTCGACCGCGAGGAGGGCGGACGCCAGCGGCTTGACGAGGCGGGGCTCCGGCTCGAGGCCATATTCACCCGCAAGGCGTTGTTGGCGGCCGGGGGGCGATGATTCGTTCCGAAAAGGTCCTGTTCGGGGTTTCTGGAGCCTGAGGGCGAGGGGTTATCTGGCTACCGCATGCGTTTACTTGTCATTTTCACATACCTTTTGTGTGCAACGTCGGCCCTGGCCCAGGGGTGGGTCTCCACGCTGACATCCCACTCCTACGGTCCGCCGCGCCTCCTGGCCGTGGACAAGTCCTCCCAGACCCTGGTCATGCTGGAGCGCTTCAGCCCCCTTCGCGAGCTGCTCCGGTTCCCCTGCACCACAGGGCAGGCCGACGGTGACAAGCTGGTGGAGGGCGATCTGCGCACCCCGGAGGGTGTGTACTTCATCGGCCAGCGCATCAACTGGAAACTCGACTGGGATTTGTACGGCGACCTCGCCTACGCACTCAACTATCCAAACCCCGTGGACCGCATCAAGGGCAAGACGGGCAGCGGCATCTGGATTCATGGAAGGGGTAAGGAATTTCTTCCCCGCGACACTCAGGGGTGCGTGGCTCTCAAGGTGCCCGATATGCACGACGTGGCCCGCGAGTTCGCCCTGGGCACCCCGGTGGTCATCGCCCACGATCTTTCCTGGACCCGGGAGCCCGGCGGAGAAGACGCGGTGGCAGAGGCCCTGGCCGCGCAGCTCAGGCAATGGGCCAGGGATTGGGAAAACATGAGTGACGCCTTTTTCGAGCACTATGATCCGGTGGGAATGTCCCTTTCCGAGCGCAACGGTTTCAATGCCTTCAAGGCGCACAAGAAGTCGGTTTTCGCTTCCAAGCCGTGGATTGAGGTCATGGTGGACAACATCCAGGCCGTATCCGGCCCTGATTATTGGGTAACATGGTTTGACCAGTATTACCGCACCGCAGGACTTGCCACCAACACAGGCAAGCGCTTTTACTGGCAGCGCGACGGCGAGGGCCGTTGGCGTATCGTCGGCCGCGAGTACACCCGTCCCGGCGAGGATTTGACGCCCAAGTACATGGCCGCAAAGACAGAGCAGTCGCGAGAGCTGGTCCAAGCGTGGCGCACCGCTTGGCTGACCATGGATGCAGAAAACTACCGCGATTTCTATACCTCGGGCGCGGTTCAGGGCAAACGCAGAGGCGCGGCCGCCATTACGGAATACAAAAAGACGTTGTGGGAGAGAACTGCGCCTGTTAAGCTTGAAATTGGAGAACTGACCGTGAGCCAGCATCCCCGTGGGATTCAGGTCGCCTTCTTGCAGACGTTTCAGGATGCCTCTGGCTATTCCGATGTTGGTCGCAAGACCCTTGTCCTCGTCCCGGACGGCGGCGCATTGAAGATCGAAAGCGAGGAGTGGAGACAGGGACGATGAGCAATTCAAAATACAGTGTTCTCTTCATGCGCGATGATCGGGACGTGACCCGGTATCGCGTCAGCCCTTTCTGGCTCAAGATGTTCATCTTTGTTCAGATATTTCTGCTGCTGTGCGCGACAGGCGGGATATTCATGGGAGTTCGCGGCGTCAAGCGCAATGTTGACCTGCGTACGGAGAACAAGAGCCTGGAACAGCGGTTGGTTGACGCCGAGGTCCGGCTCGAGCGGCTCGGCAACATGGAGAAAATTCTCCAATCCTATGATCCGGCCGAGTTGCAGTCTCTGCTTGCCGCCGCCACCTCCGAACTGGAGCGGGAGAAGGAAGGCGAGGCCGTTGATCTCAACCGCATTTTCACCCGGGTCGACACTCAAATGGTCAGCGTGGAAAACCTCCAGGCCCGGGTGGCCAGCCGCAAGATGACTGTCAGCTTTGATTTGAACAACCTTCAGTCGGCCCGCGCAGCGGCGGGACAGGCGACTCTGGCCCTGGTCAAGAAGGACGGCGGCACACTGATGGCCAAGACCAATGCCAGCGACCTTGGTTTCCAGATTCAGCGTTTCAAGCGCATCCAGACCACCTTTTCCCTGCCCGACGGGGTGGAACAGAAGGATGTCTTCGGTCTCAGGCTCGAGATCAAGGGCAGCGACGGCGAGGTCGTCTTCGCCGAGACCTACCCCTTGTATCACATCCTGGCCTGACCTCGCCTCCGCTCTCCTGCCATTGGAGGAGCAGCGGCTGATTCCCTCTTTCTTCCCCTGTCTTGGCCTCGTCAACGCCCTCCCGGATCAGAGGGGATGGCGTCATGGCCTTGTTCGTACGCAATCTTCCCCCGGCACCGCCGCGATGCTATGGTCGGGTCAGACCCGCATCCCTCGCGGGGGCGACGCCGTGTCGGCGTCAAGCTCAAGGAGGTCTTCTGATGACCGTGGAAAGAATCCTTCGATCCCTGGCAGGGTTTCTTGTGCTTTTGAGTCTTGCCCTGGCCTTTGGCTATTCGCGCTTGTGGCTGCTGATGACGGCGGTGGTGGGCGTCAATCTGTTCCAGTCCGGGTTTACCGATTGGTGCCCGGCCATGACATTGCTGCGCAAGCTGGGTTTTCGCGATTGCCGTCAGTAGGAGCTGTGCCGAAGTGTTTGTGGGGCAGAGCACCTGCGGGATTCAGGACATCATCTTGCCGATGGCGCAGAAGGTGATGCCCACGATGGACAGGAACATGCCCGCCGGATAGGCGCCGGACAGAAGAGCGGCGAGGCCCAGCAGCGCGAGCAGGCCGCCGCAGGCCATGGATATGCGGCTGTTCGCCGTCATCCTGCGCGTTATCCGCTCGCACGGTTTGGCGATGCGTACCCCGCAGTGTCTGCAGGCAGCGGCGGCCGCCGTGATAATCCTGCCGCAACGTGGACACTTCATGCCGTTGCTCTATCAGAAAAGGTTCTGGCGGAACAGTCTTTTGGCGAGATGAAATCGTAGGTTTCGTCTGTTGTCGCAATGCGCGAGGCCTCCGACGCGACCGCGTCGAAGGCCTCACATTCCACTATCCTCAAGCCCCACTCCTCAATGGGGCTCGGGGAAATCTCATCCAATCAATTGCACAGGCAGTCGCTGAAGACCACGCGGTCGGTATACTCGGCCTGCTTGCCCTTGTTCCAGCGGCTCACCGGGCGGTAATAGCCCACGATGCGGGTGTAGACCTCGGCCTCCTGGCCGCAGGTGGGGCAGTCGAAGTGCTCGCCCAGGATGTAGCCGTGCTCCTTGCATATGGAGAAGGTCGGCGTGATGGAGACATAGGGGATCTTGGTCTTTGTGAACGCCTTGAGGATGAAGTTCTTGAGGGACTTGGGGTCAGGGACAGCCTCGCCCAGGAAGGTGTGGAAGACCGTGCCGCCGGTATAGAGAGGCTGGAGCTGGTTCTGGTGCTCCAGGGCGTAGAGGACATCGTTGGAGATGCCCACAGGCAGAGCCGTGGAATTGGTGTAGTAGGGAGTGCCGTTGCCCTGGGTGCGGATGTCGGCATAAAGCGCCTTGTCGATCTTGGCCAGCCGGTAGCTGGTGCCTTCGGCGGGCGTGGCTTCAAGGTTGTAGAGGTTGCCGGTTTCCTCCTGGAAGTTGGCGGTCAGGCGGCGCAGGTGGTTGAGCACCCGGCGCATGAGGCGCACTCCGCCCTCGGTCTCGATGCCCTTGCCGATGAGGTTGAGGCAGGCTTCGTGTCCGCCCAGCAGACCGATGGTGGAAAAGTGGCCCTTGTAGCCGTTTTTCAGGTAACGGCGCGACCAGGGGAACATACCGGCGTCGAGGTTGTTGTTGATGACCTTGCGCTTGTATTCCAGCGACTCCTTGGCCAGTTCGGCGTATTCGCTGATCAGTTCGAGGAAGTCGTCCTCGCTCTGGGAGAGATAGGCCAGTTTGGGCAGGTTCAGCGTGACCACGCCGATGGAGCCGGTCAGGTCGCCCGCGCCGAAAAGCCCGCCGGTCTTGTTGCGCAGCTCGCGCAGGTCCATCTGCAGGCGGCAGCACATGGAGCGCACATCCTCGGGCTTCAGGTCCGAGCTGATGAAGTTCTGGAAGTAGGGAACACCGTACTTGGAGGTCAGCTGCATGAGCAGTTCGCCGATCTCCGAATCCCAGGGGAAATCCTCGGTCACGTTGTATGTGGGGATGGGGAAGGAGAAAATGCGGGCGTGATGGTCGCCTTCGAGCATGACCTCGATATAGGCCTTGTTGATCATTGCCATCTCTTCTTCGAAGTCGCCGTAGGTCAGCGTGTCATGGAGCTTGCCGCCGATGATCACGGGCTCGCTGGCGATGTGCTTGGGGGCCACAAGGTCGAAGGAGAGGTTGGTGAACGGCGATTGACCGCCCCAGCGCGAGGTGGTGTTCAGGTTGAACACGAACTTCTGCATGCACTGGCGCACCTGCTCGTAGGCGAGCCCGTCGTGGCGCACGAACGGCGCCAGGTAGGTGTCCACGTTGTTGAACGCCTGTGCTCCGGCCCATTCGTTTTGCAGGGTGCCGAGAAAATTGTTCATCTGCCCAAGGGCGGTGTCGAAGTGCTTGGCCGGACCGGCCGAGGCGCGGCCCTCAAGGTTGAAGCCCTCAAGCAACAAATCGCGCAGCGACCAGCCCGCGCAGTAGCCGGCAAGGCCGAAGGAGAGGTCGTGAATGTGAAAATAGCCGTGCTCGTGAGCCTGGCGGATCTCCTCGGGGTACTTCTCAAGAGCGTAACGCGCCTGGACCGTTCCGGACAGGTGGAGCATGAGGCCCTGAAAGGAATGGGTCATGTTGGCGTTTTCGTTGACGCGCCAGTCGGCCTGGTCAAGGTAGGTGTCGATGACATCCTTGATGTCGAGATACGCTTCCTTCTGGGAGCGCAGCTGGCGGCGTTTCTCGCGATAGAGAATGTACTTCTTGGCAATCTCGTACTGGCGGGACTCCATGAGCACCTGTTCGACGGTGTTCTGAACGTGCTCTTGCTCGGGAATCTCCATGCCGTCGAGCTTGGTCTCGACTTTTCTGGCGAGTCTTTTGGCGAGGAGGGGGTCCTTGATCCCGCTGGCGGCGAGCGCCTTGAAAATGGCCTGGGCGATGCGGTCAGTTGACCACGTTTCCAACCGGCCGTCTCTCTTCATGATCTGGCTGGGCATGCTCCGACTTCCTCCTTGAAGGCAAATGGGTCTTTGGGGGTACATAATCCTGTAGAGTCAGCGTGAAGTTCTGGGGCAGGTAGCCTCGGGCCGTGGCGATGTCGCCATCGGTGAGGGCGGGCACCCGGGTGATGCGGAAGTAGAAGGCCCCTGGCCTGGCCTCGGCCATGGCAAAGATTCGTTCAAGGTTGGCCCGGGCGGCGATTTCGGAAACCGCGTGGCCGGTCAGGGCCGGGTAGGCGGCGTAGGGGCCTTTGACATCCACGGCAAAGACATCCACAAGCCCAAGCTCCAGCAGCTCCTGGACCACATCGGGCCGCATTCCGTTGGTGTCGAGCTTGACAGGCAGCCCGCATTTGCGAACTTCAAGGAGCAGCTCGGCCAAATAGGGTGTCGCGGTGGGTTCGCCGCCAGTGATGGTCACGCCGTCCAGCCACCCCGCCCTGTCGCGCAGATACGTCTTGATCCGCGCCGGATCAACGGCAGGCAGGGCGTGCATGTCCCAGGCGAGGACGGCGTTGTGGCAGGTGGGGCAGCGCAAGTTGCAGCCGCCCAGAAAGAGGATGCAGCAGTGGCGGCCGGGCCAGTCGCACAGGCTCAGGTTCTCGAAACCGCGCACGTATTTCCAGGCCCCTGCGGGCTCGCTCGTCCTCATTGCTCTCCTCGGTTCAAAAAAATCACCCGGGTGGATACGCCGGGATGTTGTCTGACGAACAGCGGACCCCCGTACCGCGGTTCTCGGTTCCGCCTGCGTCATGTGGATGAAGAGGCTGTCGGAACGTGTCTGCCTATTTATCCCAGCCGACAGTTTTTGTACAGGGGGATTTTGGTAAAAAAACGGACACTCGCTTCATTGTTAGCGATTATTGGTGATTTTGAGGGATTGTTGATGATTGATAAATTTTTTCCACAAATGTGGGGAACAGTTTTCTCGCCATATTCTTAACTTTTTTCTAGAACAAGTTTAGAAAAAAATATCGACCATTCCGAGGTGATCGGTTTTCGACAGAAGGGGAAGGCGGCTGAGTGGGGAAAGATTGTGGGGAACGTGTGAAATCGTCTTATCACAAGGGGTCGGGGTTGGGAACAGGTTTGTGACAGGATTCCACAGGAAAAGGAACAATGAAATCGTGACATTTTCCCGTGTTCCGGGCAAGGGCACGGGCTGCGCGGGTTTGGCCGGCACACAGGTTCCGTCGAAGTCGAATGCGTCCTCGGGGCGGCATGGGCCTTGCAGTTTCGCGTTTCATCCTTCTGCGGTTCGTGCGTCCACCAGGGCGTCGCGCTGGTAGGCGCGAAGGCCGAAGTGGGGCAGGGCGGCCAGCAGGTGGTCGAAGAGGTCCGACTGGATGCCTTCGTAGGCGCTCCAGGCCGTGTCGTTGGTGAAGCAGTATATCTCAAGGGGCAGCCCGCCTTCGGCGGCAGGCTGGAGCTGGCGCACGAGCAGGGTCATGTCCGCCCGTGTCCCCGGGTGGTTGGTCACGTAGTCAAGGGCGTAGAGCCGGAAGAGTCCGATGTTGGTCATGCGTCGCCCGTTGAGGGCCGAGCGCGGATCGGCTCCGACGCGTGCGTTGTATTCATCGATCTCCGCCTTGCGCCGGGCGATGTGCGGGGCCAGTGACTGGACTGCCGAAAGCTTGTCGAGCAGCGTTTCGTCGGCGAACCGGATGGACGAGAGGTCGATGAGCAGGGAGCGTTTGATGCGCCGTCCTCCCGCCTGGGTCATGCCGCGCCAGTTCTTGAAGGGCGTGTCCAGGAACTTGTGAGTCGGGATGGCGGTGATGGTCTTGTCCCAGTTCTGCACCTTGACCGTGTGCAGTGCCACATCAATGACATCTCCATCGGCGGCCATTGAGGGCATCTCGATCCAGTCGCCCTTGCGCAGCAGATCGTTGGCCCCTATTTGCACCCCGGCCACCAGCGAGAGAATGGTGTCGCGGAAGATGAGCATGAGGACCGCGGTCATGGCTCCGATGCCAGAGAGCAGCCCCCAGGGCGACTGACCCAGCAGCAGGGCGATGACCGACACCGCGCCGAGGATGGAGATGAAGAGCTTGAAGAGCTGGGCGTATCCCTTGATGGGCCTGCGCCGGGATATCTCGTAGGTCTCGTAGAGCCGGACCAGGGCGTTGACCGTGGGCAGGAGAATGAGAACCACGGTCACGGACAGATAGACGCCCACGGCCTCGCGCAGCAGGGTGGCCGAGCCCGGGAACAGCTCCGCGCCCATGGACAGGACCGGAGCCGGAGCGAGTAGCGCGGCCCTGGCAAACACGCCTTCTTCCATGAGCTGGGCAGCGAACACGCCTTGGGAGCGCGGAACCAGCACCCGGGCCAGGCGCACGGCCACGAGTCGGGCGGCCAGATAGACGATCAGCGCCGCTGCCAGCAGGGCGGCAGCACGGATGGCTGTTTCCAAGGCCGGTGCGGCGTCGGCCAGTGCCGTGATGGGTTCTGCAATCATTGTCGCTCCTTGCTGGAAAACAGGCTAGCACAAAGCTCCCCGGCTGAGAACCGCGAACGAGTGCAGACTTGTGCAGCGCATTGACAAAGGGATTGCGGCGACCCATTTGTTATGAACATCCCTCCCTTCAGCATGAGAGAGTGCCATGGCCATGTGGTCCTATATCGTCCTGACCGTTGCCACGTTGTTGACCCTGTACCTGGGCTGGCGTCTGATCATGCCCCTGCCCGTCGGACGGGGGCGGAAAATCGCGGCCTGGCTGGCCGTGGGCGGGTTGCTGTACGGTCAGCGCTGGGTGCGCGCCCTGCGCGAGGACGGCGCGGACACCATGCTCTATGACGGTCTCAGTTGGGTGGTCTTCGTTTTCCTCGGTCTGGTCTCCATGGTGGTGATGTTCATGTTCCTGCGCGACCTGCCGATACTGGCCGGGCGTACGCTCTCCCTGTTCCGGCGCATGGCGGCAGGGCGCATCTCTTCGGGGCGAAACGCATCCGCGGCTGACCCTGGTCGGCGGCGCTTCATGCTCAATGCCTCCAACGCGGCCATCATGGCCGTGGCCATGCCGCTCACTGGCTATTCCATTTTCGAGGCCCGGCGGACTCCCGAGGTGGTCCGAAACGATTTGTTCGTTCCTGGATTGCCCTCCGGCCTCGATGGCTTCACTATTGCCCAGATGACCGACACTCACATCGGCCCGACACTGCGGGGTGGCTGGATGCGAATGGTGGTGGACGAGATCAACGCCCTGGGCGCGGACATGGTGGTCCATACCGGCGACATGGTGGACGGGTCTGTGGACTCGCTGCGCAGGCATGTGGCTCCGCTGGCCGATCTCGTGGCTCCTCACGGGGTTTGGATGTGCCTTGGCAACCATGAGTACTACGCCGGGGTCGAGGCGTGGATGGCAGAGGTCGGGCGTCTGGGTATGCGCCCCCTGGTGGACGAGCATGTGCTTGTCGATACCGGCCGGGGCCGCGTGCTGCTGGCCGGGGTGGCCGACTACACCGCGCACCGCCTCCATCCCGCCCACCTCTCCTCGCCCCTTGCGGCCATGCAGGGGGCGCCGGGCCACGACGTGTCCATCCTGCTGGCCCACCAGCCCGTGTCGGTCTACGAGGCCAGCCGGGCCGGGTTCGACATTCAGCTTTCGGGCCACACCCACGGCGGCCAGTTTTTTCCCTGGACCGTGGCCATCCATCTCTTTCAGCCCTATGTGCGCGGTCTGCACCGGCACGACGCCACCCTGCTCTACGTCAACACCGGCACCGGCTACTGGGGACCGCCCATGCGGCTGGGCACTGCCCCGGAGATAACCCTGCACACCCTCAAGGCCGGCCCCGGCCCGGATGTGGAGTCCTAGCCTCCTCCCTTTCTCTGTCTGATCCCGTATACTTGTTTTCTCTTTCCTACGCGGTTGACTCTTGGTCGCGATTGGTCTAACAGGGTCAGTGGTCCAACCAATGTTGGAGGGCCTGGAGGCGTAATGGCATGTGGCTTGGATGCCATGCCCCTGCGGGGCTGCGCAGGCTGATTGCCAGGAAACACGGTGACAGAAAGCGGGATGAGGTGCCATGGAGCAGGCGATGGACGTGAAGCCGGTGAGCCGCAAGGGCATGTACGGAGAGATCGTGCTCCAGATCAAGGCCATGATCGACCGCGGGGAGTTGCGGCCCGGGGATCGGCTGCCGCCCGAGCGAAGGCTGGCCGGGATGTTCGCGGTCTCGCGCAACACCGTGCGCGAGGCGATCAAGGCCCTGGCCGAGCAGGAGCTGGTGGAGAGCCGCCAGGGCGCGGGAACCTTTGTCCGCAGCGCGGACGAGGCCCGGTTTGCCGCCACCCTGGCCGGGGTTATCCTGCGGGCCAGACCCTCTCTGCGTGATGTCTTTGAGGCCAGAAAGCTCATCGAGCCTGAAATTGCCGCCCTGGCTGCCAGGCACGCTTCGCCCGGCATCATCGCCCGCATCGAGGCCGCTTTGGACGAGCAGGAGCGGGCCGTGCGACGCGGCGAGACCGGGGCCGATCATGACCAGCTGCTGCATGGACTGCTGGCCGAGGCATCGGGAAACACGGTGTTCTGCGAGGTGGTCAAGGCCCTGCACGAGGATTTCATACGCAGCCGGGTCCAGGCGCTTCAGTCGCAGGAGCGGCGGGAGGCATCCCTGGCCGCGCATAGAACCATAGTCGAGGCCGTCAGAAACGGGCACGTCATGCAGGCGGAGAAGGCCATGCGCGACCACCTGGAGGAAATCGAAGCCATCGTCTTTGCCCGGGATCATCGGTCCGGGGCGTAAGACCATAGCAACAATCAGAACCCGCAGGCTGCTCAAAAATGGTGAGATGCTCACTACGATAACAGTTCAAGATCGAAAGGTGTTTTTTGCACACGAGGATTTGAACTTTCGGGAGCAACGGCGCAGAGCGCCATTTTTCGACAGTCTGGTAAATCACGGAGGAATCATGAAGGAAACACGCGACAAGGCAAGGGAGCTGATGAAGGGATACTGCCGGGTGTGCCGGGTGTGCGACGGCAAGGCGTGTGCGGGCGAGGTACCCGGCATGGGCGGGCTGGGCACTGCGGCCTCGTTCAAGAACAACGTCACGGCCCTGGCCAGGGTGCGGCTCAACATGCGCCTGTTGCACGGAGTCACCGCGCCGGACACGGCCGTATCTCTTCTGGGGTTTGATCTTTCCATGCCCGTCCTGGCCGCGCCCATTGGCGGCGTGTCCTTCAACATGGGCGGCGGCGTCAGCGAGGAGGACTACATAGAGGCCGTGGTGGCGGGGTGTCGCAATGCGGGAGTCGTCGGCTGCACGGGCGATGGCGTGCCTCCGGTCATCCATGAGTCAGGCTTTGCGGCCATCGCCGGGAGCGAGGGGCACGGCATTCCCTTCATCAAACCCTGGGAAGGAGCCGAACTGGACGAGAAGCTCGACAAGGCACGGGCCACGGGCTGCACCCTTTTCGGCATGGACGTGGACGCCGCTGGGCTGATCACCCTGCGTCAGATGGGCCGCCCGGTGTCGCCCAAGACCCCGGAAGAGCTTGAGGCGATCATCGCCAGGGTCCACGGCTGGGGCGGCAAATTCATCCTCAAGGGCGTCATGACCCCGGACGAGGCCCTGCTGGCCGCCCGGGTGGGGGCCGATGCCATTGTGGTCTCCAACCACGGCGGGCGCGTGCTGGACCACACTCCGGGCACTGCCGAGGTGCTGGCCGGGGTGGCGGCAGCGGTGCGCGGGCGGCTGACCGTGCTGGTGGACGGCGGTGTGCGCGATGGTGCGGACGTGCTCAAGATGGTCGCCCTGGGTGCGGACGCGGTCATGATCGGCCGTCCGATCTCGGTGGCGGCGGTGGGCGGATTGCAGGAGGGTGTGGAGCAGTATCTGGCTGCGGTCAGGGCGCAGCTGGTCCAGGCCATGATCCTGACCGGATCGCCGGACATGGCGTCCGTGAGTTCCTGCATTCTGTTTCAGGACTAGGTCCGCCATAGTAAAAAGAGTAATCCGTCGCAAGGCGGACCGGAGCTTTCATGCTGACGACATACCTTCTCTATATCGTGCTCGGGGCCGTGGCCGGCGTCTTGGCCGGACTGCTCGGCATTGGCGGCGGGCTGGTCATTGTGCCCATGCTCAACATTGCCTTCGAGTGGCAGAGCTTCCCGCAGGAGCACATCCAGCACGTGGCCCTGGGCACCTCCATGGCCACCATCGTCTTCACCTCCATCTCCAGCATGTACGCCCACCATCGGCGTGGAGCCATCAACTATCCGGCCTTCTGGCGGCTGGCTCCGGGCATCGTGCTGGGCACCTACCTGGGGGCCATGCTCGCCTCGGCCCTGCCCACCGGGTTTCTCAAGGCGTTCTTCGGCTTCTTCCTCTACTATGTGGCCGGGCAGATGCTTCTGAACATCAAGCCCAAGCCCAACCGCGAGCTGCCCGGCGTGGCAGGTACCTCGGTAGCGGGCACGGGCATAGGCGTGTTCTCGGCCCTGGTGGGCATCGGCGGAGGCACCCTGACCGTGCCCTTTCTCTCCTGGTGCAACCAGACCATGCACGTGTCCATCGCCACGGCCGCAGCCGTGGGGCTGCCCATCGCCCTGTCCGGCACGGCGGGCTATGTGGTCGGCGGCTGGAGCGTGCCGGGCATCCCCGGCCCGCACATCGGCTATGTCTACATCCCGGCCTTCCTGGGCATCATCGCCATGAGCATGCTCACCGCCCCCCTGGGCGCCAGGCTGGCCCACAGCCTGCCTGTGGATAAGCTCAAGCGTGTCTTTGCCGTGCTGCTCATTTTGGTGGGCACGCGGATGCTCTGGAGCGTGTTCATGTAGCGGGTTGCCGCGTCGTGTGAAATGCAAAGGCCGCTCCCGGATGGGGGCGGTCTTTTTGATCACAGGAAGAGTCCTGGCTCGCTCAGTGCGCGTCAGCCCAATTGCGGCCAAGGCCGAGGTCCACCTTGAGGGGGACGGCGAGGGCGGCCACGGACTGCATGATGGCCTTGAGGCGTTCTCCGGCCGGGCGGATGTTGGGTTCCGGGGCCTCGACGATGAGTTCGTCGTGGACCTGGAGGATGACGCGCCCGTTCAGGGCGGCCAGCTCCTTGTCCTTGTGGGCCGCGACCATGGCCATCTTGATGATGTCCGCCGCCGAGCCCTGGATGACCGTGTTCACGGCCTGGCGCCTGGCCTGGGAGGCGAGCTGGTTGTTGCGCGAGTGCAGCTCGGGCAGCAGCCGACGCCGACCGGCCAGAGTGGTGACGAAGCCACGGGCCTCGGCCTCGTGAATGACCGTGTCGTAGAACGCCTTGAGGGTGGCGAGCTTGTCGAAATAGCGCTCGATGAAGCCCTTGGCCTCGTTGACCGTGATGGCCAGTTCCCGGGCCAGCTTCTGCGGCCCCATGCCGTAGATGAGGCCGAAGTTGATGGTCTTGGCGTTGCGACGCTCGTCGGGCAGCACGTCCTGCGGCTCCTTGTCCGTGAGCAGGGCCGCGGTGCGGGTGTGGATGTCCTCGTCGTTGCGGAAGGCGTCGATGAGTGCCGGATCGCCCGAGAAGTGGGCCAGGACCCGAAGCTCGATCTGCGAGTAATCGGCCGCGGCCAGCATGGCCCCTGGTCCGGCCGTGAAGCAGGCGCGCATGCGCGGACCGTACTTGCCCCGGATGGGGATGTTCTGGAGATTGGGCCGGGAGCTGGAGAGGCGCCCGGTGGCCGTGGCCAGTTGGTTGAAATGGGTGTGCAGCCGCCCGTCGTCGCCCACCAGCTTGGGCAGGGGTTCAAGGTAGGTGGAGCGCAGCTTTTCCAGCATGCGGTATTCGAGGATGTCCTCCACGATGGGGTGCTGGCCGCGAATGGACTCCAGCACCTCGTTGGCCGTGGAGCGCTGGCCCGTGGCGGTCTTGCCGCCCGCCTTGATCTCGAGGCGGTCAAAGAGGACCGCGGCCAGTTGCTGGCTTGAGCGGATGTTGAAGGACTCGCCCGCGTGGTCGAGGATGGAGCGGGTCAGGGCGTCGAGCTGGCCGCTGACATCGTTGAGGAATCCGGCAAAGGCGGCGAGGTCGATCCCGATGCCCGCCTGCTCCATGGACACCAGCACCGGGATGAGCGGGATTTCCAGGTCGCGCATCAGCGGGGCGAGGTCGGCCGAGGCCACCTGTCCCCGGATGCCGTTCATGTAGGCCAGAGCTGCCAGCCCTTGGGATCGAGGATGCAGCCCCTCGGCAGCCTGGGCGAATTCGGGGCGGCCGTCCTGAAACATGGACTGGCGCAGGCGCGGCCAGGTGTAGTTGCGGGCCTCCGGGTCGAGCAGGTAGGCGGCCAGGCTGAGGTCGAACCACTGGGATGAGAGCAGATACCCCCAGGCCGGATCGGCCCGCAGCAGTTCCTGCACGCTCGGCGTGGCGAGCACGGACGCATGTTCCAGGGCGAGGGCCAGGGCGTCGGCCGGGCCTGTGTAACGATACTCATGCCCTTCGACCCCCACAAAGAAGGCGTCATTTTCAAAGACAAGCCCCACTTCCTCACCGGCCAGGGTGGGCAGGTCGTCCGTTCTGGCCACCTCGGTCACGGGCGGTTCGTCGTCCTGCTTGGGGGCGGCGGCTGGCGAGCCGAAGAGTGAGAACTGGTCCCTTGGTGCGGGCGCGGCCACCTGAGGCGGTGTGCCCGTCTTGCCGGGCCTCCGGGGCAGGTCGCGCTTGAGGCCCCGCAACTCGTACTCGTCGAGGAAGTCGTGCAGCCCGTCCAGATCCATGGGCTCCAGGGCGAAGTGGCCCAGAGGGAAGTCGCAGCAATCGGGCTTCATGCGCGTCAGTTGGCGGTAGAGAAAGACGTTCTCAAGTTCGGGTTCGACCTTTTCGCGCAGCTTCTCGGGCAGGGCGGCGCAGTTGTCGCGCAGGGCCTCCAGGGTGGGGCAGATCGCCATGATCTTGCGGGCCGTGACCGGGCCGACCTTGGGGATGCCCGGAATGTTGTCCGCCGAGTCGCCGATGATGGCCTGGAAATCGGGCCACTGGGCTGGCTCGAGCCCCTCCTCCTCGCGAAAGCTCTCAAGGGTGATGATTTTATCCGCCTTGCCCGCCTGGTTGAGTAGGACCACATTGCGGTCCAGGCATTGCTTGAGGTCCTTGTCCGAGGCCACGATGACCACGGGCCGTTCCTGCTTGTACTTGTGGGCCAGTGAGCAGATGCAGTCGTCCGCCTCCACGCCGTCGGAGACGATGAGCCGGACGCCAAGCAGTTCCACGCCCCGGCGCACCGGCTCGATCTGCTGGGCCAGGGGTTCGGGCATGGCCGGGCGCTGGGCCTTGTAGCGCTCGTAGAGCTGGTGGCGGAAGGTCGGCCCCTTGCCGTCCATGATGAAGCCCACATGGCCGGGGTTCTCGTCGCGCAGCAGGTTCATGAGCACGCGCAGGGTGGTGTTGATGGCGTTGGTGGGGAACCCGTCGGCCCGCTTGAGATCGGCGCGGGCGTAGAAGGCGCGGTAGAAGAGGGCCGTGCCGTCGATGAGATAGACGGGATCGGCGTTAAAGGGCAGGCGTTCCTTGAGGGACATGGCAGTGTCTCGGCGTGTTGGCGGCCGGGCGGCCGTTTTGGATGAAGAGGCGCGGCGTACCCCGGAGGTCGCCGCGCTCGGTCACAGCCGATGAATGGCCGATTTCTTGCCCTGGCCCAGCCGCTTGAGCATGAATATTTCCGGGTCCTCGCCGTCCAGGGCGGCGATGTCCACCTCGGCGCGGGCGGCCTGGGCGTGGCCCCCGGCGCTGCCCAGCCCGTTCATGATGGATTGGGCCATCTTGCCCATGTCGCGGCGCAGGCCGTCGCCGCGCAGGATGCACACCAGCTTGTCGTCTGCCACGCCCGAAACCACCACCCAGGGCACGTTGTGGACCCGGGTGAAGAAGTCGGTGACGATGACCAGGATGTCGGGATTGTCCACGGTGCCGCAGTGGGCGAAGAGGCCGTGCCCGATGCGGCGCAGATTGTAGAAGGCCCGTGAAAAGTAGCGCATCCAGTCCAGGTGGAACTCGCTGCGGCTGATGCGGTTGAGCAGCTTGGAGTCCGAGAATTTGTTGAGATACTTGAAGGCGGACATGTCCGCGTCGATGAACTCGCGCTCAAAGGTGCGCGTGTCGCAGCGGATGCCGTACATCAGGGCGGTGGCCAGCAGCTTTCCGGGCCTGATCTTCATGCTGTAAAGATACTCGGTCATCATGGTGCAGACGGCGCCGTACTTGGGCCGGATGTCCACGAAAGGGGCCTCGACCGGGTTTTCCTTCATCACAGGATGATGGTCGATGACCATGGAGAAGTCGTAGGGGGCGAACTCCGGGCTGTGGTGGGGCTGGGAATCCACCAGGGCGAACCTGTCGTACTGGGCGGCAAGGTTGGGGATGAGTTTTCTGGTGGGGATGCGCAGGTAGCGGATCATGGAGAGGTTGTCTGGCCGTTTGATCTCGTTGATCTGGGCGATGCCGACGGTCTTGACCTTGCGGGCCATGATGCGCCGCAGCGCCAGCGCGGAGCCCAAGGCGTCCGGGTCGGCATTAATGATGATCAGCCAGTTCTCGTCCTTGTTGAAGAGACGGAGCATCTGCTCCACCTGTTCGTCCATCTGTCTGAAGAGTGCCACGACCTATCCCTGTTTCAGGGTTAACGGCAACCCGGCCGCCACCAGGAAGACCCGGTCGGCAACACTGGCCACGCTCTGGTTGAGTGCGCCAAGGCTCCGTATGAACGCCCGGACTTCGCTGCCTGCGGGCAGAGGGCCGAGCCCGGCCTCGCAAGAGACCAGCACCAGTTTACTATTGTTCCAGTTCTTGAGAACTTCCATGAATTCCTGGATTTTTTCTCTTTCTCTTCCTGCCTCACGGCAGGCGAAGAGCCAGTAGTCCAGGCTGTCCACCACCACGGTCGGAAAGATCAATTTAGCCTGTCCGAGCCGCCGAGGCAACCCTGTGTCCACCTCGGCCACCTCCAGTGCGGGACCGCGGCTTTGGCGGTGGAGCCGGATCTGCTCGCGAAATTCGAGATCGCGGGCCTTGCCGGTAGCCACAAACAGGGTCGGTTGCGGCTCGTTGGCAGCCAGACCGAGCGCAAAATCGGATTTTCCTGATTTGTTGCCGCCAAGGACCAGGGTTATCATTTTTCCGCCTCCCTGGGTGCCAGCCAAGTTTCAAGCAGGGCAGTGGACTCGAAGAGGCCGGTCTTGTCAAACACTTCCAGTGTCACGGTGCGGCCCTTGAATCGGTCGCACAGGCGGGTGAGGAGCGTTCGGCCGGTTTCGTCGAGCCGGGTAAGGGGGAGGTGGCGGCCGTCCGGTCCCGGGGCGCAGACATGGAGCATGCGCGTGGCCTCCCAGACACCGGGCAGATCAAGAATCGCGTGCTGGCCATAGGCCAGGATATGTCCAAGGTCGAGACAGGCCGAGAAGCCCTCGGCCCGGGCCTCGGCCCATAGGGCGCACAGGTCGGATTCGGCCACGTTTTCGAGCAGCACGTCGGCCGGATCAATGCCGTGTCGGCGCAGATGACCGGCCAGAGGGGGCAGCAGACCGGGCGCGGCGGGCGGGTGCAGCACCCAAGCCCAGGGGCGCAGGAAGGCCGTCTTGTCCATGAGTCGGGAGACGACCGAGCAGACGGCGTCAATGCCATGCTCCCAAGGCAGGTCCAGGGGCAGGTGGACATGCCAGTCCACGGACAGCCGGGCCAGATCGGGCGGCAGATCGGCCTCGGTGTAGGCGAGGCATGCCTCGGACTCGAAGAGGAGCAGGCTGATCTCGGCATAGTGGTCAGCCAGGAACCGGGCGTTTTCGGCCGCCCCGGCCGGGATGACGAAGGAGGGCGCGGCCAGGGAAAAGGGGAGCGCGGGTGCGCCATGGGACCGTCGCCAGGGGGCGGTTTTTTCCGCCACGGGATTGGCTGGGTTGTCGAAGTCTCCGGTCATGGCTGGATTATCCCCTGCGGGCATGGGGTTTGCAATATTGGCAGCGGATGGAACCGCCAAGCCGGGGGATGTGCCCATGAAACCGTTTCGCCTGTTTTGCCAACATGTCTTCAATCCGCTTCATGTCTTTTGCCGTCTGCGTCAGGCCGGGGTGTCGCCCGTGGTGGCCCGGGGAATCTGCCGCGTCTACGAGCGAGGAGTGTATCGCCTCATTTTTCGGGGGATTGCGACGGTCCGGTCCGGCGCCTGAGGCGGGCTGAGGACCGCCGCGCCAAAAGGGCGGGCTCCATGCGCCCGGGTCGGCCGGCTAGTCGAGCAGACCGAGTTGTTTTTCCTTGGTCACTTTTTTGGCGGCCAGCACGGTGCGGAACATCCTGTCCTCGGGAAGCTCCCGCAGATAGCGCGAGGGCGGGAGCGAGAGCGTCCGGCCATAGAGCTGGCGTCTGGCCGCCCGGCTGATGAAGAGCTGGCGTCTGGCCCGGGTCATGCCAACGTACATCAGGCGGCGTTCCTCGGGAAAGCGCTGGCCACGGCCAGGGGTGAGGGTGATCTTGGCCGTGAGCAGGTCCATGCCCGCAAAGGGCAGGATGCCCTCTTCGCAGGCAGGCAGGAACACGGCCTCGAACTCCAGCCCCTTGGCTGCATGCAGGGTCATGATCTGGACTTTTTCGGCCGAGCGGCGGACCTGTTCCAGCTCGCTCTGGAGGCTGACCCAGTTGACCAGCGCCTGCCAGCCGCCGCGTGACTCGAATTCCTGCTTCAGTTCCTTGAACTGGCGGCTTTCCCAGAAAAACTGATCAAAGGGCGGGGTGTCGTTCAGGTAGGCGGCCAGCCCCACCGGCCCCTTGGCCAGGATGTGGTCCGGCACTTCCACGGAGACATCCGGCGTTTCGTCTTCGGAATCATCCGCGCCAACGTGCGCCGCAAGGTCGGCTGTGACCGACGGGGAGCCTTCCCCGGTGCCCAGGCTCATGCCCAGGAAGCGTTCGGCGGCGCGCAGAATGGCGGCCACCCGAGGTTCCTGCCAGAATCCTTCCAATTCAGGGGTGGAGCAGGGGATGCCCGCCCGCTTGAGGTTCTTCTGGATGACCGGGATGAGCGCCTTGAAGCGGACCAGCACCGCGATGTCGCCTGGCGCCAGTCCGCCCTGCTCCCCGGCGTCGGCCATGGAGTGGCTGGTGGCACCGATGAGCGCCCTGATGCGGTCGCTGATCCAGGTGGCTTCGCGGATGTCGTCCGGTGCCTCGAAGAGGTGGATGGAGGCGCTTATGTCTGCCTTGGCGTTTAGCCGGGGCGAGTCCGGGAAGAGCGCTCCGGCGCAGTCGAGAATCTTTTGTCCCGAGCGGTAGTTTTCGGCCAGGGTGATGGTTTTGATGTCGGGCCACAGCTCGGTCAGTCGCTGCTCCACGTCACCCGTGGCACCCCGGAAGCCGTAGATGGACTGGTTGGGGTCGCCGATGAGAAAGACCCCCTGGCCCGTGGGCCCGGCAATGCCCCGGATCACGGCCAGTTGCAGGGGGGTGAGGTCCTGCACCTCGTCCACCAGCACATGCGTGTAGGGCAGGCGGAAGGTGGGTGCGCCCACCTGCTCGAGCATGAATTCCAGCAGGTCGGTGTAGTCCACAAGATCCCAGTAGTTTTTCTGGTTGCCGTAGTTGATGTGCGCTTGGGACATGTCGGCGGGAAGATCGGCCAGCCGCTCGCGTCCGAGGTTGTATTTGGTCCAGTAATGGTCGAGGTTTTTGCCCGCAAAGGCGGGGTTGACTTCGGCGAAGAGTTTCTTGGCTGCGGTTTCGGGCAGGATGATGGGGGTTTCGCTGTAGGCGTGTTTCCAGTAGTCGAAGCACAGCCCGTGCAGGGTGCCTGCCTGGGGCGGCTCGGTGCTCTCGGGACGCAGCGCCTTGAGCCGGTCGCGCAGTTCCTGGGCGGCGCGGCGGGTGAACGTCAGGGCCAGGATACGCCTGGCAGGGACCCCCTCGTCCAGGAGCCGGGCAACCCGGCCCATGAGCGTGTGGGTCTTTCCCGTTCCCGGTCCGGCCAGCACCAGCACGGGGCCTGGGCCGGCGTCGATGGCCGCCCGCTGGGCCGCGTTGGGTGCGGCGGGCCTTGGATCGCTTGGGGCCGCCAGGGGTTTGCAGGCCGGTTCCTGTGGTGTGGCCGCGCCCTTGGCCCTGGACGTGTCCACGGCGACGAGGGTGCCGCCGTGCTTGATCTGGGCGCGTTCCTTGTCCGTGAACACGCGGATGACGCCGAACTCGCCGTCAAAGCCCGCCTTGCGGATGACGTTGCCCTCGCGCATGCGTTTCAAGGCTTCGCCCAGGTGGCAGGAATGGCGCGACAGGTCCTCGGGCGGGACGCGCTGGAGGATGTCCAGCTCGTTGCCGAAATCGCGGATGAGGCGCATGTAGAGGGCAGTGACCTTCTTCGAGCCCGGGCCGGTTCCCACCACCTCGGAGAGCACCTCGCGCAGGGGGATGAGGGAGACGAAGTCGGGCGCTCCCTGGGGCTTGACCGCTTCCTCGCGGTCGGCCAGCTCAAGCACCCGGTTGTATACGCCGATGGTGACAGGCTTGCCGCAAACCGGGCAGATGCCGCCTCGCGCCATGGTCTCGTGGGGGTCCATGACAACCCCGCATTTGCGGTGGCCGTCCATGTGGTACTTGCCTTCCTCGGGGAAGAACTCCACGGTTCCCAGAAATTTGTGTCCCAGCCCTTCGCCGCGCAGGGCGCGGTAGATGCCCTCGTAGGACATTTCGCCGCGAAAGAGGTTCAGCTCCCGCCCCAGCTTCTCGCCCGAGTGGGCGTCGGAGTTGGAGATGAGCTTGATGCGGTCCAGTTCGCTCCAGGTCCAGTTCATCTCCGGGTCAGAGGAGAGGCCGGTTTCCATGGCAAAGACTTCGGGCGCGTATTCGCCGAAGCACTCGCGGATGGAATCGAACCCTGATTTGGAGCCGAAGAGGGAGAACCACGGGGTCCAGATGTGGGCTGGAACCAGAAACGCCTGGGGGTGGCACTCAAGGACCATGTCAATGAGATTGCGGCAGTCCAGACCGAGGATGGGGCGGCCGTCCGAAGCGAGGTTGCCCACCTGCGCCAGACGCTGGTTGAAGCGCTTGGCCGCGGCGAGATCAGGCATGTAGACAAGGTTGTGGACCTTGCGCACCTTGCCGCCGCGCTTGTAGATGGAGCTGATCTCCGCCTGGAGCATGAACCGGACCCGGCCGGGGATGGCCCCCTCGAACTCCGGTATTTCCGTTTCCAGCCCCTGGGGGGTTTTGAGGGTGAAGAGTCCCTGGCCGCTGTCCTGGAGCTGTTCCTCGATCTCGGCCAGCCATTCGGGGTGGGTGAAGTCGCCCGTGCCAAGCACCGAGATGCCCTTGAGGCGGCCCCAGGCGGCCAGATTCCTGACGGTCAGGTTACGGCTGGTGGCCCGGGAAAAACGGGAGTGGACATGCAGGTCAGCGGTGAATCGTTCCATGGGCGGACAGTAAAGCCATACGCCCGTTATTGCAACCCGCCGACCTTGGAAAAACCGATTGACCGCAACCTTTGTTGCATATACAACCGTCACCATGTCAACCGATCGACTGAATCCGAGGGATTCGCTGGGCTTTCTCTCCTGGAAGGTTTCGCGTCTGCTGACCAATTGTCTGGCGGCAAGGTTTGCGGCCGAGGGTATCAAGATCACGGTGGAGCAGTGGCGGGCGCTTTTGCCTCTGTACAAGTTCGACGGCCTGAGCCAGGGGCAGCTGTGTGTTGTCCTCTCTCAGGAAAAGACCGGGGTGAGCCGCTTGCTGGCCGCGCTGGAGCGGAGCGGATTGTTGCGTCGTCAGACCGGCGATGGCGACCGCAGGGTCAAGCACATCTTTATTACGGACGCCGGTCGCACTCTGGTGGACAGGACCATTCCCCTGGCCCTGGAGAGTTCCCGGGTGTGCTGCGCCCACATTCCGGATGAAGATCTCGACCAATGCAAGCGGGTGCTCTGGAGAGTTCTCGAACCATGGTTGGGCGAGGACTGTCTGACGCTTGAGGCGGGCCGGCCATGATCGGGAGAACGGCACAGAAGTGGCTCAAGGGGCTGCATCTTCTGGCCGTGGCCTGCTGGGTGGGAGGCGGCGTATCGTTGCTCATGCTGTATTTCCTCAAGCACGGCGTGGACGACGGCGGTGTTCTTTACGGCATGAACCGCGCCATTCATCATGTGGACATGGCCGTGGTCGTGATTCCGGGTGCCTTTGGCTGCCTGCTCACCGGGCTGGCCTACTCCCTGCTGACCGGATGGGGCTTTTTCCGGCATGGCTGGTTGATTCTCAAGTGGGTGGCCACACTGGTGGCCATCCTTTTCGGTACCTTCTTCCTCGGCCCCTGGGAGACGGCGATGATGGACATTTCCGGCGAGATGGGCATTGCGGCCCTGGACGACCCGGCCTACCTCGCCAACCAACGCCTCAACTTTGCCTGGGGGACAGTCCAGGTTGCGGCGCTGGTTGCACTGATCTGGATTTCGATATTCAAGCCATGGAAAAATGTAAGGGAAAAGTGACGGCAGTATGCGCATCAGTTCAATTTTCATTGCGATTCTTCTGATTGCGGCCATGGTGGCCGCGCCCGCCGGAGCCCAGGGGCTGCCCCCGTCTCCGGTGGTCACGGCCAAGGTCGTGTCCGGCGACATGGCGCCCCAGTCAGAGTTCATCGGCACAGTGTTCTTCACCGAGATCGCCAACGTGGCCTCCGAGGTGGCGGGAAAGGTCGTGGACCTCAAGGTCGAGGACGGCCAGCGTGTCCGCCGGGGCGATGTCATGGTGGTGCTTTCCGCGACCCTGCTAGAACGGCAGATCAGCCGATCCAGGGCGCTGGTCAAGCAGGCCAAGGCCGAGTACGAGTTTGCCCGTCTGGAGCACCAGCGGGTCCAGACGCTGTTTCAAAGCCGATCCGTGGCCGAGGGGGAGTTTGACTCCAAACGGCTGACGGCCGACGGTTTGCAGAGCAGCCTTGAAGCCGCCCAGGCCGATCTGGGTGTCTTGCTGGAGGAGCTGGACAAGAAGACCATCCGCGCTCCGTTTGACGGTGTGGTCATTGATGTGCCCGTGGCCCGCGGTGAATGGATGGCTGTTGGCTCCACCGTGGCCGAGGTGGCCCGCGACGACCACTTCGATGTGGTGGTCAACGCCCCGAGCGAGGCCCATGGCGTGGTCAGGCCCGGGATGAAGGTCGCCGTGCGTACCAGCGGGGCAGAGCTGACAGGCGAGATTTTTGCCGTGATCCCCAAGGGCGACGTGGCGACCCGCACCTTTCCGGTCAAGATCCGGGTGGACAACAACGGGTTCCTGGCCGAGGGCATGGAGGCGCGTGTGAGCCTGCCCCGCGGCGCGGGCGGCGAAACCCTGGTGGTCCCCCGCGATGCCATCATCGTGGCCCGGGGCGAGCAGGTGGTCTGGACCGTTCAGGACGGCAAGGCCGTGGCCGTGCCTGTCCATGTCGTCGGCTACAAGGGGCTGAACGCAGGCGTGAAGGCCGAGGCTCTCAAGAAAGGCATGGACGTGGTGGTCAAAGGCAACGAGCGGCTCAACCCCGGCCAGCCGGTGGCCGCCACCTCGCAGAATTAGCCGGAGGCATCCGTGGATATAGTTAAAGCGGCCATCGAGAGGCCGGTCGCCGTCATGGTCGGCGTCATCATCATCGTCATGTTCGGCACCATCGCTTTGCGGACGCTGCCCTACCAGCTTTCGCCGGACGTGACCGAGCCGGTCATCACCGTGACCACCACCTGGACCGGGGCCACTCCCTACGAGATAGAGCGGGACATCGTCGAGGAACAGGAAAAGGTGCTCAAGGGCATCACGGGCCTGACGGAAATGGAGAGCTCGTGCTACAACGGGCTGGCCGAACTGACCCTCACCTTCGAGATCGGCACCGATGTGGATACCGCATTGTTGCGCGTCTCCAACAAGCTCGACGAGGTGCCCAAGTACCCGGACAACGCCGACCGGCCCATCATCTCGGCCACGGGTGCGTCCACCTCGCCGGTCATCTGGATGGTGCTGCGCACCCTTCCGGGCAACGAGCGTGATGTGCAGACCTACCGTACCTTCTTCGAGGACGAGGTGCGCCAATACATCGAGCGCGTACCCGGCGTGGCCGACCTTTTTATTGGCGGCGGCAGGGAAAACGAGATGCAGATCATCGTGGACCCGGTCAAGCTGGCCGCCTACAATCTGACCATCCCCCAGCTCATTTCCACGCTTCAGAAAGAGAACGTGTCCATCGCCGCGGGCAACCTCGGCGTGGGGCGGCGTGACTACCGCATCCGCACCCCGGCCGAATTCAATACTCCCGAAGACATCAAGGGCGTGGTTCTCTCCTCTTCAGGACAGTTCCGGGTGATGCTCGGCGATGTGGCCGAGGTCCGGGCGGGCAACGAGAAGCACTCCGTGGCCATGCTCCACAACGGGGTGCCGGGGCTGGCCGTGGGCGTCAAGCCCGAGCCGGGTACCAACGTCATCTCCATGACCGACGCGGTCAATGTCGTTGTGGACGAACTCAACGGCACCATGCTCAAGAACAACGAAGTGTTCCTGGACTGGGTCTACGACCAGCGTCCCTACATCAACGGCGCCATCGAACTGGTCCAGCGCAATATTCTCATCGGCTCGGCGTTGGCCGTCATGGTCCTGTTCGTTTTCCTGCAATCCTTTTCGTCCACCCTTATCGTGGCCGTGGCCATCCCCATCTCCATCATCGGCTCCTTCATCATCTTTGCGGCCGCGGGGCGGAGCCTCAACGTCGTTTCCATGGCGGGCATCAGCTTCGCGGTGGGCATGCTGGTGGACAACGCCATCGTCATCCTTGAAAACATCGACCGTCACCGCAGGATGGGCAAGGGGCCGGTGGCCGCCGCCTACGACGGGGCCAAGGAGGTCTGGGGCGCGGTTGTCGCCTCGACGCTGACCACCGTGGCCGTGTTCCTGCCCGTGGTCTTCATGGAGCAGGAGGCCGGACAGCTCTTCAAGGACATCGCCATCGCCGTCACTTGCGCCATCATCCTTTCGCTGTGCGTCTCGGTGCTGGTCATCCCCATGCTCTCGCGCCAGCTTTACGGCGCGGCCGAGAGGCGCAAAGGTGCCGCTGGCGAAGGGGCCGCAATCAAGGTCTCGAAGCTCAAGCAGATGCTGGTCCCGCTGACCAACTTCGGCGGCCGCATGGCCGACATTATCATCGGCATTCTCGACAAGGCCATCGACCGCCCGCGAAACCGCATCATCACCGTGGTCGCCCTGACCTCTGCCTCGGTATTCATCGCCTGGGCGTTCTTCCCCAAGATGGAATACCTGCCCCAGGGCAACCGCAACTTCGTCCTCTCGATCCTCATTCCGCCGCCCGGTCTTTCTTATGAAGAGCGTCTGGGCATCGGCGAATACATCTGGGAGCAGAGCGAGCCGCACTTCATGCAGGAGCGGGACGGTCTGCCGGGCATCGAACAAATGTTCTTCGTCTCCGCACCCACCATCAACCTCTTTGGCGCGGTGTCCACGGACGAGGAGCGCGGCGGCGAACTGACGCCGTTGTTCTCGCGCATGATAAGAACCATTCCGGGCATGTTCGGCGTGTCTCTGCAGGCGTCCATCTTTGAACAGGGGTTGGGCGAGGGGCGCGTCGTCAATGTGGACTTTTCCGGCCCCAACCTGGAACGGCTGGTGGCCGCCGCCGGAACCATGTTCGGCATGACCATGCAGGCGATACCCGGCTCACAGATACGCCCCGTGCCGTCGCTGGAACTGCTCTATCCCGAGGTGCGGCTCATCCCCGAGCGCGATCGCGTGCGGGCGGCGGGCATGACCACCGAAGATCTCGGTGTGGCCGTGGATGTCATCCTCGACGGCCGCAAGATCGGAGACTTCAAGGAGGAAGGCAAGAAGAAGGTGGACCTCGTGCTCAAGGGCTCGGTAACGGACATCACCACGCCAGAGGATCTCACCAACGCCCTGGTGGCCACTCCCAACGGCTGGGCCGTGCCCGTGGACTCCCTTGCCAGCATTGAGCGCACCTACTCCATGAACCAGATCCGGCACCTGGAGCGCGAGCGCACCGTCACCCTCCAGGTTACGCCGCCGGCCAACGTGCCTTTGCAACAGGCCATGGAACTTATTGAGAACACACTCATTCCGCAGTTGCAGGAAATGGGGCTGCTCGAAGATCTCCATGTCCGCCTTTCGGGCGCGGCCGACAAGCTGACAGTGACGCGCCAAGCTCTGCAATGGAACTTCCTGCTGGCCGTGGTCATCACCTACCTGCTCATGTCCGCCCTGTTCGGCAACTTTGTCTATCCGCTGATCATCCTGTTCACCGTCCCCCTGGCCGGTGCGGGCGGGTTCCTGGGCCTCAAGCTCCAAAACTGGTTTATCGCCGCCCAGCCGCTGGACATTCTGACCATGCTCGGGTTCGTCATCCTCATAGGCATCGTGGTCAACAACGCCATCCTCATCGTCCATCAGTCCCTGGGCAACGTCCGCGAGCGCGGCATGGATTACAAGGAGGCGGTGCTGGACGCCACGCGCACCCGGCTTCGGCCCATCTACATGTCGGCCACCACTTCGCTCTTTGGCATGCTGCCCCTGGCCGTGGCCCCCGGCCCCGGCTCGGAACTCTATCGCGGCCTCGGCTCGGTGGTCCTCGGTGGACTGGCCCTGTCCACGGTCTTCACCATCTTCGTCATTCCCTCGTTGCTCATGTTCGCCATCCCCATGGAAAAGGCCGGGAAGCGATAAAGGCACGAGTGCCTCGTTGCAAAAAGAAGCCCAAACCCTCGCGTAGGTCATCTACGCGTCGGGCTTGGGCTTCTTCTTGCGCCTTGCCCTCGAACCTTTCTCGCTTCCCGGCCGAAGCGGTGCGCGGAACGTGGAGTCCCTGACCCGTCAGGGGGTGTTCTTCCCCGGCATGAGTGCTTCGTTGCGAAAAGAAGCGCCCCCGGCTTGATGTTGCCTTGCCGAGGGCCGGGCCGTGAAGTGTCGCAGGATTTACGCTTCTGTGGCGGGAGTTCGGAAGCCTTGCGCCCAAAGGTCGAAATATGGTGCGCCCCGCCTTTGGACGCGGATATCGACAAAGCCGACTGCGCTCATGGCCTGGGCCAGGGTTTGGGAGGTGAATGCGGTGTGGTGGGCCATGAATAGATTGCCGCGTTCAAGGGAGGGCCGGTGTCCATAGAGGATGTCCAGCGGCGCTATCGGACCGGCTGGCGAGGAGTATATCGGGTCAAGCAGATTGCCTTTGGCAATGAAGGCGGCGATGGTCTGAATGTCCGGGCAGGTCACAAGGGCATGGCCGCCGGGCATAAGAACCCTGTGGAACTCTGCCAGGGCGAGGGGCACTTCGTGAGGATACAGATGCTCCAGGTTGTGGGAGGAATAGACCGCATCGAAGCGTGCGGATTCCACTTCCGGCATGTTCCGTATATCGCCGACAATGTCCGGCCGGGTGTCAGGGTTGAGATCCAGTCGTATCTCCCGCCACCCATCCCCCTTGTACGGTCCGGGAATCTTGTCGGGGTTCTTGGGCCCGGAGCCGACATGAAGAAGGTATTTCACTGCAATGCGTCCGGTTTTACAGGATGTGATGCGGGGTGCCCTGGCATTGGGTCGTCATAAACAGAATTCCTCGAACCGTAAACTCCCAAAGGAGCGTGGGGCTGCGCCCGTATCTCGCTCAAGTCCGGGAGGGCAAGCGCACCCTCTCTGACCGCTGCGGGCAGAAGGCTAGTCGGAGCGGGTGGGGTGTTTCAGCACCCTTTCCGTGGCTTCGCGGATTTTGCTTTTGATGACAAAGTCCGAGATGCGGTCCGAGATAATGATGGAACCCCGCTGCACATACCGGGCGGGCAGCAGATTGAGGGCCAGGGCGTAAATATCCTCAATGTCGAGCTGCTCGAAAGCATAGTCCTCGTAATATTGGTCAAGGATTTCCGGCATAAGCTTGGCGACTCGTTTTTCGTTGCGATTGCGTATCCGGCTCAGGTCGAAACCGCTGACGTTCAATTCCTGGTCTGGCATGTCCTCCCCCCTGGTGCGGCTTGGCGGTGGTTTGGCGAGTGATAGCACGGCTGCCCGATCTTGCGCAATCGTTTCACTGGTATGATTCATGCTTGCAGTCCGGGAACATGCAGATTTTTCCCGTGGGCCAATCCGAAAACCAAGGAGGCATGATGTCCACGCAATCCATTGATTCCAACGGGTATGGATACAGTTACCAGCAATTGCTCAAGGCGCGGCAGGAGGCCGAAGCAGCCGAAAAGGCGCAGGCGCAGCTCTCCGGGAGCACGAGCTATTCTTCCGGCACGTCCATGTCCCAGGTGAGAGAGTATGTCGAGTCTCTCCTGGCCAACATCCCCAAATCCAATGGGAACAAACTCACCTTTCAGGACGTGTACGACTACCGCGACAGCCACAAGAAGGAATGGTCCGAGCGCTTCGAGGAAGACATGCAGAAGCTGGGCGTGGACACCTCCATTGAAATCAAGTTGAGCCTGAATGGGGCCAAAGGGACGGTGACGGCCCAAAATGGGCATCCCGATAAGGCGGTCATCGACAAGTATTTTGTCGACAACCCGGAAATGGCCGAGAAATTCGAGGAAGGGGTGCAACTGAGCAAGCTGACCGGATTGACCGAACGCAAGCTCACCAGCTCCGAGCTCCGCCAGCAGTTGAGCCTGACGAGCATGTCCATCTGGTTTGAGAGCAACACGTCGGCTTCTTCCCTGTTCTCTGGCGGGGGGATGGTTCTGGGGCAGGAAGGCGTCTCGGCTTACACCGGGCTGAACTTGACTGTCTGATCTGCGTTGACAGAACAACGGGTCAGATGACGGTGTTCGCCATTGTCAGGGCCGGATCGCGGTGGCGGTCCGGCCCTGCCGTTTTTTCGAGGGCATGGCGGATGATGCCGTTGACAACGGGTCTGTGCATGCCTACCTGAATAAGGCGCGAATAGTTTCTATTCTCACAACAACGAGGCGGGTATGAGTCCACGCATAGCCGGGGGATATGGAGCGGCCAGTCTGGCGGTGGTTGCGGTTCTGCTCACCGCGGCCATTGCTGCCTGGACCCTGCCCGACATCATGCCCACAGGGAATGTGCGCGTTGGGGTAGCCGAAACAGACGGGGATAAGGAGGCGGAAATGGGCATGAACGCAAGGACCGAGGTGGCGACACTCGCGGGCGGATGCTTTTGGTGCGTCGAGGCGGACATGGCCCGGCTTCCCGGCGTGGTCCGGGTGGTCTCGGGCTATGCAGGCGGCCAGGAGGTTGAGCCTTCCTACGAGGACGTTGCCGGGGGTCGGACCGGGCATCGCGAGGCGGTGCAGGTGTATTTTGACCCCGAGCGGGTGAGTTATTCGGAAATCCTCGCCCATTTTTGGCGGCATTTCGATCCCACGGACGCAGGAGGCTCCTTTGGCGACAGGGGGGAGCACTATACTTCCGCCATTTATTATCACGACGACGCGCAACGGGAAATTGCCGAGGCATCGCGGGCCGCGCTGGAGGCTTCGGGTCGTTTCGACAGGCCGGTGGTCACGTCGGTACTGCCGTTGACGACCTTCTTTGAAGCCGAGGCATACCACCAGGATTTCGCCGTCAACAATGCCGTGCGCTACAAGACCTACCGGACCTTTTCAGGGCGCGACAGGTTCCTTCGCGATGTCTGGGACCGGGACTCTTCTGCCGTCGGCCAGGTGGCCGAGGGGAGGGAAGCCGCCGGGCCAAAGTACACCAGGCCGGATGATGCCAGCTTGCAGGGCTCGCTGACCCCGCTTCAATTCGAGGTGGTGCGGCGCGACGGAACCGAACCTCCCTTTGCCAACGAATTCTGGGATAACCGCCGCCCAGGCATCTATGTGGATGTGGTTTCCGGTGAGCCGCTGTTTTCGTCCACGGACAAGTTCGACTCGGGTACCGGCTGGCCGAGCTTCACTCGCCCCCTGTTTGAAGACGCCGTCACCCGACGGCGGGACGGAAGGCTTCTTGCACCTCGTACCGAGGTGCGCAGCCGGATGGCCGATTCTCACCTGGGCCATGTGTTCGATGATGGTCCGCCGCCCACAGGCTTGCGCTACTGCATCAACTCGGCGGCCCTGCGTTTTGTGCCCAGGGAATCACTGGAAGAGGAAGGATACGGCGAGTTCGCCGGACTGTTCCGGTAGCGCTTTTCCGCGATCATGGGAGCGGCCTGAATCGGATAAGTTTTGACTGAGCGATCAATCAAGGCCCGTTATAATTTTAAAAAGTCTTGATTCTCAGCGAGTTGCCTACATTCAAAAGTGTGGATTTTCCAATTGCATGTGATAAGAGTGGAGCAAAGGGGCGCGGCCCGTATGCAGAAAATCCGTTCTAACCGAGGGTATCGTCATGTTGCGCGTAAGTATGGTTCTTGCTCTGTCGCTGCTGGTGGCCACTGTGGCCATTTCGGCCGAGCTGTCCCAGTCCGTGGGTTCCGAACCTGCGACGGCAGGGCCCTTTGTGGCCAGAACCGTTGCCCAGGCCAAGGCCGCCGGGGTGGACACCCGTGTTGTCCTCACCGGCAGGGTGGTCAAGGTGATCAAGGCCGATGAGTTTCTGATGGCCGACGACACGGGCGAACTGCTTGTCTTCACCCCAAAGGGCGCCCTTGAGGGGCTTGACGCGGCTGGTTCCGTCGTGGAGGTCATCGGCCGCATTGATCAGAACTTCATGTACACAGAGATTCAGGCCGAGTCGGTCAGGATCATTCCGTAGCCTGGGGCTGTCGGCGGTTTTGCGGGGGAGCCACGGGCGTGGTTCCCCTTTTCCTTTCGACACGAATGTTTCGCCGTTCTTGCCTTGGCAGGGCAATATGCGTAGGTATGGCGATTGCATCCAGGCACTTTGAGGTAACAATCAACCCGGCTCGGTTCATGACTTCTTCGGCCACTGTTCTGTTTGTCGGCGCTCTTCTCGCCGCCGTGCTCTGCGTCGCCGCCGAGGGGGCGGCCGATTACCGTTATCCCTACACCGACCCCTATCAGGCTACGGTTTACGGTACGCCGCCGGATCAGATCCACCGGCCCGGGCCTGCTGTCAGCCCGAAGCTGCGGGCCATTCGCATCGAGGGCCGCAAAGTCCCGGACATTTTTTCCTACAGCGCCGACATGTTTTACAGCACGGCCCTGCAAAAAGGGGAGGCCCCGCTCATTTTCATCATCGCGGGAACCGGAGCCGAACACAACGCCATCAAGATGGAGTTTCTCACCCAGGTCTTTTATGGCGCCGGTTTTCACGTCGTGGCCCTGTCCTCGCCCACGCACATGAATTTCGTCATCAGCGCCTCGCGCCACGGCGCACCGGGCTATGTGCCCCACGATGTGGACGACCTGTATCGGGTCATGCTCTGGATCAAGGAAGTGGTCGAGGCGGAACAGCCGGTTTCTGAGTATTACATCACCGGCTACAGCCTGGGCGCGATGCACGCGGCCTTTCTGGCCCACCGCGACTCGGAAAAAGGGGACTTCGGCTTCCGCAGGGCGCTGATGATCAATCCGCCGGTAAGCCTGTACCACTCTGTCAAGCGGCTCGATTCCTGGCTGACGGCCGAGAACCTCGGCGAGGTCACGGTGCGCGAGCAGATCGCAAGCCTCATCGCCCGGTTTTCCGACTACTATCGCGATGCGGACATCACCGACCTGGACGACAACTTCCTCTATGAGATGGTCACGCGAGTGAACATGGACGACGTGGACCTGCGCACTCTCATCGGGGTGGACTTCCGCCTTTCGGCCTCGTCCATGATCTTTGCCACCGATGTCTGCCTGCGGGCCGGGTATCTGGTGCCGCCGGCCGATTACCCCCTGACCAAGAGCAAGCCGCTGATGCCTTACGCCGAAGCCGCCTTTGACATCAGCTTCGAGAACTACATGGATGAATTCCTGCTGCCCTATCTGCAGCACCTGGACCCGTCCATGGACCGCTATACCCTGATGCGTCAGTCCAGCCTGTACGACATCCGCTCCTATCTCATGGAAAGCGACAAGGTCGTGCTCATCGGCAATACCGACGATGTCATTCTCAACGACAACGACCTCGCCTTCATCAAAAGCGTGTTCGGCGAACGGGCCAGGCTTTACCCCACGGGCGGGCACTGCGGCAACATGATGTACGGACCCTTTGTGGAGGCCATGCTGGCCATGGTGAAGCTGTGAGGGCGCGGTCGTGGCCACTTTCGGCCGTTTTGGCGTGCGTACCCCTGGCCCTCGTTCTGGTCCTGGGCGGCTGCGGCGCGGCTGTGACCAAGCGGGCGGACCCCGCCCTGAACCTGGAACCCACCGGGTTTCGCACCGAGGTCAACCACTGGCCCCAAGCAGGGGGTAACGACTTGGATTTCATGGAGGTCTACGACCCCTGGGAGCCGATGAACCGGCATATCTACGATTTTAACGCCGGGCTCGACACCTATGTGCTGCTCCCGGCCGTGGGCGTGTATCGAACCGTGCTTCCCGCCCCGGCCAGAAAAGGCGTCTCCAACGTCATCAACAATCTCAACGAGTTACCTGTGCTGGTCAACTGCGTACTTCAGGGCAAGGTACGCAAGGGGGCCATCACCACCTCCCGTTTTCTCATCAATTCCACCTTCGGACTGCTCGGCGTCATGGACTTGGCCTCCGATGCGCCCCGCCTGCAGCGTCAGGACGAGGATGTGGGCCAGACCCTCGGTTTCTGGGGAGTGGGCAACGGGCCGTATTTCGTCATGCCCGGCTTCGGACCGTCGAATCTGCGCGATACCGTGGGTTTTGGCGGCGATTCCCTGCTTTTGTACCTGGAGATGATGCAGGTGTACCGGCTGGCCGGAGTCCGCAACACCTGGGACACGGCCGTGGCCGAGATGGTGGTGCGTACGATCAATCGGCGGGCCAATGTCCCCTTCCGCTATCACCAGACCGGGTCTCCCTTTGAGTACGAGCTGGTCCGCTATATCTATACCAAGAAGCGAGAGTTGGACATCCAGCGCTAGCGAGGTGTCATCGTATATGGAAAGCTCGCCCTGTCATTGTCGAAGAGCATCCTTGCCAATCCCCTGCACTGCCCGCCGAGGGGCATTCCTTTCCCTGCAAATCTGGTCTTTCACCGCGCTGCAATGGGGTGGTGTTCCTTGAGATACCGCTCCAGGCGGTCCATGCCTTCCATGATGTTTTCAAGGGAATTGGCGTAGGAGAAGCGGATGAACCCCTCGGTGCTCTCGCCGAAATCAATGCCCGGGGTGACGCCCACGCCTGCTTTCTCAAGGATGTCATAGGCCAGTCTGAGGGACGATCCGTCGAACCGGGCTGCCAGATGGCGCATGTTGACCAGGACGTAAAAGGCGCCGGTCGGGTCGTGTCTGATGTCGAACCCCATGCCTTTGAGGCGATTGAGCATGGCCTGGCGGCGCGTGTCGTAGATGGCCACCATGCGGGCCACGTCGGGCCCGGCCTCCTTGAGGGCCGCAAGCCCGGCCCACTGGGCCATGGCGTTGGCAGAGATGAAGAAATTCTGGCAGACGGTCTGCAAGGTGCGGATGAAGGCCGCAGGGGCGATGACGTAACCCAGCCGCCAGCCGGTCATGGCGTAGAGCTTGGAGAATCCGTTGAAGACGAAAGCCCGGTCCGTGAACTCGAGGATGGAGTGTTCGCGGCCTTCGTAGACGAGTCCGTGGTATATCTCGTCCGAGAGAATCCACAGCTCCTTCTCTTCGGCCAGTTGCGCGATGGCGCGCATGTGCTCTGCCGGGAGCAGGGTGCCGGTCGGATTTGCCGGGGAGTTGATGAGGATGGCGCGGACCTTGGGATCCAGAACTTGGCGAATGGCCGGGACGCGGTACTGAAAGGCGTCGTCCTCGCTGGTGGCCACCTTGACCGGCTCGGCTCCGGCAAAGGTGATGAAGTTGTCATAGCAGGCATAGCAGGGGTCCGAGGTCACGACCTTGTCGCCCGCCTCAAGGATGGTCGAGAAGACCGCCAGCATTGCCGGGCTGGTGCCCTGGGTGATGGCGATGTTGGCCGGGTCCACGCATACGCCGTAGCGGCTGCGGTAGTCCTCGCTGATGGCCTCGCGCAATTCGAAGAGTCCAAGGGAGTGGGTGTAGTGGGTGTGCCCGTCATCCAGGGCGCGGCAGGCGGCCCGTTTGACGCAGTCGGGCGTGTCGAAGTCCGGCTCTCCCACCTCCAGGTGGACGATGGAGCGGCCCTCCCGCTCCATGGCCTGGGCGGCCTCCAGTATTTCCATGACCAGAAACGGGGTCATGGCGCAGCATCGCTTTGATATGCTCATCTTGCGCATCCTGTGCCGGAAGCCGGGGAGCGCCCCGGCATCCGTATCAATGGACAACCCCGCCCCATGCCGGCCGGGCGCGGGGCGGGGAAGGTGTCAAATGAATCGATGGTTAATGAATCAGGCAACTTCCACGACTTCAATATCAAACATCAGGGTCTGTCCGGCCAGGGGATGGTTGCCGTCCAGCGTGACCAGGGCGTCGTCAAAGTTGGTCACTCGTACATAGGCCGGGGTGCCGTCCTCAGTACGGATTTCCAGCATGATGCCTTCCTCAAGCTCCACATGCGGCGGCAATTGCTCGCGGCGCACCTGGAAAACCAGCTGGTCGTCGGACTCGCCGTATCCCTCCTCGGGCGGAATCTCCACGGTCACGGTGTCGCCCACCGACTTGCCGATGACCGCCTTCTCGAACCCGGCGATGACCATGCCCTCGCCCAGGGTGAACTGGAGCGGGTCGCGTCCCTGGCTGGAATCGAACTGGCTGCCGTCCTCCTTGAGGGTGCCGGTGTAGTGGACCTTGACGGTGCTGCCTTTGGTGGCGGTCATGCGCAATCTCCTTGTCGCTTGAGGATGGAACAAAGCCCGAGCCTAACGCAATCCGTGCGGATTGCAAGGCGGCTGGTCAGTAGTTGAGTATGGAGCGCAACTCGTCCATGGTCGCGGCGGCAAAGGCGCGGGCCCGCTCGTTGCCCAGGGCCAGTATCTCTGCCGCCCGTTCGTCGGTACAGGCGGCGCGGCGCTCCTGCAGCGGCGTCAGGAAACGCTCCAGGGAGTCCATGAGCACCTTCTTGCAGTCCACGCAGCCCCAGGTGGCGTTGCGGCAGCCTTCGCGGATTTCCGGCAGGCGGGCCGGATCGGTCATCAGTTTGTGGTAGGGATAGAGGTTGCATACGTCCGGGTCGCCGGGGTCGGACTTGCGCAGCCTGCGTTCGTCGGTCTTCATGCCGCGGACTTTGGGCGCGATCTCCTCAATGGGCTCGGAGAGCATGATGGAGTTGCCGTAGCTCTTGGACATCTTGCGGCCGTCCAGACCGGGCAGCTTGGCCTCCTCGGTCAGCATGTCGGCGGGCTCTGGCAGGGCCTCGGTGCCGGTCAGGTGGTTGAAGCGGCGGGCGATCTCGCGGGCCAGCTCCAGGTGAGGCAGCTGGTCCTTGCCCACGGGCACGGCGCACGGCTTGTACATCAGAATGTCCGAGGCCATGAGCACGGGGTAGCCAAGGAATCCGTGGGTATTCAGATCCTTGTGCGTCAGCTCGGCCCTGATCTCCTTGTAGGTCGGATTGCGTTCCAGCCAGCCGAGGGGGGTGAACATGGACAGATACAGATACAGCTCGGCGTGTTCCTTGATCTTCGACTGCTGGAAGATGACGCATTTTTCCGGGTCGAGTCCTGCCGCGATCCAGTCCTTGACCAGTCCGGGGATGAATCCCTTGACCCTTCTGGCGTCGGCATACTCGCTGGTCAGGGCATGCCAGTCGGCCACAAAGAAGAAACAGTCGTACTCCTCCTGGAGTTTGAGCCAGTTGGCGATGACGCCGAAGTAGTGGCCGAGGTGGAGGGGGCCGGTGGGCCGCATGCCGGAGAGAATGCGTTGTCTTTCGCTCATGGTGCCTGGGGGTTGGGGTTACATGGGGATGCCAAGAAGCCGGATTCCGGCGTAGACCATGGGCAGGATGACCCCTCCCACCAGACTGTAGCCGGAAAACCTCCCCAGCAGGATGATGCCGATGAGGATGATGAAACCGTAGCGGCCGAGGGCCATGTAGGATTCGGCCATTTGCGGAGGCAGGAAGTAGGCCACCACGTTGCTGCCGTCCAGGGGCGGGATGGGCAGCAGGTTGAAGATGCCCAGGATCAGGTTCACGAACACCCCTGCCTGGGCGATGAGATAGGTGGGCAGGATGATCTTCTCGGCCAGACCGCCGGGGCTGAACTCCACGGTCATCAGGATGTGGATGACCGTGGCAAAGGCGGCGGCCAGGATGAAGTTGGTCATCGGCCCGGCGATGGCCGTGAGCAGCATCCCCTGGCGGGGGTTCTTGAAATACCCGGAGTTGACGGGCACGGGCTTGGCCCAGCCGAAATGGACGAAGAAGAAGGCCAGCGTTCCCAGAGGGTCGAGATGCTTCATGGGGTTGAGGGAGAGCCTTCCCTGGGATTTGGCCGTGGGGTCGCCCAGCAGATAGGCCACATACCCGTGGGCCACCTCGTGGCAGACCAGCGCCACGAGCAGCCCGGGCGCGAGGATGGCGTATTGTTGCAGCCGTTCCGGCGAAAAGAGATCAAGCATGGGAAGCGGCTACCATGTAAGGGGCATTCGGGGCAAGGTGTTTGATGGAGTCGAACCGGGGGCTGGACACTGACCGCACTCTCCCCGGTGCAACGGGTATCAGGCTGGAGGGGGGCAATGCACGGCCCGCGGCGGCCCGGCCCCGAACGGGACGGCGGATTCTCCGGGGCGCCTCAGGGCGCGATTCCTGAACCCCTGGCGCTCACGCCGCTGATTCGGCAGACCAGTCGGGCCACAAAGGGGCCTGCCGCGACCACTGCGAAGAGCCGCAGGGTTTGCAGGGCAAGGATAAAGCCGACATCGCAGCCGCTGCCCATGGCGATGATGGCAACGGAGTCGAGACCGCCGGGGCTGGTGGCCAGATAGGCGCTCAGGGGGTCCAGGCCCGGCCAGACGGTCAGCAGCCAGGCCGAAACGCAGCACAGCCCGATGAGCAGGAAGGTGGCCAGAAGCATCTGGGGGATGGTGCGCAGGACATGGAGCACGGTTTCGCGGTCAAAGCGCATGCCGACGTACCAGCCGAGGCTGGCATATGCGGTCCAAAGAAGCCAGTGGGGCAGGACAAGGGTGACAATCCCCATGGAATTGAGGGCAGCGCCCGCCAGCATGGGCAGCAGCATTGCCGCGGCGGGGATGCGCAGCCTCCCGCTCAGGAGAACTCCCCCGGCGACCAGGGCCAGCGTCTGGAGCAGAGGGACGAGGGGAGCGTCGAAATCCGGCGACCAGGAGTATGCCCCAGGCAGATCGGCCGCATGGCCGAGGAGAATCCGCGAGACCCCCGAGGCGGTCAGGACCACCACAAACATCCGCAGATATTGCATGAAGGCCACCATGCGGACATCGGCGCCAAAGGATTCGGCCATGGCCGTCATGGCCGCAGCGCCGCCCGGCGACATTCCCCAGGCCGCGGTGTTTCCAGGGAGCGAACCGAGACGCATCAGCAGGAATCCCACGACTCCTCCGGCGGCGATGGTCATGCAGACCACCACGACCATGATCGGCCAGTCCCGGCCCAGCGAGGTCAGAATGGAGGGGGTCAGGGTCAAGGCCACCATGCAGCCCACAACAGCCTGGGCTCCGCTGAAGACGCTACGGGGAACATGCAGCACAACGCCCCGAAGGGCGAAGAACATGCCCGCGATCATGGGGCCCAGCAGCTCGGCGGCGGGAAGTCCGCCAAGACGCAGCAGAGCGGCAAGGGCCGCCGAAATCAGAACCAGCGAAGTCCATTTGCCAAGGAGACGGAAGCTGATCATGGAATCTCCAGCGAAAAGACGGTCCATGGAGCGGTCAAGGCCTGCCGTGCGGGTCTTTGCGGACCGGAAGGAGAGACGGCTCGTCGGAGCCGACTTGCAAACGGGGCCAATCTATCCGTGAAGCGGGTGGTTGTCCAGACGGGCGGCGTCGGGAAGCGGGGTTGATGCCGGGCTGTGCAACGGGGCTACCCCTCCCGTGCCGTGCCGGTGACGCGGGCCAGCTCGTCCTGAAGTGCCCTGGCTTCCACGGGCTTGGCCACGTAACCGTCCATGCCCTCGGCCAGGAGCCGGGCGCGGTCGCCGGACATGGCGTAGGCGGTCAGGGCGATGATGGGTATCTGTCTGTTGGCCTCGCCTGCTTGGCCGTGCCGGATGGATCGGGTGGCGTCCACGCCGTCCATGACCGGCATGTGCACGTCCATGAGTACCGCGTCGAACCGGCCTGTGCGCAGAGCCTCCAAGGTTTGGTGACCATCGGTGCACAGGGTGACATGGCAGCCCGCCTTTTCGAGGTGGCGGCGGGCGGCGATGCCGCTGACCCGGTCGTCCTCGGCCAGCAGCACCCGGAGCCCCGCCAGGGAAGGCGCATCGTCCAGGTCCGGGGTGAAATGCGTCTTGTCAAGCCGGTCGGCCACGTCGAAGGAAAGGCTGATATGGACAGTGGTGCCGACGCCCACGCGGCTTTCCATGCACATGGAGCCGCCCATGAGTTCGATCAGATGTTTGGTGATGGAGAGTCCGAGGCCCGCCCCCTGATAAGGTCGGTTCCATCCGCCGTCCATTTGGGTAAAAGGTTGAAAGAGGCTGTCCAGGCGGTCGTCCGGTATGCCCGGGCCGGTGTCCGCCACCGAAAAGAGCACTCGGCAGCTGTTCGGAGTCAGTGGCGTCAGCTCGGTCGCTTCCACCGTGACCGAGCCTGAGAGGGTGAATTTGAGGGCGTTGCCCACCATGTTGCTGACCACCTGTTGGACGCGCACCGAGTCGCCAAGGAGCGGCTTGTCGATGCCAGGGGAGATCATGAACCCGAAGTCGATGCCCGCCTGGCGGGCACTGGGCGTGAAGAGGTCGCGCACTGTGAGCAGGGTTTCCCTCAGGTCGAAGGGTTCGTTCAGGATGATCAGCTTTTCCGCCTCGATGCGCGAGATGTCGAGAATGTCCGAGAGCAGGCGAGTCAGCCGCCGCGATGCCTGGATGGCGTTGTCAACGTAGTCGTCCTGTTCCGCGTCGAGGTGGGTGGTCCGCATCAATTGGAGCATGCCGAGGATGCCGTTGAGAGGCGTACGCACCTCATGGCTCATGTTGGCCAGAAATTGGGATTTGGCCTGGGTGGCTGCCTCGGCGGCCTCCTTGGCCTTGATCAGGTCGGCTTCGTATTGCTTGCGATCGGTGACATCCCTGGCGATGGCGTAGTTGAGCCCTTTGTCCGGCAGTGGGTGTGCCACCCAGTTGAGCCAGATGTAGTCGCCGGATTTTTTTCGGTAGCGGTTTTCGAAGTTGATCACCTCGCGGCCCTGCTTGAGCCTCTTTTCAACCATGTCGATGGTGGGCTGCACATCGTCGGGGTGGATCAGCGAAAGGTAGGGCCGGGCCATCAGCTCCTGTGCGGAATAGCCCAGGGTTTCGGTGAAGGCGGGATTGACCCGCAGAAACCGGGATGTCTTGATGTCGGATATGCTGATCATGTCCTTGGACAGTTCAAAGATGCGGCGCAGGTCTTCCTGGGCCTGAATGCGTTCGCTGACATCGGCGAAGATGCAGGCGAATCGGTTGGGGGCCGGTCGAAAGGCTGTCACCTCGAAGTGCTTGTCCAGCTCGCTGGAGTAGCTGGAGAAATTCACCGGATCGCCAGAGAGAGCCACGCGGCCGTAGCGTTCGATCCAGGACCGCTCGGTGCCTGGAAGGATCTCCAGCACTGTTTTGCCTGCAACGGTTTCGGCCTTCATGCCGGTCATGGCCTCAAAGGCCGGATTGACCCCGAGGAAACGGTAGTCCACCGGATCGCCGTTGGTGTCGCAGATGATCTCGTGGACGGCGAAGCCGTCGAGCATCTTCATGAACAGGCTCTCGTAGTCCTGCTCCACGCGGCGATGCTCGGTGATGTCGCGGCTGATGGAGAGCACGGAGGGAATCTCTCCTCCGGCGTCGAATTCCGGGATGATCCGCCAGTTGAAGATTACCGGGCCCCGGCGGCTCTCGAAGGTGAATTCCGTCTCCGTAGGCTCTCGGCTTTGAAAGACAGTTTCGATGGCTTCGCGCCAGAATCGGCTGTCGGACTCGGAAAAGCCCAGCTCCTCGTGCGTTTTGCCGAGGAACTCTCCGGGTGCGAGATGCACATACTCCCTGACGCTGTCCGAAACGAAGAGATGGTGTCCCTGCCTGTCAAATCGCATGACAATGTCCGGCATGCCCGAGAGCAGTGTGTGGTAGCGCTCCCTGCTTTCGAAAAGGTCCTGCTCGAACCGTTTGCGTTCGGTCACGTCCTGATTGGCCCCGATGGTCTTGATTGGCCTGCCCAGAGCGTCGCGCAGGAGCAGGTAGTTGACGACCATGTGGCGCACCTCGCCGTCGCGGCGCACGATTCGATGTTCGATGCGTCTTGCGAAGTTGGGGGCGTCGGTGATGGCGAGGCGGTTGACCTCGTCGTCGACAATGCCCATGTCCACGGGGTGCACGAACTCCCGCTGGTAGGTCGCGACCGACATTCGATAACCGCCTTCGCGTTCGGCCGTGGTGGCATACAGGGAGTAGAACTGGTCGTCAAAGAGGAACGTCTCGCTGGCGATGTCCATTTCCCATGGAGCTATGTCGGCCATCTCCATGGTCAGCTTGAGTTTCGTCTGGCTCTCAATAAGCTCGGCGCGTTGTCTGTCCAGGGCCTCCTGGGTCTGTCCGCGCCGGATTCTGTTGACCAGGAGGAGTCCCATCAGGCAGGTGGCGGCCGGAAAGATGAGCAGGACGGGCAAGGAGATTCTGGACAAGACCACAAGCGCCGTGGCCTTTGGCAAGGTAAACATGAGGCCGAGCATTACCAGATGGATGGTCAGGCCGAAGAGAAGCAGCTCGCGCCAGGATATTGAGGCCAGCGATCCTTTCCTGGCATGGCGCCAGACGATGCCGACCATGCCAGTGGCCAGGATGACGGCCACCCCGGTCCATGCTCCTGCGCCGCCCAGGTGCAGCCGGAAGGCGGCGGTCATGACCATGGCCACTGCGGTGGCCACACCGCCGAAAAACAGGCCGGAGATGCCGAGCAGCACCGAGCGGGCGTCGAAGATCACGCCGGGCATCAGTGTCCATGGAGTGGCCATGCTGACCACGCCGATGAGCCCGAGCAGGAACCCCACTGCAAAATGCGCCGGGGTGTGGCTGCGCAGCCTCCAGCGCAGGGCGGAGACATCAAAGAGGATGGCTGCGGCCAGCAGCAGAGACACGTTCTGGGCCAGCGCAAGGAAGGTGCTGGTCGTCATCGTTCAACTATATGCACAATGTCCCTCCGTCTCCAAGAACAATGTGACAGGTTTCAGGTTGTGCCGGATGCCGCCCTCGGGGCGGGTCAGAATCCGTCGTGACCTGTGGGCAGGCGGATCACGAAGGTGGTGCCCCGGCCCAGCTCGGTTTCGAAGGTAATGGTGCCGCCGTGTTTGTCGACGATGGCCGCGTAGGCGATGCTCAGTCCCTGCCCTGTGCCTCCGCCGACCGGCTTGGTGGTGAAGAAGGGGTCGAAAATCCTGGAGCGGATGGCCTCGGGGATGCCGGTGCCCGTGTCGCTGACGCGGATTTCGACCGCTCCGTCGCGGCTGGCCGTGGCGATGCGGATGGTACCTCGTCTTTCGGGGTTGTCGCCCACCACGTCGCGGATGGCGTGGGTGGCGTTGATGACCACGTTAAGCAGGGCCTGCTTGATGTCGTCGGTCAGACACACGACCTGGGGCAGGTCCGGGTCCAGGTCGGTCTCCATGTCGGCAACGAACTTGTATTCGTTGCGGGCCACGACAATAGTGTTTTCGATGACCCGGTTCAGGTCGGTCAGGGTCTTTTCGCGGCCGCCGGGGTGTGCGAATTCCCGCATGGACCTGACCACGTTGCCGATGCGCTGAACACCCTCCTCGATATGCTCCGCCGAGAGCGGCAGATGCGTCCGCAGGAAATCGAGGTCCGCATCGCCGGCAAGCTGCACCGCCTTTTGGACGAGCTCGGCGGTGGGCCTGCCCTCGCGAGAGGCTTGCACCAGATCCTGGCAGGTCTCAAGGAGCGGCAGCAGTTCGGCAATGGCCTGGCGCAGGAACTGGGTGTTGTCGCCCACGAATTGCGCAGGGGTGTTGATCTCGTGGGCTATGCCCGCCGCCAGTTGGCCGATGGCCTCCAGTTTCTGGGACTGGAGCAGCTGGGTCTCAAGCTGGCGCAGGTGCGTCACCTCGCGTCCCTGGATGAGCAGACCGATCCGGGTGTCGGATTCGTCGAGGATGGCGCTCGCGGTCAGCTCCAGCAAGCCGGGGTGGCCGTCGGTGCGCTCGAAACGCAGGTTGTGGACCAGGGAGGCGCGGTCGTCCCGGCATTGGTCCATGGCGCGTTCCACCTCGGGCCAGTCCCACGACAAGGCGCATTCGACCAAGGGGCGGCCGAGGACTTCTTCCGGTTCCAGCCCGAACAGGGTCTGGGCGGTTTCATTCCAGCGCACCACGGTGGTGTCGGGATCTATGCGTACAAGCATGATGGGGATGGACTCCAGCAACAGCTTGATCTCCCGGTTGGCCGCTTCGACGCGGGCCTTGTCCCGGTTGCGGAGCATTCGGAGCCAGACCCGTTGCAGGAGCACGGTCAGGGCGCGGATGTCGGAGTCGTTGTAGTGGCTCTTTTTGTTGGCCACCGCCACCACGGCCACGATCCGCTCCTGATGCGTCACCGGAACGGTCAGTAACCGGGTCAGGGGTACATGCCCGACGGGAACGCCGCGGGCGGCCGGGTGGTCGCTCAGTGTCTCGTTGATTATCAGCGGTCGGCGCTGCCGGATGCACTCGGCCCACAGCCCTGCCTTGGTTACCTGAAATTGGAGGGTGGCGTCTTCGGTCCTGCACTGGGCAAGGACTTCCTTGGACCAGGCGTGGACGATCATGACCGATTCGTCCTCGGTCATCAGGCCCACGAAGCCGATGCGACTGCTGGCGGAGACCAGGGCCGCCTCCAGGGCGAAGGCCATCACCTCGTCCACCGGGGCGTCGGCCATATGGTCCAGTTGCAGGAGCATCTCCTGACGCCGGGTGTCCAGCCGCAGTTGGTCCCGGGTGCGCCGCAGCATGGTTGCGATGGCGGCCAGCGCCACGGAAACGATCATGATCGCGAAGCCGCCTGCGGTGAGCCACCGTCTGAGGCCGCGCTCCCTGTCCAGGGCCTCACTCTTCTCGGCGACAAGGACTTCCATGCGCGTCTGATAACGCTGCAATTCTTCGTCCATCAGCAGTTTGCCCGTGGCATCGTGGATGAGCGAGAGCAGGAGCCTTCTGCCCGTGGCATCGACAAAGGGGGAGCTGTATACCTCCACCGACCGGATGGTGCCGTCGGCCAGGCGGTGGGGGAAAATGAAATAATTGCGCTGTTCGTCCCTGGCCCGGCGAAACTCCATGGCCACTTCGGCGGACGAGAGCCGGTTGATGTCCTGGATGCGCATGGAGCGCAGTGTCGCCAGGGAGTAACCATAAAAATGCAGGGCGGAATCGTTGGCGTCGAGGATCGAGCCGTCGGCAGGGTCGATGAGCAGGGCGATGTTGTGATGGTCGCGCAGTTCCGGGCCGATGGTCGGTCCCGAATCAGCTCCGGCGGGCAGGATGGCACCAAGAGCCAGGAACGCCAGGGCTGTCTGGAAAACGAGGAACGCCAGCGTTGTCCGGGGGGTGTGTCGTCCGTGGTGCCTCATGTCCTGCCCTGTTGGATGAAGATTGGGGGTGCGCCTGATTGGCAAGTCCTGTGATTATCACAGCATGTATCCGCAGAGGACATTCTTTTGCAATGATAATATGTTCGCGGGCAAAGGCCCGGCGGTGATATTGTTGTCGCCTTGTCAGGAGGCAGGTCATCCCGTATCGTCGGACCCAAACGGAGGATGCGGGCATGGGCGAGTTCGACTACGACTCCCTGGGGATATGCTACTGGAATGGGAGCATGGAACCCTTCGTGGTGGGAATCATCGGTTCCGGGCCAGGGGTGAAGGCCCTGCTCGACATCGTCTTTGTGGAGGATTTCCGGGAATTTCTGCCGGACATACTGCTGGCGGCGGCAAGCCATGTCGCCCGGGAGTCGGATCGGGCTCTTTTCGACGAGATCAACGTGCCGGTCTATGACCGCTTCGAGGCCATGCTCGACAGGCACCCCGAAATCAATCTGGTGGTGGAGATGACGGGGAGCCCCGGCCTGCTCGAAACTCTTCGCCAGCGCGTTGGCGAATCCATATCGATTCTGGATCACCGCGAGGTCGCCTTTTTCTGCGGTCTGCACGACATGACCCTGGTCAAGAAGCACTGCATGGACAGTCTGGCCCATCAGCGCAGCCTGCTTCAGTCCATTCTCGACGGCATCCGCGAGGACATCCTGCTCCTTGACCGCGCAGGAAACGTGGTGGACCTCAACCGCATCGTCTGGGAGCGGGCCGGGGCACAGCGCAAGGACCTTCTTGGCAAGCCTTGCTGGGAGGCCGCCAGACTGCGGGACGGCTCGTCCTTTTGCAGCCTCATGGATCCGACCTGTCCCTATCACCGGACCCTGGAGACGGGACGGCCCGAGGAGGCGCTCGTCACCCGCGTCAGTCGCGACGGCCTGCTTCAATATTATCGGCTCTATGCCTATCCCATTTTCGGCGTCCGGGGAGAGATGAGCCATGTGATGGTCATGCACCGTGACATCACCAAGCGCACCCTGCAGGAGCGGCATCAGACCCAGCGCGACAAGCTGGCCATCGTGGGCGAGATGTCCACGTATCTCGCCCACGAGATACGCAACCCCCTCTTCGTCATTGGCGGGTTCGCCAACACGCTGCTCAAGTCGCCGGACCTGACCGAGGCGAACAGGGGCAAGGTGGAGATTATGCTGGAGGAAAGCGGACGGCTTGAGCACATGCTCACCAGCATGCTCAATTTCGTCAGGGCATCGGAAGCCCGGATCGGCGAGGTGGACATGGAGGCCGTCTGCCGCGATGCCGCAGAGCTCATGACCATCGGATACGGCGGACTGGGCTATGCCATCGAGGTGCGTCCGTCCGGGGCGTTGCTCCCGGTGCTCGGCGACGAGGACACGCTGAAGCAGTGCGTGGTCAACATTCTCAAGAACGGCATTGAGGCCATGCCCGGAGGAGGGTCCGTGTCCATGGGGCTGGCGCTTAACGGCGACTGCGTGGAGGTCAGGGTTACGGACACGGGGGTTGGCATGGACGCCGTGGACCTGGAGCGGGTCTTCAATCCGTTTTATTCCACAAAGCAGGGGAGCAGCGGGCTGGGGCTGGCCATGGTCAGAAAGAAGATCGACGAGTTCGGCGGCAGGGTGGAGATAGCCAGCAAGCTTGGCCAGGGGACAACCGTTTCGCTCTTCTTGCCTGCGGCCACCGGGGAGGAAAGCGCCGGGTGTGTCACTCCTTCCCCATCTTCTTGAGCTTTTCCCGCAACGTCTTCCGGTTGATGCCCAGGATGTCGGCGGCGTGGGACTTGTTGTTGCCCACCATGGTCAGCACGTTCATGATGTGCTCCTGCTCCACCTCGGCCAGGGGCCGGTCCACCCGGCCGGTCATGGGGAGGCAAAATCGCATGGTCTCCGGCAGATCCGTCACCTCGATGGGGTCGTGGTCCACGATGACCAGCAGCCGCTGGATGAGATTCTCCAGCTCGCGCACGTTTCCCGGCCAGGGATGGCGGCGCAGGGCCTGGACCGTTTCATCGCTGATGGACGGGGCCGGGCGCTGCATGGCAGCCGCGAATTTGGCCAGAAAGGTGTTGATGAGCACCAGGATGTCGTCGCCGCGCTCGGAGAGGGTGGGCACATGGATGTCCACCACGTTGATCCTGTAGAAGAGGTCTTCGCGGAACGAGCCTTCGGCAACCAGCCGCTTGAGGTCCTTGTGGGTGGCGGCGAGAATGCGCGTGTCCACGGTGTTGACCCGGCTTGAGCCCACCTTGCAGAATTCCTTGGACTGGATGACCCGCAGCAGCTTGGCCTGCATGTTGGGGCTGGCGTCGCCAATCTCGTCAAGAAAGATGGAGCCCCCGTTGGCGATCTCGAAGAAGCCTGCGCGTCCCTCCTTGGCTCCGGTGAAGGCGCCCTTGACATGGCCGAACAGCTCGCTTTCGAGCAGGCTGTCCGGGATGGCCGTGCAATTGACCGGCACAAAGGGAGCGGCCCGACGGTCACTATTGTAATGGATGGCCCGGGCCACCAGTTCTTTGCCCGTGCCCGATTCTCCGGTGATGAGCACATTGGCGTTGCTGGCCGCCGCCTTGCCGATGCGCCGGAAGACCGAGGCCATCTCGGGCGAATCGCCGACAATGCCGTAATTTCCGCCCTGGTGCCGGGACGCGTTCACGGCCTTGCGCCGTTGAAGCTTGTCTGCGATGCGACCCACGGCAGACAGCAGCTCCTCGGCGGTAAAGGGCTTGGGCAGGTATTCGCCCGCGCCGTCGCGGATGGCCTCCACGGCCCCGGAGATGGACGGGTAGCCGGTGATCATCATGATCTCGGTTTCCGGGTGGTTGTCGCGCACATGGCGGATGAGGTCGAGGCCCGAGGCCTGGGGCATGCGGTAGTCGGTGATGACCAGGTCTATGTCCAGTTCGTCGAGCAGGGCGACCGCCTCGTCCACGCGCAGACGGGTGAATACTTCATAGCCGTGGGGCTCAAGGTTGCGCTTGATCACCTCCAGCGTGCTCGGGCTGTCGTCAACGGCCAGGATGCGGATGGGGGGGCTCATGGTCTACTCGGCTCCATTGGTTTGACTGCATGGGAAGGCCACCTCGAAACGCGAGCCCTGGCCGGGGGTGCTGTCCACTTGGATGAAACCCCGGTGCGCCTTGACGATGCCATGCACCACCGAAAGGCCGAGGCCGGTCCCCTTGTCCACGTCCTTGGTGGTGTAGAAGGGCGTGAATATCTGCTTGAGTTCCTCGGGTTGAATGCCCGGGCCGGTGTCCTGAATGACGATGTAGGCGTCGCCGCCGTGGTTGATGGTTCTGACCGTGAGTGTGCCGCCGTTGTCCATGGCCTGGATGGCGTTGGCCGCGAGGTTGACCACCACCTGGGTGATATGCTGCGGATCGGCCATGATCCGGGGCAGAGTCGGGTCCAGGTCGCAGACCACGGCGACCCTGTTGCGCCTGGCTCCGGTCTCGGTGATGCGCAGGGCCTGGACGATGGTGGCGTTGAGGTCGGTCATCACCAGCTGGGGCGGCATCTGGCGGCTGAAAAGCATGACCTTGCGGATGATCTCTCGAGCGTGCAGTGACGAGTCCACGATATTGCGCAGGTCGGTTTCCACCTGTCCGGGCAGCCCCGGTGTCTGGAGGGCCAGCTGGGCGAAGCCGAGAATGTTGGCCAGGGGTTCGTTGATTTCGTGGGCCAGTCCGGCGGAAAACTGGCCGATCTTGGCCAGCCTGTCGGCCTGTCTGAGCTGTTGCTCGAGCTGCTGCCTGGCCCGACGCTCCTCCTTCTTGGCCACGATGAGGGCGATCTGCTGCGCCACAGTGGCCAGAAGGTCGTTTTCATCCTCGATGAACTCCGCGCTCCTGGCCCGTCTGCCGTGGCCTTCGAGGGAGACCACCAGCATGCCGCGCCGCTCCTTGTTGACCACGATCGGTTCGGTCAGGCGGTTGTCCGTATCGCGGTAGCCTTGGCTTTGCAGATGGATATCGTCCACGGTCAGGGAGATGTGCGTCTTTCTCGGCCGCTGGAAACCCGAAGGGAGCAGATTGACGATTTTGGACAGGATGACCGGGAGTTCCTCGGTCATTTCGACCATGAGCAGACTGATGTGGTAAAGGCAGCTCAACTCCTTGTTGCGCTCCATGAGGGTTGATCGTTCATAGAGCAGTCCCTCCTGGCGGAGCATGTGGTCGGTCACGTCCTGCCCCACGCACAGGACGCTGATGGGCTCTCCGGCCGAATCGACCAGGGATTTGATGTGCCAGTCGATGTACACCGTGTCGCCGTTTCTGGTCCTGATGGCGCCCGATGTGGTGGAAATGGTCTGGCTGCGTACCGAGTCGGCCACCGTGCGGACGGCTTTTTCATGCCGATCCTGGGGGATGAAGGTCTTGAACCAGTCCTTTCCCGCCAGTTCCTTGATGGAATATCCGGTCAGCTTCTCCAGTTCGGAGTTGCCGTGGATGATTCGGCCGCCGAGGTCAAAGGTCACCACGATGCCGTGGCTGAGTTGCATGACGGTGTCGTAGTAGTTGTGCAGATTCATGGCGGTCTTTCCCGTTCCTGTGGAGATACTGCGCATCGGCGCCGGAGTAAACACCTTCTGCCTTTTTGGCGGGGCGACCCGATCGGCAAAGAGAGCGCGGCCCGGCGTCATGATGACCCGGGCCGCGTGAAGGGTGTCGTTATGGTTCGGGACTAGTGGCTCAGACGCAGCCCCCATCCCTCGAAGACCCAGAGGATGGCGTAGCCGTACCACAGGGTGTAGAACACGTAGAAGGCCAGGGAGAAGATGACCGTGCCGAGCTTGTCGGAGATGTGCATGGGCTCGATCTTGAAGTAGTTGTAGGCGGTCTCCACGGCGCGGGTCTGCACCGTGTTGACGACCTTGGCCGCAGCGAAGTCCTCCTGATGGGAGAGGGCCCTGTCGATCTGGCCAAGCGTCACCCACCAGTTGTAGGAGGCGCGGCGGGGGTTGATGCCGTCGTACTTGGCGGACACCGAGTCGCCGTCGTTGTGGTACATGTAGTCCGCGTCCGCGATGCTCGCGCTCAAGATGGCCTTGAGCGATCCGGCGACCTCGACATCGGTGCCCTTGACCTCGGCGGCCACGCCTGCTGCCGCCATCTGGGCGGCCGACTGGGCGGCGATGTTCTCGTCCACGTAGTGGAGCACGAGGTTGACATCCTTGCCCGAGACCTTTTCGGCTTCATCGTTGGCCATGGGGATGTAGTAGACCGAGCCCTTGGAGATGGAGTTGTACAGGGCGTCGAGATACGCCATGGAGTTGAGGCCGTTGAACATCGGCTGGAACATGTAGAACAAGACCACGAAGAACAGGACCAGGGCGACCAAGCCTCCGGTGAATTCCTTCTTGTTATGGACCATGTTAGTGTGCCTCCTTACGCTTGAGATTCGGGATGTTTTTCAGGAAGGTTCCGATGACCCAGACCGAGAAGCCGCCGATGACGACGAAGAAGGCCCAGATGCCGATGTCGTTGAGAACGGAACCCAGGGCGGGCGATATGGGAAGGATATCCATCTCACCGAGCTTGCCCGGCAGGGCGAAGATGCGGTTGACGAAGCCGGAGAGCACCGCCATGGCGTAAAAGCCGCGGATGGTGATGCCGGGCACCACCTTGGTCACCAGTGCGCCGATCTGGATGCCCAGCAGCGAGCCGAGCAGCATGCCCATGGCCAGGGTGTAGAAGATGAAGCCGTAGATGGCGTACTGGCTGATGGACGCGAAACCGGCGGTGAAGACGATCTGGAAGATGTCGGTGCCCACGGTGGTCATGGACGACACGCCCAGCACGTAGACGAAGATGGGGAAGGTCAGGAAGCCGCCGCCAACGCCCATGATACCCGCGGCCAGGCCGACCAGGGCGCCGGACAGGACCAGGAAGACCCAGGAGATGGACCTGCCGCCGGGGGTCAGATCCTGGTCAAAGGAAACCATGGGGGGGAATTTGACGGCCTGGAGACTTTTGGCCATGCCGCCCAGCTCCGCGCCCTCGCTCTTGCCGCCGTGGGCGCCGCCTGTGTCGCCGGCCTTGCGGCTGCGCAGGAAGTCGATCAGGGCGTAGAAGCCGAGGAAGCCGAGCATCAGGGAGTAGACCGAGGTGATGAAGGCGTCGCTTAAGATCGGGTTGATGTCGTAAAGCACGCGGTTGATCAGGCCGCCCGCCGAGGCGCCGAGGATGGCGCCGATGAGGAAGACCACGGCCAGAGGCACCGAGACGTTGCCCAGCTTGCGGTGGATGACGCTGCCCATGATCGCCTTGGCGAAGATGTGGAACAGGTCGGTGCCGACCGCCAGGATGCCCTTGATGCCCGCGCTCATGAGGGCCGGGGCGATGATGAAGCCGCCGCCCGCGCCGATGCAGCCGGTGATGAGCCCGGCGCCCATGCCGATGCCGATGGAGACCAGGAAGATGGTCAGGCTGTAGAAGGCCGGGCTGTATGCCTTTTTGCCGCCCAGAATCTCCGGCAGGACCGGGCCGATGTCATTGGCAAAGGCGATACCGCCGATGATGATCGGAATGAGCATGAGCCCGAGGAGTATCCTGAGCTTTTTGCTGCCCATGATGTGTCGGGCGTTGTCGATTTCCCACTGGGCGAGAGCGCCTGCTCCCGCCATCATGAATTTGCCCCATTGGTTGAAGAATCGCATTGTTTGACCTCACTTCCACTTGCGATAGGTTAGCAGATCAGCCCGTTTTTTCTGCCGGGCCGCTGTCCTGCGCCAAATTCCGCTGTCTTTGTTGGGCCGCTTCCCTGATCTTTCCCACCAGCTCGTCAGAGCTTCCCGGCTTCATGACGTAGTCAAAGGCCCCCATGGCGAGGCAGGATATGACCATGTCCGAATTCGAGTGAGCCGTGACCATGAGCACCTGGGTGTTCGGGTGCAGCCGTTTGATCTCCCCGAGGGTCTTGATGCCGTCCATGCCGGGCATCATGACATCAAGGAGGGTGACATCCACCTCTTCCTCAGCCAGTACGGAGAGCGCTTCGCGCCCGCTTGCCGCGAGGCGCGTGTAGATGCCCCGCTTGTTGAGTCGTTTTGCCAGGGCGGAGGCGAAGCCGACCTCGTCATCGACGATGAGCACCGTGATCGCGGTCATGCGTTGTCGCCTCCCTGTCTGGCCATCTTCAAGACCTTTGCCACCAGCGCCTCGAAGTCCATCGGCTTGGACAGATAGTCCGCCGCCCCGAGGCGCATGCTTGCCTTGACCGCCGTTTCGCTCCCGTGGCCGGTGAGCATGAGAATGGGCAGTCCCGGATCAAGCAGTTTGAATACCTTCAGGATTTCGACGCCGTCCATGCCCTCAAGCTTGAGGTCGATGATGATCGCGTCATAATCCTGTGCCCGCAGCATGCGTACGGCCTCTTCCCCGCTGGCGGCGGTGTCCACGCGAAGACCCCGTCTGGTCATCCGCTTGGACAGCACCTCCGTGAAGCCCCGCTCGTCGTCCACGATGAGCAGCCTGATGGGTGTCGAGCCGTCCTGCATGCCGTTGATCCCCTACGCCGTGTCGCCGCCGGTGCCGACGGCCTCTGTTTCCCGCCTGCGCTTGAGCGCCGCGGCTTCGTTGATCTTCTCGGTGAGTACGTCGAAACTGCATGGCTTCATCAGGTAGTCGTATGCGCCAAGCTGGATGCCCTCCAGGGCCGAGGGCACCGTGGCGTGGCCGGTGAGCATGATTACCTCCACCAGGGGAAACGCCTGTTTGATCTCCTGGAGTACGGCCAGCCCGTCCTTGCCCGGCATCTTGACATCCAGCACGATGACCTCGATCTCAGGAAACTCCCTGAGGCGTCGCAGGGCCTCGTCGCCGCTTTGTGCCGTGTGGGCCGTCATGTTCCGCTTGGCCAGACGTTTTCGCATGGTTTCGACAAAGCCGGGTTCGTCGTCCACTATGAGCAGGGACGCATCGCTCATGAATCTCCTCCCTGGAAGGTGTCGGGCCGCTGCAAAGGCAGCCGGATGTTGAAGCTGGTGCCGTGGCCCACGGTGCTCTCCGCCTCGATGGTCCCACCCATTTGGTGGATGATGCCGTAGCAGATGGACAAACCCAAGCCGCTGCCTCTGCCCACGGGTTTGGTGGTGAAGAAGGGATCGAAGATTCTGCTCAGGTTGGCTTCGGGAATGCCCGGGCCGGTGTCGGCCACGGTGATGAACGCCTCGCCCGCCGATGCGTGGCAGGAGATGATCAAGGTGCCTCCGTCCTGCTCCATGGCCTGGATCGAGTTGTTGATGAGGTTGAGAAAGACCTGCTGGAGTTCGGTGGGCGAGGCCATGATGGGAGGCATGTGGGGGTCTATGTTCAGCGAGAATTCGATGCGGGCGTATCGGGCGGGCTGCATGGAGAGGTTGACCACCTCGGTCACCAGCTCCGGGAGCGACACCATGGTCACACGCGTGTCTGTCTGCCGGGCGAAGCTTAAGAGCTTGTGGGTGATGTCCTTGCAGCGTACGCCCTGGGTTCTGATTTGGGCTAAGGCGCGCTCCACTTCCTCCCGGCAGGACATCTCGCGTCCCTCGTCCTCAAGCAGATCGCCGACCCAGCCCGCCTCCTCGATCATGATGGCCACCGGGTTGTTGATCTCGTGGGCGATTCCTGCGGCCAGTTCGCCTATGGAAGCCAGCTTGCCCGCCTCGATCATCTGCCTGTTCATCATCTCCGTGCGCAGGTCGATGAGCCGGAACCGGGTCACAAGCCTGCGGAACATGAAAAGGCTCATGCCCAGAATGGCCAGCGCTCCCGTCACCAGGATCAACAGGGCCATGCGTTCGGCAGTGACGAGTTCCGAGAGGGCGTCCGAGACCTCCTGCTGGAAGACAAGTCTCCAGTCCACCCCGGTCAGGGCAGCGGAAACCACGATGTACTCTTCTCCGTCGCTACCCTGGGAGCGTTCGATAAGTACGCCGGGAGAGGTGTGGGGCCGCTGGACCGTCCTGGACGAAACCATGGTCAGTTCCTGGGCCTCCGCAGAGGGGGCGCGGGTCTGGTGCTGGCCGCTGGCGTTGACGATGTAGGCGTGACCCGTGTCGCCGACCCGGAGGTTTTCCACCTGGTTTCCGAAGGCGAGGAAGTCGATGGTGGCCTTGAGAGTCCAGGTGCGCAGGTTGTCGGCGTTGTTGACCGTGACGATGAGATGGGGGGCGCGGTGCAGACCGAGGAATACGTCGCTGATGGCAATCTTGCGGTCCCGGGAGTTGACGTACCACGACTCGCTGGAATAATCCGCGCCCAACTGGTCAAAGGGGCCGGCATAGGCGATCTGGCGGCCGGATGCGTCTATGACGCCGAGGTCCACGAAGACGCGGCCGTATTGTTGCTGGATGTCCTTGAGGGTCCGCTCCAGAAAGGCGGGGTTGGTCAATTGTTCGTAAGTGAACGCCTTATCAAGATAGAGCACTTCGTATTGCTTTCCGGAGAGGAAGGCGTCGATGGACTCCCTGTGCTTGTCCACCACCATGCCGAGGTGGGCGTAGACTTTTTCCGTATATATGGCGGAGAACTGGACGAAGACGAGAGCCCCCACCATGACGAGGGGAATGAGTGAAGCCGCGATGACGCCCAGCGCCAGATTGCGGGAAAGCTTGTTATAGGGCTGTACGTCCATCCAGTGTCCTGTTCTTTCTTCAATGAATTTCAATGGGCTGCTGGCAGCCCGGCTGATTCCCTCCAGGCCAAAGCAATGGTCGTGCCAACACGCTTTGATGGCGTCCTGACAGGCGGTTGTTCAACCTGCTGAAATTGCATCATGTATTTCTCGGGGAGAGAGACGAGGCCGGGCCATTGCGAACAGCATCGGGCAGGATGCGGCCTGTTTGACCCGGAGGCGGCAGCCTGGCTGGTGCAAAACGCCCCACTGGGGCGAAAAGCCCCATCAGGGAAATGCGGGGCGGCAAGGCCCGTGATCAGGGGCATGCGTTGTGCAAATAATCACAAGTGGGGCGTTTCGACCCACAAGGCGGTGCCTCCGTTCGATTCTGTCGCTCTTTTTTCTGAATATCTGTTTGCGAGCAGGGCGTTGACGCGGTCGTGTCCGTGCGCAGCTTTGCCTGTGAGCGGTCAGGGGCGGACGGCTGGGCGTGTGGTGGCGGATGCGCGGTGTCGGCAAGGGGGGTTTTCTTTCGCTGGCCTCTTTGGCAAGGTGGCTGTAGAGTGTTGTCCAACCTGGAGGCATTTCGTGAGCGAAGCGATACGGGTATTGCTTGTGGACGACGAGGGCGGGTTCATCTCGGCCCTGTCCAAGCGCCTTGGGCGGCGGGGCATGAGCGCCACTGCCGTGTCTGATGGCGAGGAGGCTCTTGCCGCACTTGACCGGGAGCCTGTGGATGTCATGGTGCTTGATGTGAAAATGCCCGGAATGAGCGGGATGCAGGTTCTCAATCTGGTCAAGGCCCGCCATCCCGAGGTCGAGGTCATTTTGCTCACCGGGTATGCGGATATGGATTGTGCCTTGCAGGCCATGTCGGCCGGGGCTTTTGACTTCCTGGTCAAGCCGGTGGATTTTGAACTGCTCGGGTGCCGGATCATGGCGGCTGCCCGGGGCAAGTCCCTGCGCACGGAGTGTTCCGTGCCCGGTGCGGACGCGCCGGGCGAGTAATCAGGGCGGGGCTTGTGCGCGTCAGCGTTCTGGGCCTGGGCATCGGAATCGGAAGAGGAAGTCATGGGTCCGGTGGAAACAATCAAGCGGATTTCACGCAGGGTGGGGCAATTGCTGGGTGTCGGCCCGGGGACGGGCCCGGAGGCGCTGCGCGAATCGTTCCAGGCCCGCTATCACACCTTCAAGCTTCTGGTTTCCGCAAACACCCAGGCTCTTGAGGTCATGGCCGAGATGGAAGAGGCGCTTCGCGGCGAGATTCCCTTCGGTTTTGGCTTTATTCGGTCCAGGACGGCCCGCGTCACGGCCGTCGTGTATTCCATCATCCGGTATATGGAGGCCCTTGCCCCTGGGCGGTATCCCGGGCTTCACGACAGCTTCGAGGCTATCCGGCGCAATATTCAGGAGGCGCTGCCCCGGGTTGAGAAGCATGTGGAGGGTCGGCGCGTGGTCGCATTGGGCGAGATCGACCGCAACGACTCTGCCGAGTGCGGCCCCAAGATGGCTCATCTGGGCGAGTTGCGCAACCGGATGGGGCTGCGCGTCCCCGATGGCTTCGTGGTCACGGCCGATGCCTGCCGCATGTTCATGGAATCAGGCGATTTGCGCGAGGAAATCGACAGGCTGATCCAGGCTTCCGGGGCGGACAATCCCTCGTCCATGCTGGCCCTTTGCGAGGCCATTGAGCGGGAGGTGCTGGCGGCCGAGGTTCCCGACGAGGTTGCCGTAGCCATCGGACGCGAATATGAGAGACTGGCGGCCCGCATCGGATACCGGCCCAATGTGGGGGTCCGCTCTTCGGCTCTGGGCGAGGACGAGGCCGGCTCCTCCTCTGCGGGCCAGTACCTCACGTTGCTCAATGTGCACCCCGAGGACATGCTGTTTGCCTACAAGCGGGTGGTGGCTTCCTTGTATGGTGCGCAGGCCATGGGCTATCGCCGCAACCGCGGCCTGGATACGCCCCCCATGTGCGTCGGCTTTCTGGAGATGGTCGAAGCCTGGGCGGGCGGTGTGGTCTACACCCGTGATCCTCTCTCTGAAAACGCGGAGGCCGTACTGATTAACGCCTGTTGGGGGCGGCCCAAGTCCGTGGTGGACGGCTCGGTATTGGCCGACAGCTTTGTGGTGGACCGTCGGACTTTGGTCCAGCGCAGCCGGGACATAGCCGTCAAGCGCATCCGCATGCACGGGGGAAGGGCCGGAGGCATGGTCATGGACCGCGTTCCGGCAGACATGGCGTCGCAGCCTTCGCTGACCGATCAACAGGTCACGGACCTGACGTGTACCAGCCTTCGCATTGAGGAGCAGTTCGGCTATCCCCAGGACATCGAATTTGCCGTGAACGAGGCCGGGGAGATTGCCTATCTCCAGGCGCGTGCCGTCATGCTCACTGCCGAGCCTGTGGTCCAGCCGCTGCCCGAGGGCACCCGTGTCGTCATGTCCGGCGGGGTCCGGGTCAGTGGCGGTGTGGGAGCGGGGCTGGTCCACCATGTACGCACCACGGCCGACATCCTGGATTTCGAACCGGGTGGTGTGCTGGTGGCCCGGCAGTCCGGCCCGGATCTCGCCCCGCTTCTGCCCGTGGCCTCGGCCGTGATCACCGAGCTGGGGGGGGTGGCCGGGCATTTGGCCTCTGTGGCCCGCGAGTTCCGGGTTCCGGCCCTGTTCGGAATGGGCAACGCCCTGGATTCGATCCCGGAGTCCGCCATGGTCACGGTGGATGCCGACGGCAGGCGCGTTTTGCGCGGGGTTGTCGAGTCGCTGCTCGAATCCGAGGCCCCCGGGGTCAACCTCATGGCCGGCAGCCCGGTACACACCGCCCTGGCGGCGGTGGCCGAACACATCACTCCCCTGCACCTGCTCGACCCCGAGGGGCTGACCTTTCGCCCGGAGAATTGCACAACCCTGCACGACATCACCCGCTATTGCCACGAAAAGGCTGTGGCCGAGATGTTTTCCTTTGGCCGGGGACACAAGGTCAGCCGCTACGAAGCCAAACAGCTGCATGTGGAGGGCAGCCCCAAGCAGTTCTGGGTGGTCAATGTGCAGGATGGCTTCATGGTCGAGCCCAGTGACAAATGGGTGGAGCTTGGACAGATCGCCTGCCAGCCCATGCTGGCCCTGTGGCGCGGCATGAACGCCTTTCCCTGGGAAGGCCCTCCGGCCGTGAACGGCCGGGGCTTCCTGTCGGTCCTGTTCGAGGCGTCCATGAACCCAAAGCTCAACGTGGCGGGCGGCAGCTCACTGGCCTTTAAAAATTATTTCATGATTTCCAAGGAATTCTGCTCCCTCCAATCCCGTTTCGGCTTTCACTTCTGCAACGTGGAGGCCCTGGTTGGCGAATACGCGGTGGAGAATTATGCGGGTTTTCGTTTCTTTGGCGGGGCGGCCGATCCGGGGCGGCGTCGTCTGCGGGTGATGCTCATCTCCGAGGTGCTGGAGGAATTCGGCTTTCGGACCTCGGTTCGCCAGGACAGTCTGACTGCCCGTGTCGAAGGGCGCGGCCCCGAGCACATGCTTTCCCGGCTTGTGGTCCTCGGGCATGTGATCATGCACACCCGCCAGTTGGATATGATCATGCGCGACGCAGCCCAGGTCCAGGCCCACAAGGACAGGCTCTGTAGCCAGCTTGGCGAGTTGCTCGGCGAGCCGGCGAGCTTGGGGGCTCATTCCATCGACGGATAGCCCTGACCACACGATGGCTCTTCATTTTCGAGAGTAATTCCTGTATATGTCCGGGCTGCGACGCCTGACGGCCAGCACTGGAGAATCCGTGACCGAATCCCTTGTCGTCATGACCACGGCCGCAACGGCCATTGTACTTGAAGCAGCCCCCTTTTTGCTGCTGGGTTCTCTCATCGGGGCGCTTATAGAGGTGCTGGTGCCCGAGCGCACCCTGCTGCGTCTGATTCCGCGAAGCGGAACCGGGCAGGTGGCTGTGGGGGTGTTCGCGGGGATGCTTCTGCCAACCTGCGAATGCGGCATTGTGCCCGTTGTCCGGCGCCTGTTGCTCAAGAACGTGCCTCCCAGGGTGGCCATACCCTACATGCTGGCCGCTCCGGTGGTGAATCCGGTGGTCATCGCCTCCACGCTCTTCGCCTTTCAGGGTGATATGTCCGTGGTCGGTCTGCGGCTTTTGCTGGTGATCATTCCTGCTGCGGCCCTGGGTTTCGCCCTGGGCGACGCCAGCCCGCGCACGGTTCTGCGTCAGCAGCCCATCGACCTGAAGCGGTTCGACGAGGCCGAGGCCGCCCACCTCCCGGAACACGATCACGCCCACGGCTGCGGCTGCGGTTGCGGCCATGCTGTTTCCGGCCCCTTTGCCCGGACGAGGGCGGTGCTTTTTCATACCGCGGCCGAGTTTGTTTCCATGGGCCGGTTCCTGGTTTTTGGCGCAGTGGTGGCTGCGGGATTCAAGGCGTTTTTACCGCCCGCAGTGCTTGAATTTTTCATTGGCAGTCCCATGATGGCCGTGGGCGGATTGATGCTGCTGGCCATCGCCCTGTCCATCTGCTCCGAGGCCGACGCCTTTGTGGCCGCATCCTTCGCATCGTTTCCCATGGCGGCCAAGGTGGCGTTCATGGCCATCGGTCCCATGGTCGATCTCAAGCTGATCCCGCTGTTTTTGACCGTGTTCACCCGGCGCGTGGCCGTGGCCTTGATGGTGGTGCCCACGGTCACGGTCTTTGTCATGGGCGTCCTGCTCGCCTGGGGAGGATGGTAGGCATGGCCGCTATGATCCGCTTCATCGAGGCGTGCCTGCTGGCGGCCATGGGCTCGTTCATGGTCGCTTTGTCCCTGTCGTCCGGGTACTGGCAATACCTCAACCCCAAGTATTCCTGGCTGACCCTTGTGGCGGGCGGCTGCGTGATGGCCCTGGGGTTTGCCGCCCTGCTGGATGGACACAGACGGCGCAAGGGAACCGAGCTGGCCGGGCTGGCGATCTTCCTCGGCCTTGCTGTTGCCAGCCAGATGCTTCCCGGAATGTTGGTTGATTCCGGGCCGACCATGCCCCGCCGGGGCGGCCTTTCCTTTTCCGGGGGGTTCGGCGGTGATCATTCGGACGGGTTTGACGCGGATTTCGGCGGCGGCTACGGCCCTGGCTTTGGCGGCGGCTACGAGGATGATTTCGATTCCGAGCCCGTGGAGGCGTATGCCGGGCAGGAGTATGTCAGAATCAACGTGGCCGAATTGATCGCGGGCGAGTCCGGCGGCTGGGTGCGCGAGGGCGACCTCTTCGCGGTGCAGGGCGGCTTGGCCCGAACCCCTGAGCTGGACCGGGCCGGACTGGTGGCCGTGACCCGGCTCTTCATCTCCTGCTGTTTTGCCGATGCGGCGGGCGTGGTCGCCCTGGTCCGGGTGGACGACCCGGAGTCGTTCACTCCCGGCACCTGGGTCAGGGTGCTTGGCCGGGTGGTGCCTATCCCGGCCGTGGAGGATACGCGCATATCCATCTTCGGCGCACTCACTGCCATCCGCAGCGAGCGTTTCGCCCTGCTGGCCAACAGCGTCGATACCCAGGATTTTACCGGGATTCCTTATTTGTTCGAGATCCGTTCCCGTTCGCCATTCGCCTATTGACCGGGCTGTTTTTCCGCCTGATCCGACCTGGCCGCCTCGGCGCACGAGGCGCAGATGCCGTCCAGGCGCAGGTCCACGTTGTCCACCCGCATGGATAGGGCGTTGCCCAGCTCCGTTTCGTCCAGGTGGAGGGTGGCGTTGTCCACGCAACGCACCTCTCCGCAGCGCGTACAGTGGAAGTGGCTGTGTCCGGCAGGCCAGCGGCCGCCCCGCGAACAGAAGCGCGAAGCCCCGTCCACCGAGGCGATGCGGTTGACCGCGCCGCTGTCGGCCAGCAGGTCCAGAATCCGGTAGACCGTGACCCGGTTGATGTGGTGGTCGGCCAGGACCTTGTCGAGAATCTCCCGGGCGGTGAGTGGCTGGTCGCTGTCGGCCATGGCCGAGTAGACAAGGATGCGGTTGAGGGTCGGCTCAATGCCTGTCCTGGTCAGAAAAATCCGGGCAGCGTTCGCGGTATCGGCATGGGGCATGTGGTTCTCCGTGGCCGCGCCAGGGGGGTTGGTCCTGGCGCGGCTGGCGGTGTTTTTTCTTAGCGGGCCGCTGCGGCGATGGCACGGGCGGTGTCGCGCATGGAAGCGGGCCAGTCCTCGGCCAGGGGGTCGAGCACGGCAGTGTGTGCGCCGATCTCGGCCGCGATGACCGCGGCGCTTTTTCCCGAGAACTGGGGCTGGACGAAGATCACCCGGATACCCAGGGCGCGGCCCTGTTCAATGACTTCGGCCAGTCCCTTGGGGCTCGGTTCCCGACCGGCCACCTCGATGGATATCTGGTTCAGCCCATATTGGTGGGCGAAATAGCCCCATGAAGGATGGAAGACCATGAACGAGCGTCTGCTCTCGGGCAGGCCGTCGAGCAGGGCGCGGATGTCGGCGTCCACGCTGTCGATCTCCCGGAGCAGGGCGTCTGCATTGGCCCGGTAGGCAGCCTCGTTGGCCGGGTCCATCCTGATCAGGCCGTCGCGGGTATTCGCGGCCAGCACCTTGGCGCCGTTGGGAGAGAGCCAGACATGAGGATCGAGAATGCCATGGTCGTGATCGTGCCCATGGTCGTGCTCATGTCCATGATGGTGGTGCGCTGCGCCGTGGTCATGGCCATGCCCCTCGTCGTCGTGATGGTGATGCGCGTCCATGGGGAGTTTCTCGATTCCCCGGGCCGTGGGCACGATGCGCAGGGACGGGTTGGCGCTGTTGATGCGCGGCAGCCAGATATTCTCAAAGGTCACGCCGATGGAGAAATACGCCTTGGCCTTGGCCAGGGCGGCCATTTGCCTGGGGGTCGGCTCGTAGGTGTGGGGGCTGGCGCCTGGCATGACCAGCACGGAGACCTGGGCCAGATCGCCAGCGATCCGTTCGACAAAATACTTCTGGGGCAGGATGCTGACAAAGACCGGAGTCTGGGCGCGGGCCGGGCCGACACCCAGGGCGGCGGCCAGGAAAAAGGCAAAAGCGGTCAGCAGGATACGTTTTTTCATCATACGCATGGTTCCTCTGATGTGCGCCGTGCAGGGCGCGGTTGACGGTGTGAGTCGGAGAGGCAACAAGTTTGCATGATGCAACACGGTTGCAAAGGTGTCAACAGCGTCTGGATTGCGACTGCTGACGAGCCGGGGCCATGCCTGTTTTCATTCCAGGCAGGGCGGTCGACGAGACAGGAAGAGGCCGTGGTAAAAGCTTGGTATGCTTGAGTCTGCCGTGTGCGGATGGTTTGCCGCCCTTGTTTCTCGCCCCTCTGGCCTTTGGCCGGAAAACGGGCAGACCGATCCGCCGGGCATCGGATCGTGGTTGGCGCCAAGGTTCCTGGCGGGCGTCAGATCGCAGTTGTTATTGACCGGGCAGGGAGAAGCGGGTGTGGGCCTGGTCCAGGCCGGACAGGGCGGCCCCCAGCGCCCCGGCACACGACCCGATGTGGATGGCCTCGGCGGACAGGTCGAGGTTCAGGGTCTCCCACATCGCCTTGTGGGGCGCATGGCCCGGTTGTTCTTCAGCAGATGGTGCAGCGCAGGTCAGGCAGCCCCCCTGCCAGCCCGGAGAGCCATGGGGCTGTGAAGAAAACGTGCCCCTCCAGGGGAATATGGACAGGCGGGGCGTTTTCGGCCTGGGTGATGATCACCGCATCCGGGGTAAATTGAATGCTCATGGGTATCATCTCGCGCTCGCCGTCGCCGCACAGGCTCTCGCGCTGGGTGGGGGCAAAGGTTGCAAGTCGGCCGTCAGGGCTGATGGCGGTCAGTCGCGTGCGTATGGTGATCACGCGGGAAACGGTGCCATCTGGGTGAAAGGCCAGGGAGTTGCTGTCTCCGTTGATGCCCAGGGCATCAGGATCGTGCGCCAGAATCTCTCCGGCCGGAGTTTCCACTGCCGCGGGCCGGGCCGGTTCAACGGAGCGAATCTGGCCATCGGGGTGGAAGGACACGCCAATACGAGTATCCACCATGCCCGCCGGAGTGTTGATGGACACGGTCTGGCCAGGCCAGAAGGTAAGACTGCGTATCGTGCCCGAGGGGTGGAATGCCGCGCCGATGAGAGTGGTCGTGAGTATGCCCGCCGGGGTGAGCAGGGTGACAGGCCGGGCAAGCTCTGCTTCGTCCTCCTGGGTCCAGTAGCCGGAGAGCCTTCCGTTGAGGGGAAAGACCCGGCTGAGGGAGCCGTCTGCATGAAAGGTGAGCAACTCCGCAGGGATGCTGCCCGCAGCAGAAGGGATGACCCTCTGCGATTCCAGGGGCAGTGCCTGTAGTGTCCCGTCCGGGTGAAATGTTATGGGCCGGACTTCCTTTTTGCGGAGTTCCCGGGCGGTGAACTGGGGCACAAGCTGGCCGACTGGGGTGTTGAGGACGCACGGTCCGGCTGGCAGACAGGCGCGAAGCGATCCGTCGGGATAGGTTGCCGGCGCTTGGGCGACAGGGATCATGCCGTGGCGGGTGGTGATGGTCTGCATGGGGCGCTCCTTGTTGAGGTTGTCGGGCGTTGGTGGTGCTAACCGGATTCCGCGAAGCGGGCGGCCAGTCCTGCGAATTCGTCGCTGGACAGGGGGCGGCCCTGCTCCCGGGCCAGGCTTCGCACAGCCTCGACCAGAACGGGCAATGCCTGTTCCGTGCAGTGGAAATCGAGATGGCCCAAGGCGTCTGTCACGGCTTTGCGTCCGCTTTTGCCGCCCACGGCGATGCGGCGGTCCATGCCGAGGGACGCCGGGTCATACGGTTCAAAGAGGTTCGGCGACTTGTTCAGGGCGTGGGCGTGCAGGCCGGACTCGCAGGCAAAAATGTCTTCTCCGGCAACGGCCTTGGTCCTCGGGATGGGCACTCCTGCAGCCCTGGAAACGAAGCGGCAAAGCTCGCGCAGCCCGCCGGGGCGGTAGCGGCGGGTGCCGGTGTTGAGGGTGAGGTGGGCGGCTAGCTCCTCGGTTGCCGCGATGCCGGAGCGTTCGCCGATGCCGAGTACGCTGGCGTCGGCATAATCCGCGCCCGCCTCAAGGGCCGTGATCGCATTGGCCGTGGCCATCCCGAAGTCGTCGTGGCAGTGGACGGCCAGATCAATGCTGAGTGCTGCCCGGAAGCGGGCGACCAGATCGTATGTCCGCCTTGGGGTGAGCTGGCCCAGGGAGTCGGAAAGGCGCACCCGCGAGGCGCCGGACCCGGCTGCCGTGAGGGCTGCGGTCCGGGCGAATTCCAGGTCGGCGCGTGAGATGTCTTCAAGACCCACGGAAACATAGCCCACGCCGAGCATCCGGGCAGCGAGCACGGTTTGTGCGATGCGTTGGAGCACGCCCGGCCGGTCGATGCCGAGCCGTTTGCGGATATGGGCATCGGACACCGGCACGCCGATGTTGATCCCATCCACGGGCAGGGCCGCCGCTCTTGGCACGTCTGATTCGCGACAGGGGCACCAGACGCTCAGACGAGTCCGCCCGGCCCTGGCGCGGACCCGCCGGGCCAGGATGTCCATGTCCTCCTGCCCCACCCAGCCGAGTTCTATCTCCTCGACTCCGAGATCAATCAGCGCGTTGGCGATGGCCTCCCGCGTATCAAGGGAGAAATACGCCCCGAAGAGCTGCGCCCCTTCCCGCAGCGTCGTGTCTATCAGCATGTTCCGGCTCCCAGGTTACGGTGTGGTCTTCACGTCCTCCCCGAGCATGAAGGATGCCAATGGGCATGGTGTGAGCAATACTATGGATTTCAATACGTTTTCACGGACATGGATCAACGGGAGATGTGCCTTCAGGAATGTAGGCAGCCACACTTTTCGTAGGTTCACTCTGTCGCCGCCGACATATTCGTAGGTTGGCGGCACAGCGCATTGATTTAAAGATATCCTTTAATTTCAGAAAGTTATATGCTGCAATCGACAGTGGCACACCCTTTGCCATGGAGGGGTATCAACGCGAACCAACCCCTTAGGGAGGAACACATGAGAAAAGTTGCGATTTACGGAAAAGGCGGCATCGGCAAGTCCACCACCACACAGAACACCGTGGCCGGTCTGGCCGAGATGGGCCGCAAGGTCATGGTCGTGGGCTGCGACCCCAAGGCGGACTCCACCCGTCTGCTGCTTGGGGGCCTTGCGCAGAAGTCGGTCCTCGACACCCTGCGCGAAGAAGGCGAGGACGTGGAACTCGACGATATCCGCAAGCCAGGGTTCGGCGGAACATGGTGTGTGGAGTCCGGCGGTCCCGAGCCGGGCGTTGGTTGTGCGGGCCGCGGCATCATCACCTCCATCAACATGCTTGAGTCCCTGGGGGCCTATGAGGAGTCCGAGGGTCTCGACTACGCCTTTTACGACGTGCTCGGCGATGTGGTCTGCGGCGGGTTCGCCATGCCCATCCGCGACGGCAAGGCCGAGGAGATATACATCGTCTGCTCAGGCGAGATGATGGCCATGTACGCGGCCAACAACATCTGCAAGGGCATCATGAAGTACGCCGAGTCCGGCGGGGTGCGGCTTGGCGGCCTCATCTGCAATTCGCGCAACACCGACCGCGAGGCAGACCTGATCACCGAGCTGGCCAGCAAGCTGGGCACCCAGATGATCTACTTCGTCCCCCGTGACAACGACGTGCAGCGCGCCGAGATCAATCGCAAGACCGTCATCGAGTGGGACGGCGCAGTGTCCCAGGCCGACCAGTATCGCGGGCTGGCCAAGGCCATCGACGAAAACAAGATGTTCGTCATTCCCACCCCCCTGGAGATCGAGGAGCTGGAACAACTACTCCTCGATTATGGAATCATGGAAGCGTAGCCAATCAAATTGTCTAAAAATCAACAGTATAGGAGGGAGCGGAAATGATGATCATGGTGAGGGCGATAGTGCGCCCGGAAAAGGCGGACGACGTGCTTGCGGCCCTGATGGACAACGGTTTTCCGGCAGTGACCAAATATTCCGTGGCCGGACGAGGCAAACAGCGCGGCATCAAGATCGGCGAGGTCACCTACGACGAAATTCCAAAGACCATGCTCATGAGCGTGGTCAAGGAGGCGGACAAGGACTTTGTCATCTCCACCATCATGGATGCAGCCCGCTCCGGCGTGAAGGGCGCGTTCGGAGACGGCAAGATCTTCGTCTCCCAGGTGGAGGGTGTCTACACCATCAGCTCGGGTGTCAACGAAACCGCCGTGGCCGGGGAGGCATAGCATGAAGGAAGTCATCGCAGTAGTGCGTATGGACATGATGAACCGCACCAAGGCCGCCCTGACCAGTGCCGGGGTGGACGCCTTCTTCGCCCACGAGGCGCAGGGCCGGGGCAAGGGGTTCGTCAACTCCAGCGTACTCGAAGGCGCGGAGAGCGGCTACGAGGAGGCGGCCGCCGTTCTGGGCGAGAAGGGCAAGCTCTACCCCAAGCGCATGGTCACCGTGGTGGTCGGGGATGACATGGTCGCGGACGTGGTGGAGGCCATCACCGCCGTCAACCGTTCCGGCAAGCCCGGCGACGGCAAGATATTCGTCCTGCCCATCAATGACGCGGTCCGGGTGCGTACCGGCGAGAAGGGCGCCAAGTCCATAGCCTAAGTTCTGCAAGGAGAGAGTGAAATGGCAAAGACCAGCAAGGCGGTGCGCTTCGACCCCGCGGACATCAAGGAAGAGCTTCTCAAGAAGTATCCTCCCAAGGTGGCGAGAAAGCGCGCCAAGCAGATAATGATCAACGAGGCCCAGGAGAGCGAGACGCCGCCCGAGATCGTGGCCAACGTCCGTACCATCCCCGGCATCATCACCATGCGCGGCTGCACCTATGCGGGCTGCAAGGGCGTCATCATGGGGCCCACCCGCGACATCCTCAACATCACCCACGGCCCCATCGGCTGCGGCTTTTACTCCTGGCTCACCCGGCGCAACCAGACCGATGCGGGCGAAACCGGCGAGAACTACATGACCTACTGTTTCTCCACGGACATGCAGGATCAGGACATCATCTTCGGCGGCGAGAAGAAGCTGACGGCGGCCATTCAGGAAGCCTACGACCTCTTCCACCCCAAGGGTATCTGCATCTTCGCCACCTGTCCGGTGGGCCTCATCGGTGATGACATCCACGCCGTGGCCCGCAAGATGAAGGAGAAACTTGGGGACTGCAACGTCTTCGCCTTTTCCTGCGAAGGGTACAAGGGCGTGTCCCAGTCCGCCGGCCATCACATCGCCAACAATCAGGTCTTCACCCATCTGGTGGGCGAGAACCAGACCCCGCCCGAGGGCGAATACAAGATCAACCTGCTCGGCGAATACAACATCGGCGGCGACGGGTTCGAGATCGACCGCGTACTCAGGAAGTGCGGCATCACCAACATCGCCACCTTCTCTGGCAACTCCACCTACGCCCAGTTCGCCTCGGCCCAGCACGCGGACTTGAGCGCGGTCATGTGCCACCGCTCCATCAACTACGTGGCCGACATGCTGGAGACCAAGTACGGCATCCCCTGGATCAAGGTGAACTTCATCGGAGCCGAGGCAACGGCCAAGTCCCTGCGCAAGATCGGCCAGTATTTCGGCGACAAGGCGCTCCTGGACCGCATTGAGGCCGTCATCGCCGAAGAGATGCCAGAGGTTCTGGCCGTGGCCGCAGACGTGAAAACCCGCACTCAGGGCAAGACCGCCATGCTCTTCGTGGGCGGCTCCCGCGCTCACCACTACAACGAGCTCTTCCAGGAAATGGGCATGAAGACCCTGTCCGCGGGATACGAGTTCGGCCACCGCGACGACTACGAGGGACGCGAGGTCATCCCGCACCTGACCGTGGACGCCGACTCGCGCAACATCGAGGAGATCGAGGTGGAGCCCGACGAGAAGCTCTTCCGGGCCCGCAAGACTCCCGAGGAGATCAAGGCCCTGGAGGACGCCGGGTACACGTTCAAACACTACGACGGTCTGAACGCGGACATGGACAAGGGGTCCATCATCATCGACGACCTCAACCAGTACGAGGCCGAAAAGCTGGTGGAACTGCTCAAACCGGACATCTTCTGCGCCGGTATCAAGGAGAAGTTCTCCATCCAGAAGCTGGGCGTGCCCATGAAGCAACTGCACAGCTACGACTCGGGCGGACCCTATGCGGGGTTCAAGGGTGCCATCAATTTCTACAAGGAAATCGACAGGCTCGTGAACAGCCGGGTCTGGAGCTATCTCAAGGCTCCCTGGCAGGAGAACCCTGAACTGACGGCCACCTTCGTTTGGGAATAAGAGAGGGAGATCAAAGATATGCTACTCAGACACACACCCGCGGAAGTGGCCGATCGCAAGGCCCTGGCCATCAATCCGGCCAAGACCTGCCAGCCCGTCGGCGCCATGTACGCGGCCCTCGGGATACACGGCTGCCTGCCGCACAGCCACGGTTCGCAGGGCTGCTGCGCCTATCACCGCTCGGCCCTCACCCGCCACTACAAGGAGCCGGTCTCGGCCGCCACCAGTTCGTTCACCGAGGGCGCTTCCGTGTTCGGCGGTCAGGCCAATCTGCTTCAGGCCATCAACAACATCTTCACGGTCTACGAGCCGGAAGTGATCGCCGTACACACCACCTGCCTCTCCGAAACCATCGGCGACGATCTCAACCAGATATTCGAGAAGGCCCGGCGCGAGGGCAAGGTGCCCGAGGGCTGCACCCTGGTGGGCGCTCCCACCCCGAGCTACGTGGGCTCCCACGTCACCGGCTTCTCGAACATGGTCAAGGCCATGGCCCAGCTGGCCGAGCCTTCGGGCAAGAAGAACGGCAAGGTCAACATCATTCCCGGCTGGGTCGAGCCCGCGGACATGGCCGAGATCAAGCGGCTGGCCGCCCTGGTGGGCGTTCCCGTGACAGTGTTCCCGGATACTTCGGGCGTGCTCGATACCCCGCTTACCGGCGAGTACAAGATGTTCCCGGACGGCGGTGTGACCGTCATGGAACTCAAGGCCAGCGGCGACGCCATCGGCACCCTGGCCCTTGGCGAATGGTGCTCGGCCGATGCCGCCCGCTGGCTCGACGCCAAATGCAAGGTGCCCTGTACTGTCCTGGACATGCCCTTTGGCCTTGCCGCCACCGATCGCTTCATCGATGTGCTGCGCACCGTGGCCGGGGTGACGGTGCCCGAGGCCGTGGCTGTCGAGCGGGGGCAACTGGTGGACCTCATCTCGGACATGCACCAGTACCTTTACGGCAAGCGCGTGGCCCTGTGGGGCGACCCGGACCAGCTCATCGCCATGTGCGAGTTCCTGGTCAGCCTTGACATGCAGCCCGTGTATGTCGTCACCGGCACTCCGGGCAAGAAGTTCGAAGAGCGCATTCAGAATATCTGTGCGGACAGACCCTTTGAGGTCAAGGTCAGAGCCAAGGCCGACATGTTCCTGATGCACCAGTGGATCAAGAACGAGCCCGTGGACCTGCTCATCGGTAATTCCTACGGCAAGTATATCGCCCGCGACGAGGATATTCCCCTCCTGCGCTGGGGCTTCCCCATCCTGGACCGCCAGGGGCACCAGTACTTCCCCACGGTCGGCTACAGGGGCGGGTTGCGGTTGCTTGAAAAAATGCTCGACCTCTTCCTCGAACGCAAGGACCGCGACGACCCGGAAACCACTTTCGAGCTCGTCCTCTAACCACACCGGGCGCCCGCGGCGGGGACGCCTCCCCCCGTCGCGGGCCGAACTCAAGGACAGGCAAGGAAACCCATGGCGATTTCAGCAAAGGCACGCGCGAGCCACCCCTGTTTCGGCCCTTCGGCGCGTCGCAGCCAGGGACGGGTGCATCTGCCGGTGGCACCACGGGCCGTGGCACGCACCCGTTTTGTCCCGGAGTCGGTTACGGCGCCGTCCGGGCCGGTCATGACCCCGGAAGAGGCCCTGGCCATGCTCGATCTGACCGTGGCCGATGGCGCATCCGTGGGCATGGCGGGCATTACCGGCCCCGGCGACCCCATGGCCACGCCCGAGGCGACCTTGCAAACCTTGCGGCTGGTCCGGGCCAAGTACCCGGATCTGCCCCTGTGCCTGACCACTCTGGGACTGGGGCTGGCACCCCTGGCAGGGGATTTGGCCGCCATCGGCCTCTCCCACGTCACCCTGCTGGTGGACGCTGTCTCCGCCGAGGTGGCCGAAGGGGTTTATGCCTGGATTCGGCCCTCCACCCGGACCGTGCCGCTGCCTCTGGCCGCGCAGATGCTGGTGGAAGAACAGCGCAAGGCCGTGAAGGCCCTGGTCGAGGCCGGAGTGACGGTCAAGGTTAACGTCACGGTCCATCCCGAGGTCAACGACGATCACATCGAGACCATTTCTCGGACCATGGCCGGACTCGGTGCCTCCATCATGACCGTGGTCCCCCGGTGGACCGACGGGGAGAGCGGCGTTGTCCGGCCGGATATGGATCTGCTGGCTGCCGTGCGCGAGAAGGCGGCCCGGTACATGGTCCTCACGCCCTCATGGGGCGAGTGCGGCGATGTGCTGGCGGCAGCGGAGAATCCGCAGCGGGCATCGCTGCCCCGACCTGCGCCGGGACGGCCCAATGTGGCTGTGGCCAGCGCGGGCGGCATGGACGTGGACCTGCACCTGGGCCATGCGGCGCGGCTGCTCGTCTATGGCCCGCGTGAGGATGGCCTGGCCTGCCTGCTCGAAACCCGCGACGCGCCCGAACCGGGCGGCGGAGACGGCCGGTGGGAGGCGCTCGCGGAGACCCTGTCCGACTGTTTCGTCCTGCTGGCGGCCAGTGCCGGAGAGCGGCCAAGGGAGATTCTTAGCCGTCGTGGCGTGGCTGTTCTGATCACTGAAGACGGGATCGAGGGAACCGTGGACGCCCTCTACGGTGGCGGCCGGAAAGGCAAGGGCTGCAACACGGCAAAAGCCGCAACTGGCGGCGCATTACACAAAGGAGAATGAGACACATGGCTACCCCCGCGAGAATGATCATCTGTTGTCAGAGCTTCCGGGCTCAGGGCGACCCCAAGGGCATCTGTCACAAGCAGACCGACGGGTTCCTGCAATATATCGAGGAGGAACTCATCGACCGGGGCATCGACGCCCTGGTGGTGGCATCCACCTGCCTCAAACAGTGCGAGGCCGGGCCGGTCATGGTCATTCAGCCCGAGAATTGGTGGTTCAAGGGCGTTGCCAGCGAAGAGGCCATCGACGCCATCCTCGACGCTCTGGAAGACGGCGAACAGTGCGCCGAATACGCCCTGTAGAAAATCGAGAGAGCCGATGCCTGTCGCCTGTCGCCAGACTCCCGGAACGCAACGCCCAGGTCGGCGGCGCGTTCTGCCCGCCATGAACGCCGTGGCAGGGGAGCCCTCCGCTTCGGGGTGCGACGGGCCGGGGCGGTCCCGCCGCCGCTGACGGCGGCGGGACCAAGGCCCTGGCAGGAAATGATTTTTTGGCCTTGCTTGCAAGGCGAGCAGTGGAGGAACACATGAACACAGGCATACTCGAAGAAAGAAAGGACCAGATCCACCGGGCCGGCGAAGGGGCCATCGACATCGCCTGCAATCGCGACTCCCTGGCCGGCGCCGTCAGCCAGCGGGCCTGCGTCTTTTGCGGATCGCGGGTGGTGCTCTACCCCATCGCCGACGCCCTGCATCTGGTCCACGGACCCATCGGCTGCGCGGTCTACACCTGGGATATCCGGGGCGCACTTTCCAGCGGCCCCGAGCTGCACCGCCTTTCCTTCTCCACTGATCTTCAGGAGAAGGATGTCATCTTCGGCGGCGAGAAAAAGCTCGAAGCGGCCCTGGACGAACTCATTGACCGCCACGCGCCCAAGGCCGCCTTTGTCTATTCCACCTGTATCGTGGGCATCATCGGCGACGATATCGAAGCCGTGTGCCGCCGGGTGAGCGAGAGCAAGGGCATCCCGGTGCTGCCGGTCCAGTCCGAGGGATTCAAGGGCAACAAGCGGGCCGGGTATCTGGCCGCCTGCAAGGCCATGTCCAGGCTGGTGGGCACGGGCGACACCTCGGGCATCTCTCCTGTTTCGGTCAACATTCTCGGCGACTTCAATCTGGCCGGGGAAATCTGGATCGTGCGCGACTATTTCCGGCGCATGGGGGTCGAGGTGGTGGCCAACATCACCGGGGACGGCCGGGTGGCCGATCTTGCGCGATGTCACGGCGCGGCCCTGAATCTGGTCCAGTGTTCGGGCGCCACCCTTGATCTGGCCAGGATGATGGAGGAGCAATACGGCATTCCGTTTGTGCGCGTCTCCTATCTCGGCATCGAGGACATGGCCGACTCCCTCTATCAGGTGGCCGACTTCTTCAGGGACAAGGACCCCGGCATCGTCGGGCGGACCCAGGAACTGGTGCGCGACGAGCTGTCCATGCTCATGCCCGAGCTGGCCCGCTACCGGCTCGACCTCGCAGGCAAGCGGGTGGCCATGTATGTGGGCGGCTCCTTCAAGGCCTTCTCCCTGATCAAGGCGTTTCGCCATCTGGGCATGAAGGTGGTGGTTGCCGGCTCCCAGACCGGCACCGCTGAGGACTACGCCGAGCTGGAGCAGATCGCCGATCCCGGCACCATCATCGTGGACGACGCCAACCCGCTGGAACTCTCGGCCTTCATCAAGGAGAAGGATGTGGATCTCTTTGTGGGCGGGGTCAAGGAGCGGCCCATCGCCCACAAGCTGGGCGTCGGTTTCTGCGACCACAACCACGAGCGCAAGGAGGCACTGGCAGGCTTCGCGGGTATGCTCAACTTTGCCCGCGAGGTCCATGCCTCGGCCATGAGCCCTGTATGGAACTTTGTCCCGCGCCGAGCGGCCCGCGTCGCCGAAAGCGGGGAGGAGGCCGTCAATGACTAAGCCCGCAAGCAAGACCGTGCCCAGGCCCGCAGCCAGACCCAACTATGTTTCCACCACCAACGCCTGCAAGCTGTGCACGCCTCTGGGGGCGAGTCTTGCCTTCCGGGGCGTGGAGGGGGCCATTCCTTTCCTGCACGGCTCCCAGGGATGCGCCACCTACATGCGCCGCTACATCATCTCCCATTTCCGGGAGCCGGTGGACATCGCCTCCTCGGCCCTTGGCGAGAAGAACGCCATCTACGGGGGAGGCCCCAATCTCAAGAAAGGCGTGCTCAACGTCATGAAGAAGTACGAGCCGACCCTGGTGGGCGTGGCCACCACCTGCCTCACCGAGACCATCGGCGACGACGTGCCCATGATCCTGCACGAGTTCCGCAAGGAATTCGGCGATCTCGACCTGCCGGACATCGTCCATGTCTCCACCCCCAGTTACAGCGGCACCCACACCGACGGCTGGCACGGCGCGGTGCGCTCCCTGGTGGAGCAGCTGTGCGTGGACAAGGCGGCCCCCAACGGCCGGGTCAACATCCTGCCCAACATGGTCTCCTGTGAGGACATTCGGCACCTGAAGGACATCTGCCGGGACTTCGGCGTCCACGCCACCATCCTGCCCGACATCTCCGAGACCCTGGATGGTCCGGCTCTGGAGGATTACGTCAAGATTCCCTCGGGCGGTACGCCCTTGGCGGAAATCCGGGAAATGTCCGGGGCGCGGGCCAGCATTGAGCTGGGCCGCTGCCTGCCCGCCAAGACAGGCGGGGTCAGCCTTGAAGCGGCCTTCGGTGTCAGAAACCACCGCATCGGCCTGCCCATGGGGCTGCGCGAGTCCGACCGCTTCCTTGAGACCCTTGAAGAGGCAACCGGCACGCCCATGCCGCGCCGCTACGAGCTGGAGCGCGGTCGGCTGGTGGACGCCATGGTGGACGGTCACAAGTATGTGTTTGGCAAGCGGGCCGTGGTCTATGGCGAGGAGGATCTTGTGGCGGGCCTGTGCGCCTTTCTGGCTGAGATCGGCGTGGATGTTGTCCTGGCCGGGACAGGTTCGCAGGGCAGGGGGCTTGATCGGGCCGTGGCCGAAGTCACCGGGGGCGTTGCCCGGATTTCCCCGGAGGTGCGCCAGGGCGTGGACTTTCACGACATGGCCGCAGAGGCGGAAACCCTCAAGCCCGACCTGCTTATCGGCCACTCCAAGGGCTACACCTACGCACGGGGCTGGAACGTGCCGCTGGTGCGGGTGGGCTTCCCCATCCACGATCGGTTCGGCGGCCAGCGCCGACTCCACCTCGGCTACAAGGGAGCCCTGGAACTCTTCGACCGTATCGTCAACACCGTGCTGGAGAAGAAGCAGGCCGACAGCGACATTGGATACGGCTACATGTAGCCGTCAGGTTTTTCGAGACTTCACTACGACATCGCCAACGCGGGAGCACCATCATGGCAGTCAAGGACATCACCAGGCACCCCTGCTTCAACAAGGAAACCGCCGGAAGCTGCGGCCGGGTCCACCTGCCCGTGGCTCCCAGGTGCAACATCCAGTGCAACTACTGCAACCGCAAGTACGACTGCGTCAACGAGTCGCGCCCCGGCGTGACCAGCGGCGTTCTCAAACCGTTTCAGGCCGCTGAGTACATGGACAAGGTGCTTGCCAGGGAGCCGCGGATCACCGTGGCGGGTATCGCCGGGCCGGGCGATCCCTTTGCCAATCCGGCCGAGGTCATGGAGACCATGCGCCTGCTCAACGAGCGCCATCCACATTTGCTTTTCTGTCTGTCCACCAACGGCATGGGCATCCTGCCCTACCTGGACGACATCGCAGCCCTGGGCGTTTCCCATGTGACCATTACCATCTCGGCCGTGGACCCTGTCGTGGGAGCCAGGATCTATGCCTGGGTCAAGGACGGCAACGTGGTCTACCGGGGGGAGCGTGGCGCGGCGCTGCTCCTTGAGCGCCAGCTGGCCGCCATCAGGGGGCTCAAGGAGCGCGGCATCGTGGTCAAGATCAATTCCATCATTATCCCTGGTGTCAATGAGGACCATCTGCCCGAGGTGGCCCGAATGGTGGCCGGACTGGGGGCCGACATCCAGAACATGATCCCCCTCAAGCCTGCGCAGGACACCCCGTTTGCCGGTCTTGGCGAGCCCGGACCCGAGGTGGTCCTGCCCCTTCGCAGGGCCGCGGGCGGGTTCATCAATCAGATGACCCACTGCAAGCGGTGCCGGGCCGATGCCGTGGGGCTGCTCGGGGACGATCAGTCCGGGGCTTTGTGCGGCACACTCCAGGCGTGCGCCAAGCTCAAGTCGCTCAAGGAGGTTCTGGCCCGGCCGTATGTGGCCGTGGCCTCTCGGGAGGGCATGTTGGTCAACCAGCACCTGGGCGAGGCCGGAGCCTTTCAGATATGGGGGCAAGGCGAGGGCGGCTATCGTCTGGTCGAGGAGCGCCAGGCCCCGCCAGCCGGGTGCGGCCCTCAGCGCTGGGCGGATCTGGCCGCGTTGCTTGGCGACTGTCGCGCCGTGCTTGCCGCGGCCATGGGCGAGACGCCGAGGATGCTTCTGGAGGAGCACGGGGTGTCCCCGCACGTTGTCACCGGGCTCATTGAGGACGCGCTGCGGGCCATCTATGAGACCGGCGATCTGAAGGTGCTCAAGGGGCGGCGGGGCGGCATCGCGGGCGGCTGCTGCACCGGCACCGGAGCGAGCTGCGGCTGACGCTTTCTCCGGGAACCCGGCCCAGGCCGGGTGTGGATTTTCATGCGGACCCGCCCCGCCGGTCATTGGCCGACGGGGCGGGTCTCATTGGGATGGGGAGGTGTGTTGGGGAGATTCGTTCCCTTCCCGGTTCCGGGGCTGCTCTGCTTGACGCAGGGTCAGCGGAAGCGTCGCAGTCTGGCGCGGCCCTCGGCGATCATGCTTTCCAGGCCGTATTTCTTGACCCGGTACCCCATCTGACGGGCAGAGAGGCCCAGGGCGTCGGCCGCCTTGTACTGGACCCATCCGCTGCGCTCCAGTGCGGCCATGACCTCGTTGCGCTCCACCTCCTTGAGGGAGGTGCAGTGGCCGGGCTCGCCGTTGGGGTGGAGCGCTTCCTGAATCACCGCCGTCTGGCCCGGAGCGAGGTAGGACTTGAGAAACTCGAGGCTGACGCGCTCGCTGTCGGACATGATCACCAGCCGCTCTATGAGGTTTTGCATCTCGCGCACGTTGCCCGGCCAGTCATAGCGGATCAGGGCGTCCAGGGCCGTGGGCGTGAAGTGGATGTGGCGGCCGTAGTTTTCGGCCACCTCGCTCAGAAAATGGTTGAGCAGGCCGGTGATGTCGTCCTTTCGCTCGCGCAGCGAGGGTACCCGGATGGGAAACACGTTGAGCCGGTAAAAGAGATCGAGCCGGAAATGGCCGTGCTCCACCAGCTCGCCCAGATCGCGGTTGGTGGCAGTCAGGATGCGTACGTCGATGTGGCGTGTCCTGTTGGAGCCGAGGCGCTCCAGCTCCTTGTCCTGGATGACCCGCAACAGCTTGGCCTGGAGCGCCATGGGCAGCTCGCCGATCTCGTCGAGGAAGAGGGTGCCCTTGTCCGCCTCCTCGAATCGGCCGGGCCGGGTGTTGGTGGCTCCGGTAAAGGCCCCCTTCTCGTGGCCGAAAAGCTCTGATTCCAGAAGATTGGCCGGTATGGAGGCGCAGTTGACCTTGATGAAGGGATGACCCTGGCGGTCGGAAAGCTCGTGGATGATGCGGGCGATGAGCGTCTTGCCCACGCCGGATTCGCCCAGGAGCAGCACCGTGGCCCTGGTGGGCGAGACCTTTTCGATCTGCCGCTGCACTTCGATCATGGGCGTGCTTTGGCCCACGATATACGGGCCCTTGGTGCTCTTGGATATCTGGTACTTGAGCGAAGTGTTCTCGCGCTTGAGCACCGCCTCGCGCTCCATGATCTTTTCGTTGAGGCTGATGAACTGGGCGATGAGGGTGGCCACCACCTTGAGAAAATCCACGTCCTCCTCAAAGGCGATTTCATCCTCGAAGAGACGGTCCACGTTGAGGACGCCGATGGGCTCGCCGTGCAGGACGATGGGAACTCCGATAAAGGAGATCATGCCCCGGCGAAGCTTGCGCGACCCGGTCTTGTCGAGAAACAGGGGCTCCTTGTCGATGTCGGGCACGAAGAAGGGCTCGCCGGTCTGGAAGATGCGTCCGGTGACGCCCTCGTCGAGGCGGTAGACCCCGCGCTGTTTCTCTTCTCTCGTCAGGCCGTAGGAGGCGTTGATGGACAGGTGTCCGGTCTCGGGATCAAAGAGAGTGACCGTGGCCCGCTGCATGCTGAGTTGTTCGGAGAGGATGCCAAGCACACCGTCCAGGGCGGATTCGAGATGAAGCGCCTTGTCGATGACCTGGCAGATGGCCAGCAGGGCTGAGAGTTTGAGTCCGTGGACAGTGGGAGCCATGCCCGCCCCAAGCAAGGTCGATGCCACAATCGATCAAGAAAAAGTTCTTTTAAAATCAAAAACTTACTCATTCCTGGTCAAGGGGCGTGGCGACAAAAATGTCATATTTCAACCATCAGTGTACATATCTGCAAACTTGAGCTGAAGAAACCGGGGCATCCGGCAGGGCGAATGTACACTCGCCTGCCCAAGCAACGCCCTCCCGGCGGCTGTAACATGTCACCAAAGCGTAACAACCATCCCATGGTGTTGTAACAGAGCGGGGCTAGTGTCTCCCAAGCCAAACACGGAATTCCTGTTTTTTTTACAAACATTCTTTTGAGGAGACCTCTCGATGCGTAAATTCGTCAAGCTGCTTGTCGCTGTCGCCATTCTCACCTTTGGTGCCAGCATGGCCCATGCCCGCGATCAGATCAAGATCGTCGGCTCCAGCACCGTTTTTCCGTTCTCCAGCTATGTGGCCGAGGAGTTCGGCGCCACCACCCAGTTCAAGTCCCCTGTGGTCGAGTCCACCGGCTCGGGCGGCGGGTTCAAGCTCTTCATCCAGGGCGCTGGAATGGACACCCCGGACATCACCAACGCCTCGCGCCGCATGAAGACCTCCGAGTGGGAGGCCGCCCAGGCCGCCGGCATCACCGAGATCACCGAGGTGCTCATCGGCTACGACGGTATCGCCGTGGCCCAGAACATCTCGAACCCCGATTTCTCCATCACCCTGGCCGAATTGGCCCTGGCCACAATGGAGATGGTGCCTGTTGACGGCAAGCTGGTGACAAACCCCTACAAGACCTGGGACCAGATCAATCCGGCCCTGCCCAAACGCAAGATCGTCTTCTACGGCCCGCCGACCTCTTCCGGCACCCGCGACGCCTTTGCCGAGATGGTCATCGGTCGCTTTGCCAAGGCCAACGGTGCCCTCTACGATGCCATTTCCCCCAAGGGGAAGGGCGAAAACTACAGTGCAGTGCGCCAGGACGGCGCGTATGTGCCTGCCGGTGAAAACGACAACCTTATTGTCCAGAAGCTGACCAAGGACATGGACGCCTTCGGCATCTTCGGCTACTCCTTCCTGGGCGAGAACACCGACCGCATCAAGGGTGCCAAGATCAACGGCGTGGAGGCCACTCCCAAGGCCATCGCCAGCGGCGAATACCCCATCTCCCGCTCCCTGTTCTTCTATATCAAGAAGGCTCACCTCGATAAGGTTCCGGGCATGAAGGAATACCTCGAGCTGTTCATGAGCGAGAAGATGATCGGCACCAACGGCCTGCTCAAGCGCATCGGTCTCGTGCCCCTGGCCGACGACCTGCGCGCCAAGGTCCAGAAGGATGTGTTGTCCTACAAGAACCTGACCCTGGAAGACCTGAAGAAGTAACGCAACCGTATCTGAAAGAGACCGGCCCGGCATCCGGGCCGGTCTCTTTGAGCGTTGATCAGTCCATCGCAATCAAAACAGACCGGCCCGCACGGGGGCGCTCTCTGCCCCGACGGTCCAAGCAGAGGCGATAGTGGATACAGGTACCATTTTTCTCTACCTCGGGTGCGGCCTGCTGCCCCTTGCGGTGGTGGCCTATTTCCTAGCCACCAAGAAAACCTTCTCGACCCGTTTCGAGGGGGAGAAATTTCAATCCACCCCTGGCAGTTACGGCTGGTTCGCGGTGATATGCACCCTGTCGCCCGCCCTGCTGGCCTCGGTGCTGGCCGCCGTGCTTCAGTTGACCGGAATGGCCGAGGTGCCGGGCACGGCGCTTGTGGCAACCGTGATGATACTGGCCGCATGCGGGCTCTATCTCGGTCTCATGGCCGTCAAGCCGAGCCTGCGTGCGCGGGCAAAGGTGGAAGATGTGGTGGTCAAGCTGCTGTTCGCGGCTTCGCTCGTCTCCATCCTGACCACCATCGGCATTGTCCTCTCGGTGGTTTTCGAGGCCATGCGCTTTTTCCAGATCGTCAGCCTGTGGGATTTCATCACCGGCACCAACTGGAGCCCGGACGGCGTTTCGGCCGGCGACCACGGCGTCGAGGGCATGTTCGGCTCCATCCCGCTCTTTGCGGGTACCTTCATGATCACGGGAATCGCCATGCTGGTGGCCATTCCCATCGGGCTGTTCGCGGCCATTTGCACGGCCGAGTACGCCTCTCCGGCCTTTCGCAAGGTGGCCAAGCCCGCCCTGGAGATTCTGGCAGGCATCCCCACCGTGGTCTATGGCTTCTTCGCGGCCATCACGGTCAGCCCCCTGGTGGTGGAGGCGGCGGATTATTTCGGCCTGCAGGCGGACTACACCAACGCGCTGGCGCCGGGTCTGGTCATGGGGGTGATGATCATCCCCTTTGTCTCGTCCCTGTCCGACGATGTGATCACCTCTGTGCCCAACTCCCTGCGCGAGGGCTCGCTGGCCATGGGCGCGTACCAGTCCGAGACCATCAAGACCGTGGTCCTGCCTGCTGCGCTGCCGGGTATCATCTCCGCCTTTTTGCTGGCCGTGTCGCGGGCGGTGGGCGAAACCATGATCGTGGTCATGGCCGCCGGACTGCGGGCCAACCTGACCTGGAATCCCCTTGAGGGCATGACCACTGTTACCGTGCGCATCGTGGACGCCCTGACCGGGGACCAGGCCTTTGACAGCCCGGAGACCCTCGCAGCCTACGGCCTGGGGCTCGTGCTCCTGGTGGTCACCTTGGTTCTCAACGTCATTTCGCTGGTGGTCATCCGGCGCTTCAGACAGCAATACGAATAGGCGGACACCATGCAATATTCCATTGATCCGAAGGTTCTCAAACGGCGGGCAGGGCGCGACAAACGCTATCGCGTCTATGCCTACGGCGCTATCTTCATGGCCGCCGCGTTTCTTGTGTTCTTCTTTACCAACATCGTTTCCACTGCCTTGAGCGCCTTCAAGCAGGGCGAGCTGCTGGTGGAGGTCAACTATCGCGAAGAGGCCAGGAAAATGGGCGATTACGCCCTGGAGGATGACCTCAGCTATCTGGTCAGCCGCGGATTCACCCGGCTCATCCCGGCCCAGATGCGCGAGGACCGCTCGCTGCTCGGCACGGTCGAGGAGAAATGGGTTCTGGCCGACGCCGAGGTGGACCAGTACCTCAAGGGCAAGCCCAATCGCCTCAAGAAGGACGAGCGAAAGTTGGTGGACACCATGCGGGCCGAGGGCCGCGCCCGCCTCGCCTTCAATGTCGGTTTCTTCAAAAACGGCGATTCCAAGCTGCCGGAGATGGCGGGTATCTGGGCCGCGGCCGTGGGCTCCATGTACGTGCTGGCCATCACCTTTGTCTTCAGCTTCCCAATAGGTGTCATGACCGCGATATATCTTGAGGAATTTGCGCCGAACAACCGGATCATGCAGATCATCGAAGTCAATATCAACAACCTTGCCGCCATCCCGTCCATCCTCTTCGGCCTACTCGGGCTCTCCATCTTCATCAACTTCTTCGGAGTGCCGCGCTCGTCGGCCCTGGCGGGTGGCCTGACTCTCTCACTGATGACCCTGCCGGTGATCATCATTTCGACCCGGGCGGCCATCCGGGCCGTGCCCAGCTCCATCCGCGAAGGTGCGCTGGCCCTCGGGGCCACCCGCTGGCAGGTGGTGCTGACCACCATTTTGCCCCTGGCCCTGCCCGGCATTCTGACCGGAACCATCATCGGGCTGGCCCAGGCCATCGGCGAAACCGCGCCGCTGCTCATCGTGGGCATGATGGCCTATATCCCCGACGCCACCAACAACGTCACCAGTGCGACCACTGTTCTTCCCGCCCAGATATACACCTGGTCGTCCGACTCCCTGCGGGCCTTCACCGAGCGTACTTCGGCAGGCATCATCGTCCTGCTGGCGGTCATGCTCTCCATGAACGCGGCGGCCATCTACCTGCGCAACAAGTACGAGATCAAGTGGTAGCCTGAAAGCCGCTGCCGCAGCACCAATAAAGGGGGGCATGCCGCGTTTCGGCATGCCCCTCTCGATTTGCTGGTGGCGTGGGTCGTTCTAGCTCTGCATTTTCTCGATGGCCCGGCGCAGATCCTCGGAGAGGGCGCTCAGGGTATCCAGCGCCTTTGCGGATTCGCGCATGGCCTCGGCGGTTTCTCCGGCGATGGCGTTGACGGTTTCGGTGGCCCGGTTGATCTGTTCGCTGGTGGCGGCCTGCTCCTCGGCGGCTGTGGCGATGTTGCGCACTTGGGCCACGGATTCCTCGACCTTCTCGACAATGGCCGTCAACGAGGTGCCCGAGCGCTCCACCAGTTCGCGGCAGGCTTCAAGGGCTTGGTTGGCCTTGTCGGTTTTTTTGATGCTGATGTCGGCGCTTTCCTGGATGGAGGCGATGTACTGGCCCACCTCGTGTGTGGCGTTCATGGTCTTTTCGGCCAGTTTGCGCACTTCGTCGGCCACCACGGCGAAGCCACGCCCGGCCTCGCCTGCCCTGGCCGCCTCGATGGCTGCGTTGAGCGCCAGCAGGTTGGTCTGGTCGGCGATGTCGGTGATCACGCCCATGATGGCCCCGATGCCCCTGGCGTGTCCGCCAAGTTCGTCCATCTGACCGCGCAGCCCGACAGACTGCTCGTGCACATCGCGGATCATGGCCACGGACCTGCCCACCACTTCTTCGCCCGAGCGGGCCAGTTCGCGGGTCTCCTCGGCCACGCGGGCGGTGGCCGAGGCATTGGCCGCCACCTCGATGACGGTTTTGTTCATCTGATCCATGGCTGTCGAGGCTTCGCCCGCGCGGTCGCGCTGCATTCCTGCTCCCTTGCTGGCGGCGTCAATGCGTTCAGAGAGGGTGCGCGTGGCGGCCGAGACGTTGCGGGCGATGTCGTCGGCCTCTCGGGCGGCCTGTTCGATGAGCGCGTTCTTGGCCTCCACAGCCTTCTTCTGGGTGCGCTCCTCGGTCAGATCCACCCAGATGGTGATGGCTCCGATGAGTTCGTCGTCAAGGTCGTAGATGGGGGTTGCCACCACATGCAGGGTAACGGTGGTGCCGTCGTTGTCGCGGGTCAGGTCGATTTCCCATTCCGACTGATGCCGCTTTTCCATGGCCACCTGGGTCAATGTCTTGCGAGTCGGGTCGTGATAGATCACCTCGTTGAGCGACATGCCCAGGTAGGCGTCCGGCGTCTTGCGCTTGCCCAGGATGACCACGGCAGCTTGGTTGAAATGAGTCAGGCGGTTGTCGAGGTCCACCACGGCGCAGGGGATGGTCACGCCCGCGAGCACGCCCCGGCTGAAGCCGAGCTTGTTTTTCATTTCCTGGACCATGTGCCGGAACGCGGTCACAGTGCGGCCGATGGCGTCGCTGGCGCGGTAGTCGAAATCGCAGTTGAAGTCGCCCTGGCGGACCGCGTCGGCCACGGCCGCGAGCCGGGTCATGGGAAGCATGAGCTGGCGGCTGGTGAACCATACGATGCCCACCGCAAGCAGCAGGGGGACCGCGCCGCTGGCCAAGGCGCCCCGGATGATGCGCTGGTTCACTCCCTCGAGTATCTCGGCGGTGGTTATGCTGGTGACGAGGTAGGCATCCCACGGTTCGATGCGGACCACGCGGGAGTGGACAGCGCCATCGCCCGTTTCCACGAGCCCGGTGCTCGGGTCGCGTTCGTCTCTTTCCAGGGTGGCGGAGACCACGGCCCTGGCCAGAGCATGGTCCGTCGGCTTCACCGCAAAGGAGCCGTCGGGCATAAAGACGTAGGAAAAGCCCTTGCCTCCCACGCCGACCTGGCTGATGTAGCGGGCCAGTTCGTCGGGAATGACGGGCTGTGCCACCTCCAGCGCCCCGATGGTCTGGCCGTCGAAGTCGCGAATGGGTTCATAGGCCGTGACGTAGGCCACATGGTCGATGGTGCTGATGCCGGTGTATCGACCGCCAGCCATCACGGCCCGTGTGGCCGCGTCATCCGCGGGTATGGTCAGTCCCCTGGCGGGGCGTCCGTCGGCCCCGATGAGGGTCGTGCTGACGCGCACCAGCTCCCCTTGGTGGAGTTGGAGAACGGACGAAATCACACCGACGGTTTCGGCCATGGAGTCCACGAGGCGCGTTGATTCGTGCAGATAGTGCGATCCGAGCTTGAAGGCCGGAAGGACCGCGTCGCGCCTGTGGCCGGTGCGTTGGTCGCGCACGGGCATCTCCACGTCATAGAGGATTTCGAACATGGGCAGACCGCTGACGCCCATCATGGATCGCAGGATGTTCAGATCCGAGTCGATCTTTTTCCTGGACAGGTCGTCCTGGAGCAGCACTGTCTCGCGCAGGGTGTCCGAGACGCTCGCGAGGGTCGAGAGGCCGTTCTCGAGATAGGCGCGTCTGGACTGCACGAAGTTGACCACCGACAGGCAGACGATGGTGATGATCACGATACAAATGGAGGCAGCGAAAAGTTTGCTGCGAAAACCGAGGCGCGTCATGGAACTTCCCTGAATCATTATGAGGTTAAAGGGCGCGGAGCTGATTGTCGCCCTGAGGCTCATAAGCCTGGAAGTGTGACCGTTGTTGCGGAGAAATGTTACGATCAGGTGAAAAGAGGTTGGTAGAACTCTATGGAAGCAGTAGTTATTATTTCTTTTTTGGCCGATGCTTTCTGTGCTGTTGCTTGTGCGCGGGAGTGATGCTTGGAGATTTGGCGGCGGGCAGGAGCAGGCCGTGCTGGCGCAGACGCTGGGCATCGGTTCGCGCCACCGGAACGGGCTTGCCCGCGAGGTCGGTCCCGGCGTGGAACATGGCCGCTGCGGCCGTGCCGGGAAGGGGGATGAAGCACTGCACCTGCTCGGGTTTCCACCCGCGATCGCGAAGCCAGCGGCCCAGGGCGAGCATGTCGTTGTCCGTGCAGCCGGGGAAGGCGCTCATGAGATAGGGGATCACGAATTGGCGTTTGCCCGCCTTGGCCGATTCCCGGCCAAAGACTTCGAGGAATCGCTCGAAGGTGGCGAAGGAGGGTTTGCGCATGAGCCTGAGGACGTGCTCCGCCATGTTTTCGGGGGCGACCTTGGCCTGTCCGCCCACATAGGTGCGGATGAGGCGAGCCAGGGGCTGCATGTCGGTCAGGGCCAGGTCCATGCGCCAGCCGCTGGCAACGCGAACGTGTTTGACCTTGGGCAGCTCCGCCACTCCGTCGAGCAGATCGAGGAAGGCGGACTGGCTGACGATGAAGTGTCGGCACGGCTTGGGAGTCAGGCAACTGGAGCGGACGCAGGCGGATTGGTCCGCGGCGCAACGTCCTCCCCACATGTTGGCGCTTGGGCCTCCCACATCGCTGATGCTGCCGCTGAAGCCGGGCACTCGAGTCACGGCCTCGGCCTCGCGCAGGATGGATGCCCGGCTGCGCGAGCGGATCTGCCGCCCCTGGTGCAGGGCCAGGGTGCAAAACGAACAGCCGCCCGCGCACCCGCGGTGGGTGGTGATGGAGGTCATGATCATTTCCGCGGCCGGGATGCGTTCGGTATAGGCGGGATGGGGCAGCCGGGTGAAGGGCAGACCGGCCAGCTCGTCGAGGCCGCGTGTGTCCAGGGGCGGGCCGGGCGGGGTGACGATGACCAGCCTGTCGCCGTGGGGTTGTACCGCTATTTCGCGGTTCTGGTGGACTTGGCGTTCCAGCATGACGGTGGCCCGGATCAGGGCCTGGGGATCGATCTGGATCTCCTCAATGGAGGGCAGTTCCACGACCGGGGCGAAGTCCGGGATCATGTCCCGGTTTCCGGCCGTTGCCACGCCGGGAATGGCGGCCAGCAGACCGCGCAGGGCGGACGGGTCCGTGTCGCCGATGCTGTCTATGGCCTCGGCAATGGACACGATGGTGTTTTCGGCCATGCCGTAGGCTATGGCCGTGGCCTTGCTGTCGAGGAGGATGGAGCGGCGTACTGCGTCCGCCCAGAAATCGTAGTGGGCGACGCGGCGCAGGGATGCCTCGATGCCTCCAAGGATTACGGGCAGGCCGCGAAAGGCCCGTTGCACCACGTTGGCGTAGGCGATGCAGGCCCGGTTGGGGCGGCTGCCGGCCTTGCCGCCCGGGGTGTAAGCGTCGTCGCTTCGTTTCTTGCGAAAGGCCGTGTAGTGGGCGAGCATGGAGTCGAGGGAACCGGCCGTGACCCCGGCGAAGAGGCGGGGCCTGCCCATGCGGACCACGTCGTCGGGCGTGTCCCACCGGGGCTGGGCCGCAATGCCCACCCGGAATCCGTGATGCACCAGCCAGCGTCCCAGCAGGGGGGCACCGAAGGAAGGATGGTCCACATAGGCGTCGCCCGTGACCAACAGGATGTCCAGCTGGTCCCAGCCCAGGCGGTCCATTTCCCGGCGGCTCATGGGCAGCGCCGGGGGCTGGGCCAGGGGCTGGCGACGAAGCGGAGCGGCGGGCCTCATGGCAAACGGGTGGGCGGCAGAAGGGCCGTGCCGGCTAGGCCCCGGACGAGGGCTTCTTGCGTCTGCGCCGTCTGGGCCTGGGGCGGGATACGGGTTTCGTGTCCTCCTGGGCAGCGGGCTGGCTGCTCTCGATGTCTTCCGCCCCATTCCACTCGCGTTCTTCCTGCCGGGAGGTTTTGTCGGTCTGTCCGACCATTGCCTTCGGCTCATCCCCCGGCGTGTCCGCCTTGCGCTTGCCGCGTCTGGATCGGCGGGACTTGTGCGGCTTGTCGTTGTTGTCGGGGTCGTTGTGTCCTTCGGTCCGGGAAACCGGCTTGCGCTCCCTGGTCTGACCGCGGTCGGGCGCGTCTTGGTTCCTGTCGGCGTCGGCCACGCGAGGTGTGGAGCGGGCCATGTCCTGCCCTTGTCCTTTTTCGCGGTCCTGTTCCGTCTTGAGGGGGCGTTCGCCCTCGGGAGATCCGTTTTTTTTGCCGCGTCCACGGCGTCTGCCTTCGCGGGAGGATTCGTTGTCGCCACGCTCCGTCCGGCTCTCCCGGGCCGGGGCGGGTTGTGTGCCCCCTGCGGGCTCTGCCGCCCGCTTGCCGTGCAGGGCGTTTTGGTAGAGCTCGTCCAGGAGCATGGCCAGCAGCCCGAGGGACTCCTCGTTGTCCGCGTACTTGCAGGCCAGGGAGAGGAAGCGGGCGGCGCGTTCGCGTTCCAGGTTGGTCAGCTTGCGGAATTTCTTTTCGAGCAGGGCCGTGAGCCGCTCCTCTATGATCTTGGCCACATCCTCATCGGTGGGGTCCTTGATCTCTTCGAAGTGGATGGAGAAGCGGGCGGCGATGCGCTCAAGCTCCATGCGCTGGATGACATCCACCAGGGTGATGGCCGTGCCTGTGGCCCCGGCACGTCCGGTGCGGCCCGCCCGATGGACGTAGGACTCGGGATCTTCGGGCGGTTCCAGCATGAAGACATGGGACAGTTCCGGGATGTCGATGCCGCGTGCGGCCACGTCCGTGGCCACCAGAAAGCGCAACTTGCCCGCCTTGATCCGGGCCATGAGCGATTCGCGCTTGGCTTGGGTCAGGTCCGAGGTCAGCCCTTCGGCGTCGAAGCCGAACTGGGCGAGCAGGGCGGCGGTGAATTCCACGTTGCGTTTGGTGTTGGAGAAGATGATGGCCGAGGTGGGGTTCTCAAGTTCGATGAGCTTGATGAGCTTGCGCTCCTTGCCCATGGCCGGAACCTCCACGAACTGGTGGGCGATGGCCGAGATGTTGGTCTCTTCGCTGGAGAGGCTGAGGAACTCCGGCTTGTGCATGAATTCTTCGGCGAGACGCAGGACGCTCTGCGGGAAGGTGGCCGAGAACATGAACGCCCCGCGCAGGGAGCGCGGCAGATACCGCTTGACCTCGACCATGTCCGGGTAGAAGCCCACGGAGAGCATGCGGTCCGCCTCGTCGAAGATAAGGGCCTTGAGGTGGTCCAGCGTCAGGTTGCGGCGCACGAGGTGGTCGAGGATGCGGCCGGGCGTGCCCACCACGAGGTGAGCGCCTTCGCGAAAGGCGTCGAGCTGTTCCTTGTAGCCCACGCCGCCATAGACGGCGACCACGCCGATGCCCCTTTCGCCGGAGAGCATCCGGGCCTCGTCGGCCACCTGCCGGGCCAGCTCGCGGGTGGGGACCATGACAAGGGCCTGACACTGGGCCAGATCGGGGTCGAGTTTGTCGAGGAGCGGCAGGACAAAGGCGCCGGTCTTGCCCGAGCCTGTTCTGGCCTGGACCATGACATCGCGGTCGTCGAGCAGGAGGGGAATCGCCTTTTCCTGCACCGGCATGAGCTTGGTCCATCCGGCGCGGTCGCAGGCCTGCCGCAGGATGCCGGGCAGGGCGTCGAAGGTGATGGTTTGCGGCTCCGCGCCGGTTCCTGATGTTTGGTCGCTGGTGTCTCTGGTGCTGTGGTTTTCCATGGTGTCCTGAAGTGTATGGTGTGTGCCTCGGCATGGGCGCCTGGTGCGGACCGGGGCGTGAATGGCTCTTGGGCGCAACGACTATACAACTTTTTGCACCGTTTGTACAATACCCGCCCTCAAGGCTGCCCGGACGGACCTCAGTGGAGGAACTGCTCGTTGAAGATGCGCTCTTCCAGCGAGCGGTCAGGGTCGAAGAGGATGCGGGCGGGCAGTGACGGGTCCTCGCGTACGGTCACATGCGTCACCATCCTGACCTGGGTGGAGTCGGCCGAGGCATCCACGGGTCTCCGCGCAGGGCTGAGAATTTCGAACTCCACTTCGGCCGTATGGGGCAGGAGCGCGCCGTTCCAGCGGCGGGGGCGGAAGGGGCTGACCGGAGTGAGGGCCAGGACGTTGGACCCCAGCGGAATGATGGGCCCGTGGGCCGAGAGATTGTAGGCTGTGCTGCCTGCCGGGGTGGCCACCATGACCCCGTCGCACACGAGGTTTGCCAGGCGCTGGCGGCCGTTGACCTGCACCCGCACATGGGCTGACTGCTGGGAGCTGCGGAGCAGGGCCACCTCGTTGAAGGCCAGGGCCTCGTGGCGCTCGCCGTCAATGGAGGTGGCGGTCATTCGCAATGGGTGGAGGAAATGCAGTTGGGCGCTGTGAAGCCTTTCGCGCAGATTGTCGCAGGTGAACTCATTGAGCAGAAAGCCGACGGAACCGCGGTTCATGCCGTAGATGGGCAGGCCTGTGTGCAGGTATTCGTGCATGGTTCGCAGCAGGAAGCCATCTCCGCCCAGGGCAATGATCACATCCGCTTCGGCCACAGGCACCAGGGGCAGGGCCGCGGCCAGTCGGCGCATCCCCTCGCGGGCCTTGGGCGATTCGGACGAAACGCAGGCGATCCTCTCAAAGCTCATGGATTGCCGCTCTCCTCAACCGGGGATATCCGTCCGGTTTTTCGGGAATATTATACCGCGTTTCCTGGCCGGGCAAGAAAAACCCCGGCCAGGGCCGGGGTGTCATCTGGCAAAGCCGCGCCCTAGCGCTGATCGATGGGCACATAGGGGCGGGGATTCGGCCCGGCATATATCTGGCGGGGCCGGTGAATGCGGGTGGTGCCGTCGCTGTGGGCTTCGTGCCAATGGGCTATCCAGCCGGGCATGCGGCCGATGGCGAACATGACCGGGAACATGTTCACCGGAATGCCCAGGCCGCGCAGGATGATGCCCGAGTAAAAGTCCACGTTGGGGTAGAGCTTGCGCTCGATGAAGTAGTCGTCGTGCATGGCCGCTTCGGCCAGTTCGAGGGCTATGTCGAGGAGCGGGTCCTCGTAGCCGGTGGACTGAAGCATGTCGTGGGCTGCCTCGCGCAGTATCTTCGCCCGTGGGTCGAAGCTCTTGTAGATGCGGTGGCCAAAGCCCATCAGCTTGCATTCCTTTTTCTTCACCCGGTCAAGGTACTCGGGGATGGATGCCTCGCCGTCACGGATCTGTTCGAGCATGTGGACCACGCCCGCGTTGGCGCCGCCGTGGAGCCTGCCCCACAAGGCGCAGATGCCCGCCGAGACCGAGGCGAAGAGGTTGGCCTCGGTGGACTGGACCATGCGTACCGTGGAGCAGGAGCAGTTCTGCTCGTGGTCGGCGTGGAGGAGGAAGAAGAGGGAGAGGGCGCGGACCTGCTCGTCCGTGGGATCGAACTGCTTGTAGGGGATGGAGTGCATCATGTGCAGGAAGTTGCGGCAATACGATAGCTTGGGGTCCGGGTACATGAAGGGCAACCCCTGGCCCTTGCGGAAGGACCAGGCCGCGATGGTGCGGACCTTGGAGATGATCTTGGCAGCAGCCCGAAGGAATTCTTCCTCGGTCTCGATTTCCAGCAGGTCGGGGTGGTAGCAGCCCATGGCGTTGATCACCGCCGAGAGGATGGCCATGGGATGTCCGGCCGAAGGAAAGCCGTCGAAATGATGGCGCAGTCCCTCGTGCAGCAGTTCCTGGTCACTGAGCAGGTCGCGGAACTGCTGGCGCTGCTCGCGGGTGGGCAGGGCGTCGAAAATGAGCATGTAGGCGGTTTCGATGAAGGTGCTGTTGGCGGCCAGCTCCTCGATGGGATACCCCCGATAGCGAAGGATGCCGCGCTCGCCGTCCACAAAGGTGATGGCGCTGGAGCAGGCTCCGGTGTTGCCGTAGCCCGGGTCGTAGGTTATGTGGCCGGTCTCCTTTCTCAGGGAGCGGATGTCGATGGCGTGCTCGTTTTCGCTGCCCACGATGACGGGCAGCTCATAGGTGGTTCCGTCGAGGATCAGATACGCGGTCTTGCCCCTGGTGTCCTTGGTCTCTTTCAACATATGCTTACCTCTGAAAGTCATGAGTGTAGCCCCCCTCCAGGCGTCGGGTGCAAAAGAAAGTTCGGCTGTTCGGACCTTGTTTCGAAGGGTTTCTTCGTCGTCCGCCCCCGGATGGTTCCGGGGGTGCGCCAAGGGGGGAGTCCGCCAAAGGCTGCGCCCGGATACTCGGTGTAGTCGATTCGGGCGCCGGGGACTCGGTGTCGTGGTATCGCTGTGTATAGTCGAGAGATTCCTTCATGTCAAACTCCGATGAGCGAAGATTGCACAAAAAAGTCAACTTGCGGGGAGCGATGCGGGAGTGCATCCCTCCTGGCAAGCGTGGTTTCACACTACGCCGAACCCTGGCGGTACACAATCCCCAGGATTCGGGGTTGACATTTGGCAAGATACCCCTATAGGGTATTTGGAAAGGGAAGCAGGCGGCATGCGCAATTCACAGAAAGGAGTGCCGAGATCATGAAGGAACCCGAGGTAACCTCATCCGGTCTGAGCAGACGGGGATTTCTCAAGGCCCTGGCCGTTGGCGGGGTCGGGATGGCTGTTCCGTCCTTGGCCAAGGCCGAATCTGGGGGAGTTCCGGCGGCATCGGCAGACGAGGAACTGGTCACGGTGCTTGACCTGTCGCGCTGTATTGGCTGCGGAGCCTGTGTGGAGGCGTGCCGCGAGGCCAACGAGGAAAAGTTTCCTGAGCCGGTCAAGCCCTTTCCTGTCATGTCGCCCGCCCGGCGGGCCAGGCCCGAGGACTGGTCCGACAGAAGAGACGTTGACGACAGGCTCACCCCCTACAACTGGCTTTTCATCCAGAGCGTCCGGGTGCGCCACGGGGGGCGGGAGCATACCCTCCACATACCGCGCCGCTGCATGCACTGCGTCAATCCGCCCTGTGCCAACCTCTGTCCCTTTGGCGCGGCCAACAAGCAGACCAACGGCCTGACCCGCATCAGCGACTCGTTGTGCCTGGGCGGGGCCAAATGCCGTACCGTCTGTCCCTGGCATATCCCGCAGCGTCAGTCCGGGGTGGGGCTTTACCTCCACCTTATGCCGCGTTTTGCAGGCAACGGGGTCATGTACAAGTGTGACCGCTGCCATCAACGTCTCGACCGGGGGGAGATGCCCGCCTGTATAGAGCAGTGTCCCGAGGAGGTGCAGACCATCGGTCCGCGCCGGGAGATGGTCGCCCTGGCGCGCAGGCTGGCCGACTCGATGAACGGTTTTCTTTACGGCCTTGATGAGAACGGCGGAACCAATACCATATATGTATCCCCCGTGCCCTTTGAGCTCCTGGATGCCGCCCTGGACCAGGGCGCAGGCCGTCCGCACCTGAAGCCCGTGGCCGATGTCATGGCCGATGAGACCGCCATGGCCACGGCTGCTCTGGTCGCCCCGTTGGCGGGCGTTGCCGCGGGTTTTCTGGGGGTGGGGGCCAAGCTCCTGGGGCCGGGCGAGAACGACGGCACAATCTCATCCAGGGAGGACGGCGATGCGAGCTAGACCGTATACCCCCTGGATCGTCCGTCTCTATCTCGTCTCGGTTACAGGGCTTGCCGTGACCGGGCTGCTCCACATGCCTCTGGCCGAACGCTACGCCCTGACCGAGGTGCCGGGTCTGGGCTGGACCGGGGATTTCTACCTTGTTCACCGACTGCATTACCTGTTCGCGGCCCTGCTGCTTTTCACGGCCGGGCTGTCCTCCATCAACTGGCTGCTCGGATGGAAGGACAGACTCGCGCTCACCCGCCTCGGCGCGGTGCGGGTCGCCATCCTCGGCGGACTCATGGTCAGCGGCGGTCTGCGCATGTACCGCAACCTGCCTTCTGTGACCCTTGATCCGGTCCTGGTGGTGCTCATCGAGTGGGTCCATCTGGGGCTGGCCGGGGCGTTGGGTGTGGCCGTCCTGGCTGCCGCGCTGCGCGGCGGCTCGGCCTATGTCCGATGGCGCTGATTTTCCGTCACACCCCTTCCTCTGTACGCGGGGAGCCCTTCGGGGCTCCCCTTTCCGTTGGGCGTACCGGATGGTATGGGGGGGCTTGGCGCTGCCGGAAGCAGCGTCCCGGAAAACGCGACAAAGGGCGGATAGCCAGGAGTTTGTCATGAAGACCATATGTTGGGCCGAGTTCGAGCAGGTGGAGTTGCGGGTGGGGACCGTGACCAGGGTTGAACCCTTTCCCGAGGCGCGTAATCCTGCCTACAAGGTGTGGGTGGATTTCGGCCCGGAGATCGGCGAGCGCAAGTCGAGCGCCCGGATAACCGAACTCTATGCGCCGGAAGATCTGGTGGGACGCCAGATAGTGGCCGTGGTCAACTTTGCGCCCAAGCAGATTGGCCCCATGCGCTCGGAATGCCTGATCACCGGCTTTTACCGCGACGACGGCGTGGTCCTGGCCGTGCCGGACAAGCCCGTGTCAAACGGCCTGAAGCTGGGGTAGTCCTGAGAATTTGATCCCGTCTGACGGCATGACCGTGCAGAATCGTCGATGGAGTACGTCATTGTGCAGGTCGATGATGGTTTGGGCCGTGGCGCAGGGCTTGTCGTAGGTGGAGTGGCCGTCGGCCGCCAGGACGCCTGCATAGCCGTGGGCCAGGGCGCTGCGCACCGTGGTGTCCATGCAAACCTCTGTCTGGAGACCGCAGAAGACGAGCCGGGTAGCGCCGAGTTCCTTGAGGGTCGCGTGGAGGTCCGTGTCGTAAAAGGCGTCGTAGGAGTATTTCAGGCACACGCTGTCGCCGGGTTGGGGGGCGATGGCCGGATGGATGCGCCAGTTGTGCGAGCCCTTCTCGAACTCGCTGCCAGCGCCGCGGGTGGTGTGCTGAATGAAGACCACCGGCACGCCGACTTCGCGGGCCGATCCGATCAGTCTGCTGATTACGCCGAGGACCTCTTTCGCCCTGTACAGTTCGTACCCCGGTGTTTCGAACAGGATGTTCTGCACATCAACGACCACGAGTGCCGTCTTCTTTGGCATGGTGTTTTCCCCTTTCTCTCAGCCCAGCCCCATGCCGGGACGCATGACCTGTCCGGTCAGGGAGGTTTCGTAGCCGCCCAGGCCGTTGATGGCCGCCTTGATGGCGTTCTGGCCGATGGTGGCGAGCAGGGCGGTGATGCGCGGGTCGTTCATGTGGGCGGTGGGGATGACCAGGTCGTAGCGCTCGCGGGCCAGGGGCACGAAGTCGAGACCAAGGGCCTTGGCCGCAGCGAAGATGCCCAGGCCGCAGGAGGCCGCGCCCGTGAGCACGTTCACGGCCACGGCCATGTGCGTGAACTCCTCGTTGTCGTAGCCGCGGACATCGGCCGGGGCGATGCCCGCTGTCTTCAGGTGATGGTCGAGGAGGATGCGGGTGCCTGCCCCGCGCTGGCGGTTGATGAGGCGCACGTCCTCGCGGGTCAGGTCCTCGACGCCCTGGATGGACAGGGGGTTGCCTTTGGGCACTATGAGTCCCTGATGGCGGATGGCGAGGTTGACCACGGTGACATCCAGTTCCTTGAGATAGCGGGCAATGAAGGGGAAGTTGAAGTCGTCCGTTTCGGGGTCGAAGAGATGCGCTCCGGCGAACAGGGCGGAGCCGGCCTTGAGAGCGGTCAGGCCGCCCATGCTCCCGGCGTGGCTCGAGACCAGCCGCAGCGGCTGGGTCAGCCCCATCAGCTCGTTGGCCAGCATGTCCAGCGTGTTGTCGTGGCTGCCCACGTGGACCAGGACCCGGTCGAGTTCGGTTTTGGGCACCAGCAGTTCGGCGGTCACGGTTTCGCCCTCGTCAATGCCCTCGGACGCCTCGGGAATGTAGGCCACGGCCTGGGCCCGGGTCAGGGTGGTGATCATGCCCGCGCCCCGGGCCAGGGGGGCTGCCACGATGCGGCCTCCGATGCGTCCGGCCGCAAGGCGCAGGGCCTCGCGCATACCGGGTTTCGAGGGGGTCTTGCGGGCCAGCGTCACCTGGGCGGTGGCCCGCTCCGGCTCGGCCGCGCCCGTGAGCCAGGCCAGGATCGGGGCCAGCACCTTCTCAAGGCAGACCACGGCGCTGACCGGGTAGCCGGGCGCACCCACCAGCAGGCGACCGGGGTGGCCGCTACGTTCGTCGGTGACGGCCACCAGGGTGGGCTTGCCGGGCATGACCGAGATGCCGTGGACCAACACCCGCCCCACGGACTCGAAGACGCGGCGGGTGTAGTCCTTGCTGCCAGCGCTGGAGCCAGCGCCCACGATGACCGCATGGTTGCCCGAGGCCAGCCCGTCGAGCACGGCCCGGTGCAGGGTCTCCTCGTCGTCAGGCACGGGCGGGGTGAAGCTCGCCCTGACCCCCCAGGAGGCCGCATAGGCCATGAATACCTGGGAGTTGGACTCGATGACCTGGCCGGCGCGTGGCTCGGGCCTGTCGTGGAAGTCGAGCACCTCGTCCCCCGTGGGCACGAACACGGCCCGGACCTGTTCGCGTACCTGGACCTCGTAGATGCCTGCCGAGAGCAGGGCGCCGATGTCGCAGGGGGCGAGCTGGCGGAATTGAGGGATGAGCAGTTCGGTGGCCACGATGTCCTCGCCGATGCGGCGGACATGCTGCCAGGGAAAGGCCGGTGCGTCGATGAGGGCCGTGGCTTCATCCTTCTGGACCACGTTCTCGATCATGATTACGGCATTCATCCCCTCGGGCAGGGGATTGCCGGTGTTGACGAAGACGAATTGCGTTCCGTGGGCCAGAGAGACCGGCCGATCCTCGCGGGCGGCAAAGGTGGTGTCGGCGCGGACCGCAATGCCGTCCATGGCCGCGGAGTGAAAGGTGGGCGACGAGCAGCGGGCGAAGATCGGCCCGGCCGTGACCCGTCCGGCCGCCTCGTGGGTGGGCACGGTCTCGGAAGCGATCAGGGCCTTGCGGTCGAGGACGGCCTTGGCGCGCGCCACGGCCTCTTCCACGGGGATGGTATCGAGATAGATGTTGCGTTTTGCCATGGCTTTCTCCTTGCTGTCGCCGCCCGTGCGGTTCCTCAATACTGGAATTCTCCGTCCTTGTAGATGATCAGTTCGCTGCCGTCGGCCAGGGTGGCGGTGACGGTCTTGCGTTCGGTGCTGACCAGATCCCAGTGCAGGGCCGAGTCGTTGAAGCCCAGGTGGTTCTTTCTGTCCTTGTCCAGGGTGGACTGGTCGCCCGCATAGGTGTCGGCGTAAGAGGCGCCAACGGCCACATGGCAGTTACCCTGGTCGCCGCCGAAGTTTTCGTCGAACAGGGTGTTGGCCATGAAGGCGGTGATCCGGGAGAAACGGCGGTCGGTCAGGGAGAACTCGCCCAGCCGGTTGGCTCCTTCGTCCAGGGTCAACTGCTTGGCCACGAACTCGCCGCCCACCTTGGCCTCGGTCTTGACTGCCACGCCCTTCTCAAAGGTCAGACGCACTCCCTCCACGTAGTTGCCGGAACGGTAGGAGGGCTGGTCCGCGTAGTAGACTCCCTCGGTGCCGCGCCAGTCGGGCGAGAGGAATATCTCGAAGCTCGGTATGTTGTGGCCCGAGACGCCGAGCCAGCGACGGTCCTGCCCCGGAGTCACGGTCAGATCGGTGTTTTCGGAGGTGATGCGCAGCCGTTCGATGAGCAAACCGTTGAGCCAGGCCTTGACCTTTTCGGCCTCGGTGAAGATCTCTGCCCACTTGGCCGAGGGATCGTCGTGGTCCAGGAAGCAGGCGTCCACCACCTGGGCCTTGAATTCGGCCATGGTCAGCCCGGCCGCCTCGGCCATTGCCTCGGTGGGATACAGGCACAGGGTCCAGCCGAAGTCGCCGGATTGCTCGCGCTGCTCCATGATGTCGCGCATGAACTTGCGGGCCACGGCGGCCTGACCTATCCGCTTGGGGTCCACGTCCTTGAGGTGGGTCAGGGAGGCGGGGGCGATGAGGGAGATGAGTCCGTTTGCGCTCTCGACCAGTTCCCGGTCTCCGGCCGGAACAGCCGTGAGTTGGGCATCGGTTCCCCTGCCGTAGAAGGAAAGGTCCATGGCCGGGGTCATGTTTTGACGGGCCACAGGGTTGAGTCCTTTTTCCATGAGCATGTCGAAGACGGCCTCGGCCAGGGGCAGGGCCGGGGCGTCGAAGCGGAGCAGGATGGTGTCGCCGGGGGCATAGGGATTGGTGCGGGCGGTGGTCAGCCCCCACCACAGGGTACGGGCGTATCTTTCCAATTCGTTTCGGTTGAACATGGGTATCCTTGTCGGTGTTGAGGGTTGAGGTCCGAGGGCAGGATAAACGACTAGGCCGTCAGTCACAACACCCGAAAGTGCGTCGGGGACGACTGGGGAGTGAAATGGGTTTTCATGTCTTGACACAGGGCTGGCTTGAATATATCTGCAACTCGTGCCCGGCCTTTCGGGTCGGTAGCGTGCAATCATCCGTTGCGCCAAGGCGCAACAAACCAGTCCCGTGAGACGCGGGCATCCCAAATTATTCTGGAGGGAACAATGGGCTACACTATCACTGTTGATCATGACAAATGTACCGGCGACGGCGAGTGCGTTGATGTCTGTCCCGTCGAGGTCTACGAGCTTCAGGACGGCAAGGCCGTTGCCGTGAACGAGGAAGAGTGCCTCGGTTGCGAGTCCTGCGTTGAGGTCTGCGAGGCCGACGCCATCACCATTGAAGAGAACTAGTCCCAAAGGTTTTGCCACGGCTCCGGGAGCGGCGGGTCACCGTTGCTCCCGTTTCCTTTTTCGCCATGGCCGGGAACGGGGTATCTTCTCGCCAGGCGCCCAAAACCGGCGCCAAGGTTCGTCAGCCGGGACCGTTTGACCCGTCTGCACGGTTGACGATCCCGATTCACGACTTATCCTTACGGGCACGATGTCGCATTGCGACTGGGGCCAGACCTGTCGGCCAGACGAGGAGCATGTATGGCGCTGGATTTTTCCGAATATTTCAAGAGGTATGAGGCCATCGTCGCCGAGGTTGAGACGGTCTTTGACAAATTCGAGACCGAGATGGGCGATCTGGTAAAGTGTGGCAAGGGATGCAGCGACTGCTGCCATGCCCTTTTCGACATCACTCTGGCTGAGGCCATCTACATCAACCACAAGTTCAACGAACTTTTCTCGGGGCTTGAGCGCAGCAATGTTCTCAATCGCGCCGACACGGCCGACCGCCAGATACACAAGCTCAAGCGCAAGGTTTTCAAGGCGAGCCAGGAAGGCCGCCCGGCCTCGGAAATCCTCCTGGAAGTCTCGCGGGCCCGGGTGCGCTGCCCCATGCTCTCTGACGACAACCTCTGCGTTATGTATGAGCACCGTCCCATCACCTGCCGTCTTTACGGTGTGCCCACCTCCATCGCGGGCGAAGCCCATACCTGCAAACTCTCGGGCTTCAAGGGCGGCGAAAAATATCCCACGGTCAACATGGATATCATTCTTGACCGGCTCATCGGCATTGGCCGCGACCTGCAAAAGGGCATCGGCAGCCGGTACAAGGAGCTGGGCGACATGCTCGTCCCCCTGTCCATGGCTCTGGTCACGGATTACGACGAGGAATACCTCGGCGTGAATGTCCCGGACAAGGTCGTGGGCAGCGACAGGCAGACGGCCGCGTCTGCGACCAAGGCCCCGGCACCCCGGCCGATCACGATCAAGGCACCGGGCGGAGCGGGGGACGCCTGCTCGTCATGCACTGAAAGCAAATCCGCCTGCGAATCCTGCACCAGCAACACCATTGTTCTCGGCGGGGGCGAGGGGCAGGCATGAGCGAATCCAACATCTATGAGGAGTTCACGCCCGAGCAGATGGCCGAACGCAAGCAGTGGATGTACGACAAGATGTCGCCACGGCGGCGCAGGTTCGTGGACCGCGTGGGCTTTGAAAACTGGGACCCCTTCGCGGCCCCCTTCGAGCCCATCGACATTCGTCGCGATCGGACCGGCTTCACCTCCGACCATCTGACCCAGCTCTTCATGCGCCACTGCGGCAAGCGCGGCAACCAGGAGTATGTGGACGCGGTCAACGAGTTCAATGTCATGCTGGTGATGAATTTCGAGAAGGTCAGACCTGTCTTCGAGTATTGCCTCTGGTATGCGGAACATCTGAAAAAACACGGCGTCAAACCGTAATGAAAGGATAGGCCATGGAAAAATTCGACAATCTCGACGAGTATATCGCCGACCTCAAGGCCAAGCTGAAGAAAAACCCCCAGTGCGGCAACAGCCATTACAACCTCGGCGTTGCCTATCTGTCGCGCCGGGACTTCATGGAGGCCGAGCGCGAATTTCTGGATGCCGTTGCCCATTCGCCGCGTCTGGCCGAAGGATATGTCCAGCTTGGCGGTATCGCCATGCAGCGGGGCGATCTGCAAAGCTGTCTGAATTACAATGTTCAGGCCACCCAGCAGCGTCCCTTCTTTGCCGTGCCCTGGGGCAACATTGGCTTTGTCCAGCTCCAGCTCGGCGATACGGACAACGCCCACAAGGCCCTCAAGAAGGCGCTCAAGCTGGACCCCGAGTTCGTCCAGGCCCAGGCCACCATGTCCAGCCTCTTCATCACCATCGGCGATTACGAGGAAGCGGACAAACTGCTCAAGAAGATCCTGGAAAAGTACCCTAACTTCGGCCCGGCCTGGAACAACAAGGCCCTCATCCACGCGGCCAAGGAGGAATGGGCCGATGCCGCCACGTGCATGGTCCGGGCCGAGGAAAACGGTTTTGAAGTGCCCGAGGATTTCAAGAAGGAAGTCGAGGCCAACAACTGACCCGTGCCCGGCCGCCCTTGCGGACCGAAGAGAAATGCTTATCATTAGGAGGATCGCGGTGTGCGGTCCTCCTTTTTCATGGGTGCGGCCCGGCCGCGCCCTGACCCCGTCATCGGAGGCGCGATGTCCAGATTCCGCCAAGTGAAGCGCGAGGTGCGGTCCATTCTGGCCCTTGAGAACTGGCAGGAACGGCTGGAGGGGCTGGAACAATGGCCTGCGGGAATCCTTGTGCCCCCTTTGCTGTCGCTGCGTCTGGATCGCGACGAGGCGGTTCGCTGGCATTCGGCCACGGCCTTCGGGCTGACAGCGGCACGCATGGTCGAGGCTTCCATGGAAAAGGCCAGGGTGTTGATGCGTACCTGCATGTGGTACATGAACGAGGAGTCGGGCAACCTTGGGTGGGGCATTCCTCATTTCATGGGCGAGGCCATGGCTGTGAGCGAGCGTATCGCCAGTGAATACCACAAGATACTCGTCTCTTACATCTTCTGCGACGAGGCGTGCGACGGCAATTACCTTGAGCATGCCGAGCTGCGGCGCGACGTGTTCTGGGGTCTGGCGCGGCTGGCCGAGGTCCGGCCCGGGCTGGTGGTCCACGGGGAGCGTTTTTTCACGGCCGCATTGAACGAGGACGACGCCTTCAGCCGGGCTCACGCGGCCCGCACCCTCGGCCTCATCGGAGCCGACGCGGCCCGCGGAGCGTTGGACGGGTTGTGCGCAGATTCCGCGTCCGTACGCACCTATCTCGATCGGGAACTGGTCGACACCACCGTCGGCAGCATGGCGGCCGAGGCGCTGGAATCCCTGGGTTGAGGAAAAGGCCACCCAGACCGGACGGCCTTGCCTGTCTCTAGAAGTTCATGATCCTGTCGGCCTTGCGCATTTCGTCGTAGAGAAACTGCATGTTGGAGAGTCTGACCAGGTCTGATTCATCCACGCCGTGGATGGCCATGCACTTGCCTCAGGCAACGAGGACGCCCTCGCTCAAGCTGAAGACCTTGGCCTGCTCTGCGATGGGAAAACGGTTGCTGTCTCCGGCTGCGAGATCCACGGCCGGGCCGTTGAGAAAGAGGGTCACATCCTCCCCTGCGTTGAGCAGGAAATTGCCGTACCGTACGGCGTTCCACTTTACTTCCGGGTCCGTGCTGGTCAGGGTAATGAGTATTTGCATCAGCCGTAACTCCTTTTGTTTTTCATTGAAAATATCAATAACAGCGAGGCGCGGCAAAGGCAACTCCGGCCTCTTGGGGCCGGGCGTGACAGGCCGTGGGTGGGCAAAGGCGGCGTCCGCGTAAAAAAGGCAAAAAATGTCTGCCCCGTGCTTGACAACCGGACAGGTCGCGGATAGATATTCACTCCGCTTCAACAAGAAGGCGCGTAGCTCAGGGGGAGAGCATTTGCTTGACGTGCAAAGGGTCGTGGGTTCAAATCCCTCCGCGCCTACCAGAGATCCCCGGGAAGGGAGGCCATGAGCCTCCCTTTCATTATTTAGACGGCCCGCGCCACGGCGCGGGGAAGGAGCCTGACAGTGCAGATCGAAGTCTCCGGGAACCGGATCGACGTGGCCGACGGCGCGTCGTGCGCCGATGCCCTGCAACAGGGCGTCTCCAAGAAGCAGTTCAAGAACGTGGTGGCCGCCCGGTGCGGTACGACCGTCCTTGACCTGACCGCGCCCGTTCCCGGCACCTGCACTGCCCTGGAGCCCGTCTTCGCCGACAGCGGGGAAGGGCTCGACATCATCCGCCACTCCACCGCCCACCTCATGGCCGAGGCGGTCAAGAAGCTCTTTCCCACGGCCAAAGTGACCATTGGCCCGGCCATCAAGGACGGCTTTTATTACGATTTCGATTTCGAACGCCCCTTCACTCCCGAGGACCTTGCGGCCATTGAGCAGGAGATGCAGCGTTCGGTGGGTGCCAACAAGGATTTTTCCTGCCGGACCATGAGCGCCGATGAGGCGCGGGATTTCTTTTCGGCCATGGGGGAGACCTACAAGGGCGAACTCATCGACGATCTGGGCGGCGACACCTTCACCGTCTATTCCCATGGCGAGTTTGCGGATTTGTGCCGGGGGCCCCATGTGCCGCGCACTGGTATGCTCAAGGCTTTCAAGCTGCTCTCGGTGGCCGGAGCCTACTGGCGCGGCAGCGAAAAGAACAAGCAGCTCCAGCGTATCTACGGCACGGCCTGGTCCGAGCCCAAGGCCCTCAAGAAATACCTCGACAGGATCGAGGAGGCCAAAAAGCGCGATCACCGCAAGCTGGGCGCCCAGCTCGACCTCTTCTCCACCCACGAGGACGTGGGCGGCGGCATGATCCTGTGGCACCCCAAGGGCGGGCTGATCCGGTCCATTCTTGAGGACTTCGAGCGCAAGGAGCACCTCAAGCGCGGCTACCAGATCGTCCAGGGGCCGCTCATCCTCAAGCGCGAGTTGTGGGAGAAGTCCGGCCACTACGACAACTACCGCGAAAACATGTATTTCACCGAGATCGACGAGCAGGGCTACGGCATCAAGCCTATGAACTGTCTCTCGCACATGCTCATCTTCAAGCGCAAGATACAAAGCTACCGCGACCTGCCCCAGCGCTATTTCGAGCTTGGCGTGGTGCATCGGCACGAGAAGTCAGGCGTGCTCCACGGCCTGATGCGCGTGCGCTCCTTCACCCAGGACGATGCCCATCTCATCTGCCGCCCGGACCAGCTCCAGGAAGAGATCATCGGCGTCTTCAACTTCGTGCGCGACATCATGGACCTCTTCGGCTTCACCTTTGAGGCCGAGATTTCCACCCGGCCGGAAAAGTCCGTGGGTACCGATGCCGACTGGGAGCTGGCCACCGCCGCACTGAAGGACGCCCTCGACGCGCTGGGCAAGCCCTATGCCATCAACGAGGGCGACGGCGCCTTCTATGGACCCAAGATCGACATCATCCTGCGCGATTCGTTGGAACGGCGCTGGCAATGCGCTACAATCCAATGCGATTTTACCTTGCCAGAGCGGTTTGACTTGGTATATGTCGGCGAGGACGGTGAGCGCCACCGGCCGGTCATGCTGCATCGGGTCATTCTCGGCTCCATCGAACGGTTCATAGGTGTGCTCATTGAGCATTTCGCCGGGGCGCTGCCTGTGTGGCTTGCTCCGGTACAGGTGCGTCTGTTGAACGTGACAGACGCCCAGGCCGAATTTACGGAGAAAGCACGGGCCTATCTGGCGGGCAGGGGGATTCGCGTCGAGGCGGACACCCGCAACGAGAAGCTCGGATTCAAGGTGCGGGAGGCACAGGTCGAAAAGATCCCGTACATGTTGGTGGTCGGCGACAAAGAGGTGGAGGCCGGGTGCGTCAATATTCGCTCTCGCGATGGCGAGGACCCCGGTTTGGTGACACTGGAAGAGGCCGCGCAGCTCATTCTCGACGCTGCCCAGGCCCCTTTCAAACGAGGAGGCATGCGCTATAGCTTTTCGGGGTAACGACCGCCGCGGCCAGAAAAAGCAAGATCTGGTCCGGCGCAATGAGCGGATTCGCATCCCCAAGGTGCGGGTTGTGGATGAAGACGGCGAGCAGCTGGGTGTTCTCGACACCCGTGACGCGCTTGATCGCGCCAGGGAAAAGGGCCTTGACCTGGTCGAGGTCGCGCCCAATGCGGACCCGCCGGTCTGCAAGATCATGGATTACGGCAAATTCAAGTACCAGCAGCAGAAAAAGCTGCAGGAAGCCAAGAAGAAGCAAACCGTAATCAAGATCAAGGAAGTCAAGTTCCGGCCCAAGACCGATGAGCACGACTACCAGACCAAGCTCGGTAAAATTTTGAAATTCCTGGACGACGGCGACCGCTGCAAAGTCACCGTCTTCTTCCGGGGACGCGAGATCGTCCACAAGGACCGCGGGCTCAAGATGCTTGAGCGGGTCGTGACCGATACTGCGGAAATCGCCAAAGTCGAGAGCAGGCCCATGTCAGAGGGACGGACTATGACAATGATGCTTGCTCCTGTGAAAAAATAGTCGAGACTTGCAAGGGACACGCTCCCTTTCCAAGGAGGATACGATGCCCAAGATCAAGACCAGACGCGCTGCCGCCAAGCGGTTCTCCAAGACCGCGACCGGCAAGTTCAAGCGTCGCAGGAAGAACCTGCGGCACATTCTGACCAAGAAGAACGCCAAGCGGAAGCGTCGCCTGGGCCAGTCCACCACGGTGGACAGCACCAACATGAAGGCGGTTCGCCGCCAGCTGCCCAACGGTTAGTTCGTTTCAGGCCGCGAGCCGGGTGCGTTCTTCATGAATTCCGGGTGGCCGGGATTCAACGCATCAGGCCGGAGACGGTCGGAAGCGAAGTGTGAATTCGTAAACAATTCAAAGCAATCCGCCTCGTCGGGGGAGTCCGTCCGGCCCGGGAGGTATTAAGAGATGGAGGTTTGACATGAGAGTTAAACGCGGCGTCGCCGCCAAGAAGCGTCACAAGAAATATCTCAAGATGGCCAAGGGCTACCGCGGAGCCGGCAGCCGCCTGTACCGCACTGCCAGGGAGCGGGTAGAGAAGGCCCTGTGCCACGCCTACCGCGACCGCAAGGCCAAGAAACGCGAGTTCCGCAAACTGTGGATCATGCGTATTAATGCCGCCGCCCGCATCAACGGCATGTCCTACAGCCGCCTGATGGACGGTCTGAAAAAGGCCGGGATCGAGCTGAACCGCAAGGTGCTGGCCGATATGGCCGTGCGCGATCCCCAGGTGTTCGCGAAAGTCGCAGAGGCCGCCAAAGTCAAGGTGAGCTAGACGTGAGTGATGTATTGAAGTCCTTCCTGGAAGGACTCGACAGCCTGGCCCGGGATTGCGAATCGCGCAAGGGCCAGGCTTGTTCGTTGAAGGAGCTGGAGGAGCTGCGCATCGAGTTCCTCGGTCGCAAGGGCAGGCTGGCCCAGTCCATGGGCCAACTCGGCCGTCTGGACGGCGAGGCCAAGCCCGCTGGCGGCAGAAAGGCCAACGAAGTCAAGCAGCGCATCACCGCGCTGCTCGACTCGTGGCAGGACGAGCTTGACCGCGCCGAGACCGACCGCACCCTGTCCAGGTTTGATCCCACCATGCCCGGACGCAGACCCTGGGCCGGCTCGCTTCATCCCGTTACCCTGGTCATGGGCGAAATATGCGATGTGCTCACCGGGCTCGGTTTCGAGCATGCGGCAGGGCCTGAGGTGGAAAACGACTGGAACAATTTCGAGGCCCTGAACATTCCGCCTGAGCATCCGGCGCGAGACATGCAGGACACCCTTTACGTCTCCGAGCGCATCGTGTTGCGCACCCACACCTCGCCCATGCAGATACGGAGCATGCTCAAGCGCCAGCCGCCGTTGGCGGTCATCGCGCCCGGCAAGGTCTACCGCCGCGACTCGGACCTGACCCACACCCCCATGTTTCACCAGATCGAGGGGCTGCTGGTGGACCGCGACGTGTCCATGGGCGACCTGCGCGGCACCCTGACCGCCTTTGTCCGCCAGCTCTTCGGGGCAAATACCGAGGTGCGCTTCCGGCCGAGCTTCTTTCCCTTTACCGAGCCCAGCGCCGAGGTGGACATCTCCTGCGTCATGTGCGGCGGACAGGGGGCCAGGGACGGCGCAGCCTGTCGCGTGTGCAAGGGCACGGGCTGGGTTGAAATCCTCGGGTGCGGCATGGTTGATCCCAATGTCTTCAAGTCCGTGGGCTACGATCCCGAGGTCTACACCGGGTTCGCCTTCGGCCTGGGCGTCGAGCGGGTGGCCATGCTCAAATACGGCATCGGCGATCTGCGCATGTTCTTCGAGAACGATGTCCGCTTCCTCGAACAGTTCGCCTAGCCCGGCCTTGCGGGTCGGTGCTGACCGTGTATTAACTTCTCATCGACAACGGTAGTGCAATGCTTGTCAGTCTAGATTGGTTGCGTGAATTCGTGCCCTTTGAGGGCGAACCCCAGGCCCTGGGCGACCGGCTCACCATGCTCGGCCTCGAGCTCGACGGCATCCACGATCCCTTTGAGGCCGTGAGCGATCTGGTGGTGGGCCATGTGGTCGAGTGCGGACCGCATCCCGAGGCGGACAAGCTCTCGGTCTGCCGCGTGGACGTGGGCGACGAGGTGCTCGATATCGTCTGCGGAGCGCCCAACGTGGCAGCCGGACAGAAGGTTCCGGTGGCCAGAGTGGGCACCACCATGCCCGGCGGGCTGAAGATCAAGAAGGCCAAGCTGCGCGGCGTCCCGTCCAACGGCATGATCTGCTCCGAGCGCGAGCTGGGCTTTTCCGACGATCATGAAGGCATCTGGGTGCTCGACAGCGCCCTGAAGCCCGGCATCCGGCTGACCGATGCCCTGGGTCTGGAGCGCGTGGTCTTTGATTTCGACATCACGCCCAACCGGGCCGACTGTCTTTCCATTCTCGGCTTTGCCCGCGAGACGGCCCTGGCCTTTGACCTGCCTCTGACCCTGCCAGCCCTCGACCTTGTCGAAGCGGGTGGCAACGCGGCCGACGAGGTGCGTATCGTCATCGACGATCCCGAGCTGTGCCCGCTCTACAACGGGCGTATCCTGCGTGGCGTGACCACGCGCAAGGGGCCGGACTGGATGCGATTCCGCCTCCTGGCCCTTGGTCAGCGGCCCATCAGCAACATTGTTGACTGCACCAACTACATCATGTTCGAGCTGGGCCAGCCCCTGCACGCTTTTGACCTCGACCTGATCGAGGGCGGCACCATCCGTGTCGCGCCGGCCACGGACGGCATGCGCTTCACCACCCTGGACGGCCACGAGCGCACCCTGACCGCGGCCGACCTGCTCATTTGGGACGGGGTCAAGCCCGTGGCCCTGGCGGGCGTCATGGGCGGACTCAACTCCGAAATGCACGACGGCTCCACCAATGTCCTGCTCGAAGCAGCGATATTCAGGCCAGGCACCATCCGCAAGACCGCTCGCAGGCTCGCGCTGCCCTCGGACGCCTCCTACCGCTTCGAGCGCGGGGTGGACCAGGTCATGAACCGTTTCTGCCTTGACCGCGCAGCGCAGCTCATGGCCGAAACCTCGGGCGGCTCGGTGGTCTCGGGCGTGACCAGCGCCGAACCCAAGCCCTGGCGCGACCGCACCCACATCTATCGCCATGATCGCTGCATGCGGCTGCTCGGCCTTGATCTGGAGCCGGAGTTCGCCAGGAAGGTCTTCACCCTCGAAGGGTGCGGCGTGGACGACAGCGATCCTGCCTGCTGGACCGTTTCCTCGCCCTCGCACCGGCTCGACCTGGAGCGCGAGGTGGACCTGTACGAGGAAGTGGGCCGTGTCTACGGGCTGGACCGGATTCCGGCCGTGCTGCCTCGGGTGGCCAAGTCGCTGGAGGGCATTGTCTCTGGCGAGACCGAGTACGGCTTCATCGGCCGGGTCAAGTCCTGGGGTGCGGGAGTGGGCCTCAACGAGGCCATCAACTACAGCTTCGTGGGCGCCGACGATCTCGACCGCCTGGGGTTGCCCGCACAGGGGCGCGTGTTCATCGCCAACCCTTTGAGCGAGGAGCAGAACGTCATGCGTACTGCCCTGGCCCCGGGTCTGCTCAATACTCTCAAACATAATCTTTCCAAGGGAAACAACCATATCCGCGTCTTTGAGGTGGCCAAGCGGTTCGTGGCCGACCCAGAGTCGGACACCGAAACGCGAGAGCACTCGGGTCTGGGCATTCTGCTCTATGGCCCGCGCCATGCGGCCGAGTGGCCCTGGCAGGGCGGAGACGCGGACTATCTCGACCTCAAGGGGCATGTGGAACATCTGGTGCAGAGCCATCTCAAGCTTTCCGCTCCCCAGTGCGCTCTGGCCGGTGAGCATCCTTTCCTCAGTCCGTGCGTGGAGGTGCGGGTGGAGGGTCGCCTTGTGGGCGTTATGGGCCGGGTTCGCGAGGAGATGGCCGACTTCTATCATGCCCGCAAAGAGGTCTGGCTGGCGGAACTGGATCTCGACGCACTGCGCGAGCTGTCCGCGGCCCACAGGATCGGGTTCTCTCCGCTGCCCGTGTTCCCGCCCAGCCGCCGCGACGTGACTGTCATCGGTCCCACCACCCTCAAGGCCCAGGCCATCCGCGAGGTCATCGAGGGAGTGGGGGTGGACATTCTGGAATCCGTGGAGCTGGTGGCCGAGTTCGTGCCCCAGGATCAGCAGGAGGGTCGCGAGGAGCGCAACCTTTCCTTCAGGCTGACCTATCGCCACCCGGCCCGGACCCTCAAGGACACCCAGGTGGACAAGGAACACGCCAGGATTCTCGACGCCCTGACATCCGCCCTTCCGGTTCGGTTCTAACCTGTACGGCCCTGTTGTTGCCTTCTTCGGCCCTGTTCCTTTCGCGAGGGGCAGGGCCGTTTTTCTTCGCGGTGCAACGGGATGCAAAGCTGTTGAAGGGAGCGGGGTGATTTGCTAGTTTGCACAAATGGAAGAGTTGCAGGAGTTCAAACGGTACAAGATAGGTCAGGCCGCACGCGAGATCGGGGTCAAGACCTATGTGCTGCGTTTTTGGGAGGGCGAGTTTGAGGAGATCGAGCCCATCCGCACCGAAAGCGGACAGCGCCTTTACACCGAAGAACATCTTGAAATAATTCGTGAAATTAAGCGCCTGCTGTACGACGAAAAGTTGACCATCGACGGAGCAAAGCGCAAGCTGCGCAGCCGCGAGCAAGGGGGGCTGCTGCGCGAGATTCATGACGAACTCCTGACTATCCGAAATCTTCTGCGGCGGTGATCCGTCTTGGCCGCAAGAGGGTCTGACCATGAACAAGCTGGCGAAAGTGGGCATCGTCGGAGCGGTTGTCGCCGCGTCGCTGGCGGCGCTGGTCCTTGGCGTCTTCTTCATCACCTTTGACATCAACAACTATCAGGGCGTCATTGCCCGCATGGTGGCTGAGAAGACCGGCAGAGAGCTGTCCTTTGGCGGGGACATTTCCCTGACCTTGTTCCCCAGGCTCGGGGTGTGCATGGAGAATGTCTCCCTGAGCGATGCGCCGGGTTTTGGCGACGGTCCCATGGCCACCGTGGGAACGGCCCGGCTTGATGTCTGCCCGCTGTCCCTTGTTTCGGGCAAGGTGCGTTTTGGCCATCTCGATATTCAGCGGGCTAGCGTGGCCCTGCGACGCGATCCCTCTGGCCGGACCAACTGGGACGACCTGACCAGCCGGGCGGCAATGCCTGGATCGGCGGCGGAGCGCCGCGCCGGGGGCGGTGAGGCCGCGGACGGGCTTCTGGTGCTGGAGATCGAGGGAGTGAGCGTTACCGATTCCTCCCTGGCCTGGATTGATCGCGCCGGGGGGGCGAGCGTTTCCCTGAGCGATGTCTCCCTGACCACCGGGACCATCGTCCGGGGAGCGCCTTTTGGCGTGAGCTTCCAGGGCGCTGTCTGCGTCGAGGACACGGAATTGGCCGGTACACTGGAAGTGTCAGCGGCAGCGGCCTTCCCGGCAGACTTGCCCCGAGTTGATTTTACTGACGCGACCCTCAGGGCCGTGCTGACCGGGGCAGCCGTGCCCGGCTCTCGGGCCGGGATTCTGGTCAGGGCGGAGAGCGCGTCCGTGGAGTTGCGCGGATCGGGGCAGGCCGGACATACCCTGCGCGTGGACGGGCTGACGGTCTCCGGCTACGGGGTGACGGCCCGTGCTTCAGGCTCCGTGACCGGAGTGGGCTCTGCGGCCCGGCTCACAGCCTCCGTGGGGGTGGACCCTTTTGCTGTGCGCCAGACACTGGCGGCCCTGGGCATGGATGCGCCCCGGATGGCCGACCCGGCCGCCCTGAGCCGGGCAGGAGCCACGGCGGCTCTGGTGGTGGATGCGGGCGGCTTTGATGTGCGCGAGCTGGAGGCCGTCATCGACGACACGGCCGTTTCCGGCTCCTTCTCCCGGCGCGAGCGCGAGGGCTCGGCCCGGTACGTGCTGCGGCTTGCCATCACCAGCCTTGACCTGGACCGCTATCTGCCCTTGTCCAAGGCGGAGCGGCCCGGTCCGCCCCCTGCGGAAGAAGGGCTCCGCGATGCAGTCCCGCTCATGGACGTTGCCTGGCTGCGCGGGTTGAGCCTGGACCTTGAGGCCACAGTGCAGTCCCTTCGGTTCGGCGGGGTCAGGATGACCGATGTGCAGGCTGCTGCCGGAGCGCGGCACGGACTGGTCCGCATCAGCCCGGTCAAGGCGGCTCTCTATGGCGGCCAGGCGGCCCTGGGGCTGACCGTCAACGCGGTGAGCGACCATCCGGCAAGTGATTTGATTGTCGGCGTGGAACGTGTGGATGTGTGCGGCCTGTCGCGAGACGCTTGGGGCGGCGGGGAATATCAGGGGGTGCTGACCCTCAACGCCGCGCTGGGTTGCCAGGGCACCCGGCGCGAGGCCATGCTGCGCAGCATGAATGGCCGGTTCACCCTGGGGCTTTCCGACGGCGTATTTCCTGGCGTGGACCTGATGGGGCTGGCCCGGACGGCCCAGGAGCGCCGGGCACAGGGACAGGGATCGGTGGAAGCGGCCGACACGGATTCCACCCGTTTCGGGTCCATCACGGCCACGGGCGTGGTCAGCAACGGAGTCTTGCGCAGTCGCGACTTGGAGGTCAAGGCGCCGGGGCTGCGGGCCGACGGCCAGGGAAGCGTCGACCTGCCCTCGGGACGCATCGACTCCTTGATCAAGGTCAAACTGGTGCCCACGGCCCAGGGCCAGGGTGGCAGATCCTCGGACAATCTCTATGGGGTCATGGTTCCCATCCGGGTGACGGGTACCGTGGAGCATCCACGCTACCGGGTTTCCATTCAGGAATACATCAGGGTCTTGGGCGGCGCGGTCCTGGACACTGCCGAAAGCGTTGTCGAAGGAGTGAGCGGTGTACTCAAGGACGTAGGCAAGGCCATTGTCGGCGGCGAGGAGACCAGGGAAGGGGGTGCCGACGGAAAGCGGAGCTTCTTCGGCCTGTTCTGACGCCGGTTCCGGGACTGGCTTCAGGCCGGTGCGCCACCGGATTGTCACCGGATTGTCGGCGAGGCGCGGCCTTGGGCGTCCGAGTTCTGTCAGTATTGCTCCTTCATCAGAATTCCAGGGGGATCAATGAAGATTCTTTACCTATGTACCGGCAACTCCTGCCGTAGCCAGATGGCAGAGGGATGGACCCGCCATCTGCACCCGGACATCGAGTGCTGGTCTGCCGGGGTGGTCCGCCACGGCATGAATCCCGACGCGGTCCGCGTTATGCTGGAAGCCGGGGTGGACATCTCTGCCCAGACCTCCAAGACAGTGGACGACCTGCCTGACGTGGCGTTTGACTATGTGGTCACGCTGTGCGGCCACGCGGCCGAGAACTGCCCGTTTTTTCCCTCACGGGCCAGACGGGTGCATCGCGGGTTTGATGACCCGCCAAGTCTGGCGGCAGGGCTGCCGACCGAAGCGGCTCGGCTCGACGTGTTTCGCCGGGTGCGAGACGAGATTCGGGCCATGGTCGCCGGGTTGCCGGGCAGTCTGGAAGACTGAGCCGAACGACAGGGGGCAGGCTGCTCCGATGCAGCCAGCTAGGACCGGGTCACGGGGATGGCGGACGGCGGGATGGGGACCCGCTTGACCTGTTGGGGCTTGGCCGTCTGGAATCTGGGGGACTGGGCGTTGCCCTGCTGGCCGGGCTGATTTGCCTTGGCGCCGGGCTGACCTTTCTGGTCGTTGTCTGCCACCAGTGAGTGGAGTTTTTCCATGGCGGAGTCGAGAGACTCGCGTTCGGCCACCTGCTGGCGCAGAAAGCCGTTGATGGGGGCGACCATGGCGATGGCCTTGTCCACTTCCGCGTTGGCCCCTTTCTGGTAGGCTCCGATGTTGACCATATCCTCCACGCGTTTGAAGGTGGCCATGTGGCGCAGCATCGCCTGCCCGTCGGCCTGGGCCTGGGAGGTGACGATGTCCGAGCGCAGGCGGCTGACGGAGCGGAGCACGTCGATGGCCGGGTAGTGGCCGAGGTCGGCCAGTTCGCGGGTGAGCACGATATGGCCGTCGAGAATGGATCGGGTGGCGTCGGCGATGGGTTCGGAAAAGTCATCGCCGTCCACGAGCACGGTGTAAATGCCGGTGATGGACCCTGTGGCGCTTTTTCCCGCACGCTCCAGCAGTTGGGGCAGGTGGCTGAAAACGCTCGGAGTGTAGCCGCCGCGAGTGGGGGGTTCGCCTACGGCCAGTCCCACCTCGCGTCCGGCCATGGCAAACCGGGTGACGGAGTCCATCATCAGCAACACGTCCTTGCCTTGATCGCGGAAGAATTCGGCCACGGCCGTGGCCGCATAGGCAGCGCGCATACGGATCAGCGGGCTTTTGTCCGAGGTGGCCACCACCAGTACGCTGCGGGCCATGCCCTCGGGGCCGAGGTCGCGCTCCATGAACTCCACCACCTCCCTGCCGCGTTCGCCCACCAGGGCGATGACGTTGATGTCCGCCTTGGTGTAGCGGGCGATCATGCCCAGCGTGGTCGATTTGCCGACACCGGAACCGGCCATGATGCCCACGCGCTGGCCCTTGCCCAGGGTAAGCAGGGCGTTGACCGAGCGGATGCCAACATCAAGGGGGTCGCAGATGCGCGGTCTCTCCAGGGGGTTGGGCGGGTCCCGGTGCAGGGGGACGAATGTTTCGGGCGTGATGGGGCCTTTGGTGTCCAAGGGGTCGCCGAAGGCGTCCACTGCGCGACCGAGCAGGGCGTTGCCGACCGGCACATGGGGCGGGGTGGCCGCGTTGCGGATCAAGCTGCCCGGCCCGATGCCGCGCATGTCGGCATAGGGCATGAACAGGCAGGCGCCGTCGCGGAAGCCAACCACTTCGGCGGCGATGGGCTTGGCGTTTTCGGGGATGAGATGGCAGACCGAGCCGAGCGGGGCTCTGATGCCGTGTCCTTCGGCGATGAGGCCCACCACTTTGGTCACCTTGCCGAAGGTCTGGCAGGGGTCGAACTGCTCCAGCAGGCCGAGTCGGGATTTGGCCGCCACGATCATTCTCCGTCTGCGGGGGGCTCGTCGTGGGTGACAGCATCGGCGAGCTGGTCGAGGAGGGCGCCCACTCCCTTCCAGCGTGTGGCCACCGAGTTGTCCACCTTGGCCTCTGCCGCTTCGACCACCACGCCGCCGTCGGCCAGCGACGGGTCGGGCTTGACCGTCCATTGTTCAAGGGAGGGGGTTCGCGCCTGGATGTCCTTGAGAAAGGCGTCCAGATCGGCCGCGTCCTCCTCGGCGCAACGGATGACCAACTGCCTTTTAGATTCGATGCGTTCAAGGGCCTCGCGCATGAGGGATTCGAGAGATGCCTTGCGGCTTTGGCTCATTTCGATGCGCAGGGTCTTTTCCACGGCCAGCCTGACCAGGGCCACCACGTCGCGTCTGCGGGCCTCGAAAATATCCGTGCCGTGGGCACCGAGCATGGTCAGGAGTTTTTCCATTTCCTCGGACATGGCCCTGGTGTGCTGTTCCACGTCCGCCTGGGATTGGGCCAATCCCTCCTGGTAGCCTTCGTGGCGTGCCGTGGCCCGCAGGGCCTCAGCCTCCAGCTCGGCGAACAGTATGATTTCCTTTGCTTTCTCCTGGGCGCGTTGGCGAACCTTGCTCAGGTACTCCTCGTTGATGGATTCATCCCAGAGAAGCTGGCGCTTGCCTTCCAGCTCCTGGATGGTCATTTCGTCCGGTCCGGGCGAGTCCATGCCGATGATGACCTTGCCGCTCAGCGGGCCTCTGGTCGCGCTGTGGGGTCTAGACAAAGACATCGCTTCCACCTCTGCTGATGACGATCTTGCCCTCGTCCTCCAGGCGGCGGACGGTCTTGACGATGTTCTGCTGTGCGGCCTCGACCTCGGAGAGCTTCTTGGGCGGCATGATCTCCAGGTCTTCCTTGATCATGGTGCTGGCGCGTTCGGAGAGGTTCTTGAAGAACTTGTCCTTGAGCTCGTCGCTGGCACCCTTGAGGGCGATGGTCAGGTCCTCGTTGGAGACCTCCTTGAGCAGTTCGCGAATGGCGATGTCGTCGATGCCCTTGATATCCTCGAACACGAACATGAGGTTTCTGATGTCCTCGGCCATCTGGGTGGACTCCTCCTCGATCTCGGAGAGAACCTCTTCCTCGGTGTTGCGGTCCACAGCGTTGAGGATCTCGGCCACGGCCGAGACGCCGCCGACCTTCTTGCCTTCCTTGCCGCCCATGGCAATGAGCTGGCTTTGCAGAACCTTGTCCACTTCCATGAGCATCTCCTCGGCCACGGCCTCGAGCTTGGCCAGACGCATGAGCACCTCGGCGCGAACGCCTGCGGGCAGGTTCTGGATGAGTTCGGCAGCCTGATCGGGGTGCAGGTGGCCCAGGATGAGCGCCAGGGTCTGGGGATGCTCGTTCCTGAGAATCTGCGCCAGGATGCGCGGGCTGACGTTCTCCAGCTCCTGGAAGGGCGTCGGGCCGGTGTCCAGGTCCAGGGAATCCATGATATACTTGGCTGTCTCGCTGTCCAGGGACTTGGTCAGCAGCCGCTTGACCGTCTCCGCGCCGCCCATGAGCAGTTCCGCGCCGTAGGCCAGGGCCTCGTTGTACTCCTTGAGCACTTCGAGCACCTGTTCACGGGGAACGGAGTCGGTCTCGAGCATGGCCTTGGACACGGCCGCGATCTCGTTGCGCTCCATCCGCTTGAACACGTCGCCAGTGAACTTGTCGCCCAGGGCGAGCAGCACGATGGCTGTTTTTTGCGGTCCGGTGAAGTTGGCCATTTCCTACGCCTCCTGGGCGAGCCAGCTCTTGAGCAGGTGCACGGCCTGATCCATGTTGTCGTCGGACAGTTGCACCGCGTGGTTTTTGGCGTTTTCGAGGCGTCTGGACATGTCCATGGCCTCCTCGTCGATCTCGTCCTCTTCCAGGGCGAGGCGCTGCGAGCCGGGCAGGCCCGCCATCTCCTCGATCTCCTGCTCTGCAACGCGGGGGCGGATCAGGGCCATGATCACCGGCCGCACCACCAGGATGAGGAACAGGAAGATGAGCAGACCGTTGAGGAAGGGCTTGCCGAGCCGCTGGGCGTATTCGAGCATGGTGCGCATCAGCGAGTCGCCGTCGAAGAGGGTCGGTTCGCCAAAGGAGATGTTGCTCACCTCGATGGAGTCGCCCCGGATGCTGTCAAAGCCCACGGCCCCGGCTATCAGATTCCTGATGCGTTCAAGCTCTTCTTCCGAGCGCGGGACATACACCGACTTGCCGGTTTCCTCGTCGGTCCGCCATGTTCCGTCCACGATAACCGCAACGCTCAACCGTTTCAACTCCCCGACAGGGGCGATGATATTTTCTTCCTGCCTGTTGATCTCGAAGTTGGTCGTGCGCGACTCTCGGGTGGAATCCTGAGTGGTGCGCGTGCCGGTGAAACCGTCGCCGCGGAAGTTGGCGTCGGGCTCGCCCCCGGCCAGGGACGCGGCACCTGCCGTGGTTTCCTCGCTGCGGGTCTCGGAGCGGACCACCGAGCCGTCGGGGTCAAAGCTCTCCTTGCGGATGGTTTTTTGGCTGAAATCAAGGTCCGCGTTGACCCTGGCGATGACCTTGTCCGGGCCGACCACCGGGCCGAGCAGCTCCATGATCCGCCGCTGGGTGGTGTTTTCCATGTCGGCCTTAAAGTCGAGCTGGGTGCTGGACAGGGCCAGGCCCGACGAGTCATCCTCCGGGGTGTAGAGAGGGCGGCCCTTCATGTCGGTCACGGTGATGTTCTTGGGCTGGAGGCCCTCGACCGCCATGGAGACCAGGTTGACCACGCCCTGCACCTCGTTGGGCGCGAGCTTGGTGTTGTCGCGAAGCTGGAGGATGATGGCCGCCGAGGGGGGCATCTGGTCTTCGATGAACAGGCTCTTTTTGGGGATGACCAGGTGCACTCGGGCCTGGTCGATCTGCGGAAATTCGGAAATGGTGCGGGAGAGTTCGCCCTGAAGTGCGCGCTGGAAGTTGATGTGTTGCACAAAGTCGGTCTGGCCGATCTTGACATCGTCAAATATTTCAAAGCCGATGCCCTGGCCGTGGAGGTTGCCTTCGCCAGCCACCTTCAGGCGCAGTTCGTAGACCCGGTCGGCCGGAACCAGAATGGTGCTGCCGTTGTCGTCGATCTTGTATCGCTCCTTGGCGGACTGGAGCATGCCCACCACCCTTGAGGCATCCTCAGGGTAGAGATTGGTCATGAGCACCTTGTAGTCGGGCTTGTTCATCCAGTAGATCATCAGCGCGAAGGCCAAGACCACGGAAACGGCCAAGCCCGCGATGAGGATGCGCTGGGCCGCGGTGCGGTCCGACCAGAAGCCTTGCATCTTGGAGAGGTATTCTGTGACGAACGGAGGCATCTCTAATTCTCCCGAGGAAAGTGGTTGTCCGGGTTAGGTGTTGATTGATGCGGCCCTAGAGCGGCATCTTCATTATTTCCTGGTAGGCGGTCATCACCTTGTTGCGAACCGCGCTGGTCATGGACATGGCCAGCCCGGCCTTTTGCATGGTGATCATCAGTTCGTGGACGTTCTGCTTTTTGCCCGAGGCGAATTCCTCGATCATCAGCTTTTTTTCCGACTCCATGTCGTTCACCTTGGTCAGCGAGTTCTTGAGGGTCTCGTTGAACCCCTGGGCCGGCGGGGTCGGCTTTTGCAGCCGGGCGGCCACGGTGGAATCCACGGACCTGCGGCGCATGTCCATTGCGCTCTGGTAGGCATTGATGGCGACGCTTTTGACGACCATTGTGCTGCTCCTTGATCTTTAATAGACACTAGACGCCGATCTGGAGCGCCTTGTTGAACATCTGCTTGACCGATTCGATGGTCTGGACGTTGGCCTCGTAGCCGCGTGTGGCGTTCATCATGTAGGTCATCTCCTCGACCACGTTGATGTCAGGGTAGTAGACGTAGCCGAGTTCGTTGGCGTCCGGGTGGTGTGGTTCGTAGACCTGCTTGAAGGGCCGTTGGTCGGCCGTGACGCCAAGCACCTTGACCCCGTGCAGATCCCGGTTGAGCTGCTCGTTCATGGCCTCGTCAAAGGGCGAATATACCGGGCTGGATTCGAAGGATACGGACTTGCGCTGGTAGGGGCCTCCCTCCAGGGTCTTGGTTGTCCGAATATTGGCCATGTTCATGGAAATGACATTGAGGGTGGCGCGTTGCGCCTTGAGGCCTGATGCGCCGATGTCGAGTGCGGTCATGAAGTCCATTTACTTGCCTCCTTCCGAGATGACTTTCTGCAAGCCTTCGAAGTTCTTTTTGATGACACTGGCCAGGGCGTTGTACATGAGCCCGTTCTTGCTCATGATGGCCATCTCCTTGTCCATGTCCACGCTGTCCTCGCCGTAGACGTGGCGGGGCTTGAACTCCTTGAGTCCGTCGCCCTTGAATCCGTCCGCATTGAAGACGGCGGGCAGGTGGTTCTGCTGAGTCCGCGTCATCTTGCCGCGGGCATCCAGGTTGAGGGCCTGCTGAAGCTTGTCCTCGAACTCGAGGCGGCGGGCCTTGTAGTCGGGTGTATCGACGTTGGCGATGTTGCCTGTGACGATATTTTGACGTTCCAGGCGCATGTCGAGCACCTTTGATGTCAAATGAATGTGGTTCCCGAAAAGTCCCTTCATGCCTTGATCCTCCTGCGTTTCACCGGCTTGGTGTCGGTGGCGGGTATTTTTTTCCGCCTTTCCCGCGATGGGGCTAGCAACTAGCGTTCCAAGTTTGTAACAGTCTGATTTTGCAGTGTTTGCTATGATTTTTGGTGTCTTGATTCCCTTCGGCAGGGCCGTGGGGAGAGCGGGCAGAGGAACGCACCATTCCTTGTAATGTGCCACGGGGTGCCTGTTGAACGGCAACCGTTGCCAAGGCAGGGAGTTCTTTGCCGCATGAGAGATAAATCGATTGATTTCAAGATGTTTAGCGTGCATCTTTCAGTGTCTTCTGGCTCTGGCTGCTGCCTCTTCTTTATGAGAGGTGAATATTGTTGCCATTGGCACAGGGCTTGCTTGGCATCAGCGCGGGCCGAGTGAGCCCGGACGATTTTTTTCAACCCGGTCGCCGGGTAAAGGAGAAACGGAGGGGAACGTCATGAGTGGACATCTGGACTACGAAATCAACAAGGAACTCGGCGAGTGCTACCTGTTCATGGGTGAGCTCGACAAGGCCGAGGAATACTACAGGAAGGCCGCCGGCTCCAACGGGGTGCATCCCGACCCGTTCCTGGGGCTGGCCACAGTGGCCGTTCAGCGAGGCAATCTGCCCGAGGCGCTGGTCATGTACGAGAAGGCCCACAAGGTTGCTCCCAGCGACAAGAGTCTTTCCGGGATTGCCCTCATCCGCATGGAGAACGGCGAAAAGGAGAATGCCTATTCCCTGTTCGTCGAGGCCATCAGGATGAACCCAGAAAACATGGTCGCCCTGTTCAGCCTGATCAGGCTCGGCCACGAACTGGAGCGAGTGGCGGACATCATTCCCTATCTTCGGAGCTATCTGGAGATTGATCCGTCCAAGCACGAGGTTCGTTTTTCCCTGGCCGGGTGCCTGATGTGCACCGGGCAGGAAGACGCGGCCCGGGCCGAGCTTGAGACAATTCTCGAAGCCAGCCCCGAGTTCGCCGCCGCCAGCGAACTGCTCGAACAGCTCCAGGCTTAGAACCACGGTCTCCCCTCCCCGTTGGTTTCCCGTCCCGCCCGTTTCGGCGGACGGGGCGGGAGACCAGCTTCTTCCGGGGACGCCCGGCCTTTGGCCGAACGCCGCTTGCCTTCGCCCGGCAAATCTGGCACAGCCTCTCAAATCACCAAGAGAGGGCTGTGCATGAACCTGTTGCCTGTTAAAAGAGCTATTCTGTCGGTCACCGACAAGTCCGGCCTGGCCGACTTCGGTGCGTTTCTTGTGGAGAGCGGCTGCGAGCTGGTCTCTACCGGCGGTACCAAGAAGATGTTGTCCGACGCCGGGTTGCCCGTCACGTCTGTCAGCGAAGTGACTGATTTTCCAGAGATTCTGGGCGGCCGCGTCAAGACCCTGCATCCCATGATCCACGGCGGCATCCTGGCTGACAAGGACGACCCGGCCCACATGGAAACGCTGCGCGATTTCGGCATTGAGCCCTTTGACCTCATCTGCGTCAATCTCTACAATTTCGCCCAGGCTGCGGCAAAGGGGCTGGGCCTTAAGGACGCGGTGGAGCAGATCGACATCGGCGGCCCCACCATGCTCCGCGCCTCGGCCAAGAATTTTCACTCCATTCTTGTGGTTCCCGATCCTCAGCACTATCCAAGGGTCATGGCCGAGATTGCCGGGTCAGGGGGCGTTTCCCTGGCGCTTCGCAAGGAGATGGCGGCGCTGACCTTCAGGCTGGTGTCCGAATACGACGCCATGATTGCCGCCTATCTGGCGGAAAACGACGCATAGCGGCCAGGATGGGCGGGGTTTCCGGCCTCGTCCTCCCGGCCCATAAGGAGCGGTCCATAGCCCAGAAACCCAAGGGCAACCTGCAAGGGTTGAAACCCAACCAGATCAAGCGGCTCGGCAGGCTCTCCCAACGGCAGTTCCCGCTCGACGGCACGTTTACCACGGAACAGGCTCGCGAGCTGGCCGTCCTGAGCGCGGATACCGGCCGCCAGATCGGCCTGCTCATCAATCGCCAGGGCAAGGTCGAGATGGTCCTGGTGGGCGATAACCGCTCCATCTTCATCCCCGAGCTGCCCCGGGCTCGTCTTGGTTCCGGCCGTTTGCGCGGTCTGCGGCTGTTGCACACCCATCTGGCCGACGAGGCTTTGTCCCAGGAAGACCTGATGGACATGGTTTTTCTGCGCCTTGACGCGGTCATCGTCCTGACAGTGGCCGGGGGGGAGCCGCGTACCGTCCAGGTGGCCCACCTGCTCCCCCCCAACCCCGACGACAGGAGCTACGAGGTCTTTGATGCCGTGCGCTGGGACCGGCTTGATCTTGATCTGGCCGGGATAGTGGAGGCGTTGGAGGATGAGTTCGGCCGCCAGCTCGACGCTCGAGATATGGAGGACGGCGCGGAGCGTGTGCTGCTGGTCAGCGTGGACGACACGCCCCATGGGGTGCAGGAGCGATCCCTGGAGGAGTTGGCGGAGCTGGCGGACACGGCGGGGCTCGTGGCCTCAGGTACCATGGTCCAGCGCGTACGCAAGAAGAATCCGGCATTCATTGTGGGCAAGGGCAAGCTGGCCGAGCTTGAGGTCAAGGCGTTGCAGACCAATGCCTCGGTCATCATCTTCGACCAGGAGCTATCCCCCACCCAGATCCGCAACTTGGCCGAAGTCACGGAACGAAAGATCCTCGACCGCACCCAGCTCATTCTCGACATCTTTGCTCAGCACGCCACCACCGCCTCGGGCAAGCTCCAGGTGGAGATGGCCCAGCTCAAGTACACCCTGCCGCGGCTGGTGGGAAAAAACCGGGCCATGTCGCGCCTCATGGGGGGCATCGGCGGGCGCGGACCGGGCGAGACCAAGCTCGAGATGGACCGCCGCCGCATCGACGAGCGGCTGACCCGCCTCAAGAAGGAGCTGGCCCAGGTCCGCAAGCGGCGCAGCCAGACCCGCGAGCGGCGGGCCAAGGCCGGGCTGCCCATCGTCTCGCTGGTGGGCTACACCAACGCGGGCAAATCCACCCTGCTCAACACCCTGACCAGTTCACGGGTGCTGGCTGCGGACAAGCTCTTCGCCACTCTTGACCCAACCAGCCGACGCATCCGCTTTCCCGAGGAGCGCGAGGTGGTGCTGACCGACACCGTGGGGTTCATCCGCCGTCTGCCGCCTGACCTGAAGGAGGCTTTTCGGGCCACCCTGGAGGAGTTGGAGTCGGCAGACCTGCTGGTCCTTGTCTGCGACGCCTCGCATCCCGAGGTGGAGGAGCAGGTGGCGGCCGTGCGCAACATTTTGGCCGACATGGAGCTTGACGCCATCGCCTCCATCCTGGTGCTCAACAAATGGGACCGTCTTGACGAAGCGGGGCGGGAGACCATGCGCAATGTCTTTCCGGAGGGCATCCCGGCCTCTGCCGTGGATCGTTCCTCCCTGGAGCCGGTGGTGGAGGCCATTTTGGCCGCCATCCCCTGGGGCAGACCAGGGAACAGCTGAACCGCCACGCCAGCCGGACGCCTCGCAGCCTCTTTCGGGCTCAGGAGTTCCGGCCTTTCCTGTCGGCCATGACGCTTGCCTCGCTCATTCCGCCCACTTCTCTGCCATCGTAGGACGAGGCGCATTCCAGCGGCTCCACATGAATGGTGACTTCGGCGTTGTCCAGGGCCGCTTCGATAGCGTCCTCGATGACTCGGCACAGGTCATGGGCCTCGCGGACCGAGGTTGCGCCCGGCACAAGCAGATGGAAGTCGATGAATCGCCGCTGCCCGGACTTTCTGGTGCGCAGGCCGTGGAAGGTGGCCCGTTCCCCCTGGTGTTTGCGGATGGCCGCGCCGATACGTTCGAGTTCGTCGGGCGGCAGGGCGTTGTCCATGAGACCGCCTACCGACCGCCGGACAAGGCTGACGCCCGTGCGGACGATGTTCGCGGCCATGACGATGGCGATGACCGGGTCGAGGATCTGCCACTGGGGTGCGGCCAGGAGCACTGCCAGCCCTGCCACCATGCCCACAGAGGTCCAGACATCGGTGAGCAGATGTCTGGCGTCGGCCTCCAGGGTGATGGAGTCGAAATGGGCGGCGGCCCGGAGCATGATCCGGGCTGTGGCGAAGTTGATGACAGAGGCGACCAGGGCCAGGGCCAGACCGGGGCCGAGGTTGCTCAGTTCCCGAGGGTTGAGGAATCGGTCTATGGCCGCGTAGGCGATACCCAGCGCAGCCGCGATGATCAGCACTCCCTCGATGCCGCTTGAGAAGTATTCGGCCTTGCCATGGCCATAGGCGTGCTTGCGGTCCGAGGGTCGCAGGGCGATGGTGAGGGCTGTGAGAGCCAGCACTCCGGCGGCGAGGTTGATGACGGACTCGGTGGCGTCCGAGAGCAGGCCCACCGACCCGGTCATGCCCCAGGCCCCGAACTTGAGCGCCAGGGTGACCACCGAGGCAATGATGGAGTAGACGGCGTATCGCCTGGGGGACGTGCCGTTCATGATTTGCTACGCCTTGGGCTTGGTCCAGGGGTTTTCCTCGCCCCTCGCCAGTCTGCGGATGTTCTCCTTGTGCCGCCAGAAGAGCAGAACCATGACCACCAGGGCCACGGGAACGAAGGCCACGTTGCCTGTAATGAGCATGAATACCGGCAGGGCCAGGGCCAAGGTCAGCGAGCCCATGGACACATGGCCCGACAGGCCGACCACGGCAAGGCACATGGCCGCCGAAAGCAGGGTGCCCCAGAAGGAGACGGCCAGAAACGCGCCCACCGTGGTGGCCACGGCCTTGCCGCCCTTGAAGCGCATGAAGCAGGAGAAGGCGTGGCCGAGGATGGCCGCAAGCACCACCAGGCTCAGGCCGAGGTTCGACTCGACCCAGGCCGAGGCCATAAGGACCGGCACCAGTCCCTTGGAGATGTCGAGGACCAGGGTGGCGATGCCGAATTTCATTCCGCACAGCCGGGCCACGTTGGTGGCGCCGATGTTGCGGCTGCCGTCGGTGCGCGGGTCGATGCCGCAGAGTGCTTTGGCCACGACCAGTCCGAAGGGGATGGAGCCGAGCACGTAGGCGGTGATGATCCAGAAGATGAGGGACATGCGGGATACTCCTGATGCCGAGCGTGTAATGCGGTGTATGTAGCGCTTTTGGGCCTCGATTGGAAGAGGCGGTTGCCCGGACCGGCGGCTCAGTCTTCAAGGACCTCGCCCAGTTTGATTTCGTTGGTCAGCGGGTCGATTCGGGAAAAGTTGATCTGAAACCGTTGGCCTGGATAGAGCTTGTCGCCCAGCAGCTTGCGCGGTGCGCGGACGTTGATCTGGTACTGGGGCATGGCCAGGGTGGCCATGGGCCCGGTGTCCTCCACCAGCACGGCCGGATGCAGCGACTTGCGATGCCGGGCGAGATAGACCAGCTTCCAATAGCGCGGCCAGAAGCGTTGCACCGCGCTCACCGCCCTGATGCGTGTCCCGAGCTGGATGGCGAGATGGTCCAGGGCTTCGGCGTCGAGACGCGGGCTCCCGGTCAGAAGCAGGCTGCTGACCTGGGCCATGTTGATAAAGTCTGTGTAGCGGCGAAGCGGCGAGGAGATGGGCGCGTAGGCCGGGACGCCAAGGGCCGCGTGGCGTTTGGGGGTGGTCTCCAGAGCCGGAGGCAGCAGGAGTTTGACCGAGCGCAGGATTTCCGCCGGCTCCGTGAAGATGCCGGCCGCCTCCTGGGGCAGGGCTATGTCCTGGGTGCGGTGGAGCAGGGGCAGTCCCTGATCCCTGGCCCAGAGGGCCAGGCCGGAATTGGCCAGGATCATGAATTCGCTGATGACCAGCTCGGCCAGGGGGCACGGCTCCTTGAGGGAGATGTCCACCACTGCCTGACTGCCCTGGCCTGTTACCGTGACCACGGGCTCTGGCTTGCGGATGACGCAGGCCCCGTTCTCGATGCGGCGGTTGATGCGTTCCTTGGCCAGCCGATGGGCCAGGACCAGCATGGGGTCCGTTCCCTCGGCTATGGTCCGGTCGGCTTCCTCGTAGCTGATGTTGGCCTTGACCGTGGCCCAGGTCAGGCGCGGCGAGACCGAGAGCAACTCCCCCCGGCCGTCCAGGCGGAAGAGCGCCAAGAGCACCGGCCGCCGCTCTCCGGCCAGCAGACTGTAAAGCCCTGTGCCGAACCTCTCGGGCAGCATGTGGGCCGTGCCTTCGGGCAGATAGAGGCTGGTGGCCCTGTCGGCCACAGCCCGGTCAAGGGGCGACCCGAAGCGCCAGTGGGCCTCTGGACGGGCCAGGGCGATGGACAGGGCGAAGCCGTCGCCTTCCGTTTCAATGTGGAAGGCGTCGTCTATGTCGCGGGTGGTGGGCGCGTCGATGCTGATCAGCCTCAGGGGGCAATCTTCAACGGTTTCATTGAAAAACTCTGTCTCTATTGATTCGATTTCATTGGAGAATGATTCGTGCCATTCATCCCCCCACGCGTATGCTGCCTCGTCGAGCAGGTGGTTGTGGTGCAGAGGAAGAGTCCCCCAGGTCTGGGCCAGGAGCAGAGGCAGGTGCGGGGTGTCTGGCAACCCCTTGGAAATGGCCTGCCAGACCTTGGCGCCGGTCTCGTCCAGGGTGGAGGCGATGGCCTGCCTGAGCAGGCGTTGAATGATTCCGGCCAGCTCGGGCTCCAGGTCTGGGAGCTGGGGCGTGCGGCCCTGGCTGTATGCCGCCCAAAGCTCCTGGATCAGGGTTTGTCCTGTCGAGGTGACGGCTTCACGCTCCTTTTCTTCGGCTTTTTCGCGCAGCCGCTGTTCGACCTTTTCTGCGGGCCATATCTCGAAATTAGGGGGGCGGAACTTGAAATGGGTTTTGGCCGAGAGCATGGCCCGGCCCAAGGCGGCCAGCTCGTCCGGTTCCGGGGCGTCGAAGAGCAGGTCGGCAAACCATGCCAGGGGTGCGCTTTCCATCTCCCCCTGGGCAAGGGCCCATAGTTCCATCACGTCGAGCCCGGCCTGTATCTCGCCACGCCGTTCCTGGTGGCTGTTGAGTACGTCCTGTATTGTCTGCCTGTTGGCTTCGGCATCGTGGGTCGGCCCTGTCCAGGGCAGTATCCGGGCGGTCGGGAGCTTCATCTCCCGCTTGGTGATGGTCAGGAGCCTGAGCCTGCCCGAGGATTCCTCGAGCACCCAGGCCAGTTGCGGGTGATCTCCCTGCATGAATTCCACCACCGTGCCGGGGCGGATGAATGGGCCGAAAGCGGTTTTTTTTACCATCTGAACTTCTTTGATCTGCGGTGAGCGCCGGGTGTGACGCAGGGTATCATGAACCGATTGTCAGCGTAAGCCGGGCGGGGTACAGGGACCGTATGGAACGCGAATTCGTCGAGGGCATCGGCATCGTGGCCGGATGTTGCACCACGGCATCCTTCGTGCCCCAGGTGGTCCGTACCTGGCGGACCCGGTCCGTGGCCGACATCTCCCTGCGCATGTACCTGCTCTTGTGCCTCGGGGTGTCGCTGTGGCTCGTCTATGGCGCCCTTATCGGCTCGCCCGCCGTGTTGCTGGCCAATGCGGTCACTCTGCTTCTGGCCGCCGCGATTCTGGTCATGAAACTCGTGTTCGGGCGCGGTTCGGCTCATTCTTCAGGGCGCCGGACTCCTTGAGGCGGCGGGCCGGTGGCCGGTCAGCCCATGGCCATCCGGCCCGCAGGCTTAGTGCCTGAAGGACCGCTGGCCGGTGAAGACCATGGCCACCTGCGGAACCGCCTCGTTGACCGCGGCGATGACCTCGTGGTCGCGAATGGAGCCGCCGGGCTGGGCGATGGCTGTCACACCCTGGTCGATGCACAGGTCCACGCCGTCGCGGAAGGGGAAGAATCCGTCCGACACCACCACCGATCCGGGCAGACCGCCCCTGGCCTCGGCCGTACGCCGTTCAATGTCCGCGAGCTTGGACCTGGCGTCAGAATCCTTGAGCGCCTTGAGCTTGAGTTCGAAGATGGACAGGCCAAGCTCCTGAGATGAGAGCAGATCCGCATATTTGGTGTAGGCCTTGGTCACGGCCAGGAGTACGCAGCCCACGCGATCCTGCTCGCCAGTGCCGATGGCTGTGGTCGCCCCGTCCTTGACAAAGAGGACGGAGTTTGAGGTCACGCCCGCTTCCACGGCCCAGGCGAAGAGCAGGTCGTCGGCCTCCTGTTTGCCCGGTGCGCGGGCCAGGAAGACGTTGCCGTCCTTTTCGGCCTTGGCAGGGAGGAAGTCCTCGGCTTTGAGAATGGCGTTGCGAAAGGAAAACTGCACCACAAGACCGCCATCGGACAGGGATTTGATGTCCAGGAACGGGGTACGGGCGAGGCTCTCCAGCCCGGCGATGCCCGGAATCCTCAGGATGCGCAGATTCTTTTTCTTCTTCAGTTCAGCCAGGGCGTCGTCGTCGAAGTCCGGCGCTGCCACCACCTCGAAATAGGCGGAGTTGATCAGTTCGGCAGCAGCCAGATCAAGGGGGCGGTTGACCACTACGGCCCCGCCGAAGGCGGCGATGCGGTCAGCCTCAAAGGCGCGCCTGAGGGCCACGGCCACCCCCTCGTCGGTCCAGGCCGCGCCGCAGGGGTTGTTGTGCTTGAGGATGAGTGCGGCGGGTTTGGCGGAAAGATACTGAAGGATATTCAGGGCGTTGTCCACGTCGGTGAGGTTGGTTTTGCCCGGATGCTTGCCCGCCTGGATCATGTGCTCCTCGGTCAGGGCCGAGACAAGCCCCTGGCCCGCGCCGATGAATCGTACGCCGCCGATCTCCAGGCTGCCGCTCTTGAGCTCATAAAGGGCGGCTGGCTGGTCGGGATTCTCGCCGTAGCGCAGCCCCTTGGTCTGGCCGTCTATCTCCCATCCACGCTTGGCGAAGACAAGCTCCTGGTCGCCCAGAGTCAGCTTCAGGTCGGCCGGGAACGGGTCCTCCTGGAGCGTGGTGTACATTTTTTTCAGATCACTCATGACGTTACCCCTTGCGGCTTCCCTGGCCGATTGTGTTTCGGAAGGAGGCGTTCATAGCACAGGTTGCCCCGGCGGGCAAATCGGAAGGGATGATGTGCGCCGACCGGCCCGGCCAATAAATGCAGAAAATGGTTCCCTGCCAGCCCCGAAAACGGGATTGAGCAATCGATCAATCGGAAAAGCGAAGATTATCATACCTCCAGACTGAAATATCTGGCATGGTGGCGCAAAGTCAGGCTCCGTGTCCCGGGGAGAATGGTCAGCCATTGGGCGCGGAAAAAACGACGGAGGGCACCATGCGACGTTTTAGGGATTGGGGAATGCGGACCAAGGTGTTGAGCCTGTTTTTCGCGGCCGTCATCGTGGTCGTCGGGGGGTTGCTTGGGTATTTCATTCCCGTTGTCGGCGAATCGCTGATGGAGGAGAAGCGTGTGGCCACTCGCAGCGCCGTGGAGACGGCCTACTCGGTCTTGCAATATTACGGGGAGATGGCCGAGGCCGGAGCCCTGGAGCAGACCGAGGCGCAGAATCGGGCCAAGGCCGCCATTGGAGCCATGCGCTACATGGGCGACAACTATTATTGGATCAACGACATGGGCCCGACCATGATCATGCATCCCATCCGGCCGGACATGAACGGGCAGGATCAGTCCCAGGTCAGGGACCCTGCGGGACGGCTCTTCTTTGTGGACATGGTCGAAGTCGCCAAGAGGGCTGGCGAGGGATTTGTGCCCTACCTGTGGCCCAAGCCCGGGGCGGATAGACCCCAGCCCAAGGTTTCCTATGTCAAGCTGTACAAGCCCTGGGGCTGGATGGTGGGAAGCGGCATCTACGTGGACGACGTGGATGCGCAGATTTCCTCCCTGCGTTGGCAGATTCTCCTGCCCACCGTCCTGGTCATGGGGCTTATCGTGCTGGTGGTTATTTTCGTGGTCAGGAGTATGGTCACACCTCTTGAGGAAGCGGTGAAGGCCGCCAACCGCATGGCCGGAGGCGATCTGAATATCCAGGTCGCGGTGCGCAGCCACGACGAGGTTGGCCAGCTCTCAGGTGCCATTGCCAACATGGTCGAGGAACTGCGGCGCGTGGTGGGCGAGGTTCGTTCGGCCAGCGAGCAGGTGGCAGCGGGCAGCGAAGAGTTGGCCGCCTCGGCCATAGAGTTGTCTCAAGGGGCCACCGAGCAGGCGGCCAGCGTCGAGGAGGTCTCGGCGTCCATGGAGGAGATGACTTCAAGCATCGGACAGAACGCCGAAAACGCGCAGACCACCAACTCCATGACCAACCAGGCCGCCGTGGATACCGACAGCGGGGGCCGGGCCGTGGCCAAGACGGTGGAGGCCATGAAGCAGATCGCGGACAAGATTCTCATCGTCGAGGAGATCGCCCGCCAGACCAACCTGCTCGCCCTTAACGCGGCCATCGAGGCTGCCCGGGCCGGGGAGCATGGCAAGGGCTTCGCCGTGGTGGCGGCAGAGGTGCGCAAGCTGGCGGAGCGAAGCGGCGCGGCCGCAGCCGAGATCAGCGAGTTGTCCACTTCCAGTGTCAAGGTGGCCGAGGAGGCGGGCGGACTGCTCGCCAAGATCGTGCCCGACATTCGCAAGACCGCCGAACTGGTCCAAGAGATCGCGGCGGCCAGCAATGAGCAGAACGCGGGCGGCGAGCAGGTCAACAAGGCCATCCAGGAACTGGATAAGGTCATCCAGCAGAACGCCTCGGCCTCCGAGGAGGTGGCATCCACCGCCGAAGAACTGTCGAGCCATGCCGTGCAGCTGCAGCAGACCATCCGGTTCTTCAAGGTGGACTCGGGAGACATCTCCGCTCCGCTGACAGGGGCAGGCAAGGGCAAGAAGGTCTTTGACCCGACCACGGGCAAGGTGGTTGCCAAGGCCGCCGGCAAGGGTGCGTCAGGGCCGGTGGTCCGGCCCGCCAATCCGCCAAAGCCTCTGCCGACCGCCAAAGCGCCAGGTGCGAAGGCCTCAAACGGCGGGGTGGATCTCGACATGGACGACGACTCAGGATTCGAGCGCTTCTAACGGGCAGAGCCCTATGGCACCACAGGAGCCGCCCCGGTCAGGGGCGGCTCCGCCGTTGTCTTTTGCCAGGCGAGCATGTAGAGTTGTCTGCGAGTCCCGCAATGGTCAGGCGGCGGGAGCCCGTCGTTTCGATCTGCACCTGATTTCCCATTGTCGGAGGAACCCCCGTGAACATCTCGTTTCGTCTCATCGGCTCCATCGTTCTTGTTTTTCTCATTATCGTCGGAATGTTCACCGCCACCTGGGTGGTCACATCGAGTCAGGAGAGCGACAGCCTGGTCATCAACATCGCCGGACGCCAGCGTATGCTTGCCGAAAAACTCGGCAAGGAGACGATGGCATTCGGCATGAGCCGCGATGCGGCCTTGCGCGGTCAGATCGAGGTGACTCTCGGCCTTTTCGAGTCCTCCCTTGCGGCCCTTGTCGCCTCAGGCCCCGTTCCTCTGACCCTTGATCCGCGTGGTCCCAAGGGTGAACTGCCCGCGGCGAGCCGCGAGGCCAAGGCGCAGTTGCTCAAGGTCCGCCAGCATTGGGATGCTTACCGCGCCCTGGTGGAGCAGGGCGTGGCTTCGGGCAGTCCGGATGTGGCGGGCATCACGGCCCGGAGTGCGGCCGTGGTCGCGGCCATGAACGAGGCCGTGGTCCTGCTGCAGCGCGAATCCGAGGGCCGCGTGGCAACGCTGCTCGTCAGTCAGGCCGTTTGCGTGGGCGTCGGTGTGGTCATCGTGCTGCTGGTGCTTTACAATCTGCGCACCAAGCTGACCATGCCCCTTGGCAATCTCAGACGATACGCCGAGGCCGTGGCCGGGGGAGATCTCAAGGCGGTCAGCCGGGGGGAATACACCGAGGAGTTGCTTGACCTGCGAAACGCCATCGTGACCATGGTGGACGCCCTTGGCGAGACCATGTCCAAGGTCGAGACCCGGGGCAGGGAGGCGGAGCGAAGTGCCGAGGAGGCTCGCCGTGCCGTGGCCAAGGCCGACGAGCGGCAGACGCAGGTGCGGACCCTGCTTGAGACCATGAGCCGGGCCGCGGCCAAGGCCAGCGACATTTCTCGCGATGTGGCCGCCTCGGTGGTCCAGTTGGCGAGGCAGGTGGACGAGGTCAACCATGGCACCGACGTGCAGCGCGACCGCATGGCCGAGACGGCCACGGCCATGGAGGAAATGAATGCCACGGTGCTTGAGGTGGCTCGCAACGCCTCCAACGCCGCCCATTCCGCCGATCGGGCCAGGGAGAACGCCAGGACCGGGGCCGAGGGGGTCCGGGCAGCCGTGGCCTCCATTGACGCCATCAAGGACCAGATCCTTGAACTCAACTCGAGCATGGGCGAACTGGGCAATCAGGCCGAGAACATCGGCAAAATCATGAATGTGGTCACGGACATCGCGGACCAGACCAACTTGCTGGCGCTCAACGCGGCCATCGAGGCCGCCCGGGCGGGCGACGCCGGCCGCGGCTTCGCTGTGGTGGCCGACGAGGTGCGTAAGCTGGCCGAAAAGACCATGCAGGCCACCAAGGAGGTGGGCGACGCCGTGTCGCGCATCCAGGCCCAGGCCCGGGCCAACATCCAGGCGGTGGAGACCTCGGTGCAGGACATCGTCAAGTCCACTGCCGCGGCCAATGAGTCAGGGGAGTTCATGGCCGAGATCGTGTCCATCGTGGGTGAGACCGCCGCCCAGGTGGAGTCCATCGCCACTGCGTCGGAAGAGCAGTCCGCCGCCAGCGAGGAGATCAATCAGGCGGTCACCGATGTCACCCGCATCGCCTTTGAGACTGCCCAGGGCATGAGCCGGGCGGCACAGGCGCTGGACGCCATGGCCGCCATGGCCGCTGATCTGGATGCAGTGATTCGCGACATGACCGGCGACGGGGCTACCGCAGGCCCGACGGCACAGAAAGACACGCTGTCAAGGCAAGCCGAGACCCCGCGCAAGGAGACGCAGCCCGTGAAAAAGGCTCCTTCCAAAAGCGCCTCTGCCAAAGCGGCCTCCGCCGGGAACGGCCATGCCAATGCCGCACCCGCGCCCGAGGCCAAGGGTGCGCTCCGGCAGTCCGATCGCTCGGGGCTCAAGGCCGAGGACAAGGACGGCATCATGCAGTGGTCCGACGACCTGTCGGTCAACATCCGGGAGATCGACGAGCAGCATCTGCGGCTGATCAATCTGATCAACAAGCTCCATGCCGCCATGCGTTCCGGCAAGGGTATGCAGGCCACGGCTGCGGTACTTGATGAACTCAAGCAGTACACTGTGTTCCACTTCTCGAGCGAGGAGGCGATGTTCGAGGAGCACGGCTACGCCGGGCAGGTAAACCACGTGGCCACGCACAAGGCATTTGTGCAGAAGGTGCTGGACTTCGAGCAGCAGATCCTCTCGGGTAAGTCGTCAGTGACCATGGAGGTCATGAACTTCCTCAAGGACTGGCTGGTCAAGCACATCAAGGGCGTAGACAAGAAGTACAGCCCGTTTTTCAACGAGCGCGGCATCTACTAGGCATTGGCCGGTCAAGAGAAGGCCGGGCGCGGAATGCGCGGATTTTGCGTGGCGCGGGGCAAGTCTTTCTGCTATGCAGACAGTCGCGCCGTCGGCGTCGCATGGTGCCGCGTCCTGATCGAGAATCTGTTTCAAGGAAAGATGATGTCCGAGAGTTACATGGAAAAGGCCCTGGTCAAGCTCGCCAGACAGCTCAACGCTTACGACGAGGCATCCCTCATGAGCCTGTGGGAGAAATACGCCGAGAAGGTGCGTCATTTCGAGCCCACCAAGCGATGGGAGGAGGCGGTGCTCGTCTTCAACCTCATCCAGTCCACGCGCTTGAAGAATCAGCTCTTTAATTTCAACTGGGCACAATCCCGCATGCCCGGAGATCCGCATCCCGATGTGGATCTGGCCGCCCTGACCGCACCAGGGCCGACCATGCGCGAGGTACCGAAATCCCGCAAGGGTGCGGCTTCCGAATCGGACGCCGCTTCCACGTCCCCCGCCCGGACGGACCGCAAGGGCAAGCTGCTCACCCTCCAGCCGAAAAAGAAGAAATAGTCGAACATCGGCGCGATTCCGTCGGCGTGACCGCCCTGCCGTCCCGAACGCGATGGCGAGGTCGTCCGCCTGTGAGGTTGACATACGCGCACGTTTATCCTTACGGAAGATAACCGTTTGTGTGCGCAATTCACGCCGGGGAGCGATCCCGGTTTTCAAGGAGCAAGGCATGGCCAATATTGTCGTTTTCGGCTCCCAATGGGGGGACGAGGGCAAGGGAAAGATCGTCGACATCCTCGCCGAGCAGGCGAGCGCCATCGTCCGCTTTCAGGGCGGCAACAACGCGGGCCACACCCTGGTGGTGGACGGCGAGCAGTGCATCCTGCACCTTATTCCCTCGGGCGTGTTGCATCCCGGCAAGCTCTGTGTCATCGGCAATGGCGTGGTTCTCGACCCGGTCGTCTTCTGTCAGGAGATCGACAAGCTGGCAGCCAAGGGGCTCGATGTCTCCCCGGCCAGGATGATGGTCAGCAAGAAAACCCACGTCATCATGCCCTATCATCGGCTTATCGACGGCGCCCGCGAAACGGTCAAGTCCGAGGCCGGGAAGATCGGCACCACCGGGCGCGGTATCGGTCCCTGCTACGAGGACAAGATGCACCGTTGCGGCATCCGCGCCGGGGATTTCGCCGACCCGGAACTGCTGCGGGAGAAGATCGGCCTGGCTCTTGAGGAAAAGAATGTTCTTTTCAAGCACCTCTATGGTCTGGATCCGCTTGATGCCGATGCGGTGTTCGCCGAGGTGCAGCCCTTTGCCCAGCGGCTTGTGCCTTACCTGGGCGATGTGTCCACGGCCATCCAGGAGGCCCAGGAGGACGGCATGGTTCTCTTCGAGGGCGCCCAGGGCACGCACCTGGATATAGACCACGGCACCTATCCCTTTGTCACGTCGAGCAACACGGTTACGGCCAATGCGGCCTCCGGGTCGGGCTGCTCCCCGCGTGATCTGCATCGCATCGTGGCCATCGTCAAGGCATACACCACCCGGGTGGGCGGCGGGCCTTTTCCCACCGAGCTTTTTGACGCCGACGGCGAATATCTTCAGGCAAAGGGGCACGAATTCGGGGCCACCACAGGACGCAAGCGCCGTTGCGGCTGGCTCGATCTGGTGGTGCTCAAGGAGTCGGTGCGTCTCAATGGTCCCACCGAACTGGCCATCACCAAGCTTGACGTGCTCTCCGGCCTTGGGGAACTGAAGCTCTGCGTGGCCTACGAATACCGCGGCCAGACCGTGGCCTATCCGCCCCAGGAGCAGAACGGCATGGCCCATGTCGCTCCGGTTTACGAAACCATGCCCGGTTGGGACGAGGACATCTCGGCCGCCCGATCCTGGGACGACCTCCCTGCCAACGCGGTCAGCTATCTGCGCCGTATCGAGGCCATCACCGGGGTGTCCATCGGCATGGTCTCCGTCGGGCCGGACAGGGCGCAAACCTTCTGAGGTCGAGGGCGCGATGATTTCCCACGCCGACCCGCTGGCCGCCCTCGCCGGGCAGGAACATGCAGTGAGGCGTCTGAACGCCATCGCCAACGATCCCCCGCAATCCATCGTCATTGAGGGCGGCGACGCGGACAGCCGCGTCGCCCTTGCCTTGTACTGGGCCATGCGCCTCAACTGCGCGACCGGCTCGGTTCCCTGCGGTCAGTGCCCGGCATGTCGCCAGATCGCGGATCTCGCCTTCAACGATCTGCTCTTTTTTGACGGCCGCGAGGGGTTGATCAAGGTGGAATCCGTGCGCGAACGCCGCTCCACCTGGGGCCAGCCGCCCCACGGCGACGGCTGGCGCGTGACCATCTTTGCCGAGGCTCAGATGTTCATGACCGAGGCGGCCAACGCCTTGCTCAAGTCGCTGGAGGAGCCCCGGCCGGGCAATGTCTTTGTCCTGGCCGCGCCCCAGCGCGAACGCCTGCTCGAAACCCTGGTCTCGCGGTCCTGGGTGATCACGCTGTCGTGGCCGGACATTCGCGAGAACGATCCCGAGATCGCGGAGTGGACCGCGGCCATGGCGGGGTTCTGGCAGTCGGGCCGGGGGTGGTTCGAGCGCACCTCGACCAAGGGGGCGGTGGACCGGCATCTGGCCATGCGGGTGGTGCTGGGTATGCAGCGCGAACTGCGCGAGGCCCTTTCCGGCTCGTGCGCCACACCGCTTTCGGCCAGTCTGGCCCGCACCTATGATTCTCGCGGCCTGCGCCGCATCGGCCTGGCCCTCGACCAAGCCCAGGATGCCCTGAATACCCAGGTGCCGGTCAATCCGGCCATGGTCCTCGACTGGGTTGCGACACGCATGGTCTAGGGGTATCCCACTTCATCACGACATGGGTCTAAAAGGGCAGTGAAGCTGGAGGAGCGGGCCTGGCGGTCTGGCTATTTGTTTTTCAGAAAAGGAGCCTCCCTTGAATTATCTCGTCGTCAAAGCCCATCGAAGCGAGTTTCCCAATCCCATCAAGCTTAAAAAGGGAGCCTTCATCATCATCGGGGAAAAGTATGAAGGGCCAGAAGATTGGGAGGACTGGTATTATTGCACCATTCCCGGACACGAAGGCGGTTGGGTGCCTCGGCAGATCATTGAACGCACAGAAGGCGGTGGTGCTCAGGCCCTGGAAGACTATACCGCCATGGAACTGGACGTGGACGAGGGCGACGTGCTGATCGGGGCGCGAAAACTGAACGGATGGGTTTGGTGTCGGCATGCCGCCGCAAATACTGAAGGATGGGTGCCCTTGGAAAATTTGCAACCCGTCAGCGAATGAAAGCTTTTACCATGGGTCGGTTCGGGGGCAAAGGAAAAGGCGCTTCGCGGGAAGCGCCTTTGATTATTCTTGATGGGCAGCGGGCCGTCTGTCAGGCCACTTCGATGAGCAGGGGGATGACGTGCAGGGTGGCCGATACCTCGCGGGTGGCACCGAGCTTCCAGGAGGCGTTGCCCTTGCCCGTGGCCTGGGCCACGGCCTCGGCTATGCCGGACACGTTGATGATGGGATGGCGCGAAAAGACCTGGGGCAGGCCATAGGTCAGGTTGCAGGCCAGACATTTGCCCGGCCGTTGCAAAAGCCGCAGTTCGAACTGCAATCTGGTGTCACAGCCCCCGGAGTAGCCGAGTTCGATGGTGTAGCTTCCTTCCTCGGCATCGCCGAACAGGGCTTCGAAGAATTGCTCGGTGCGGTCGGGAGGAAAAAGCTCCGCCAGTTTTTCCCGGGTGAAGACATCCTGATAATGACCCATGCCGTTTCTCCAGTGTGCTTGTGTGTACAGATGTGCAGCAACGAGTTCTCTACAAAAAATCAACGTGGCCTTCAAGGGCTTTCGCGCTAGACGGAGAGTGTCAGCAAAACCCAGAACACACCGCCCCCCGAGAGCAGGAATGCTATGGAGGGCCAGACCACCTTGCGCCAGGTGCCCGCCAGATCGCAATTGAAATACTGGCAGGTGAGCACGAAGCAGATGTGGATGGGGGAGATCATGACTCCTGTGAAGCCGCAGAAGCTGGCCAGCACCAGATAGGGGATGGTCTGGTCCTGCATGCCCAGGGTGTTCAGCACGCCGAGCAGCAGGGGGAATGTGGCACCCACGAAGGCCACGTTGATTCCCGCCACCATGCCCACCAGGAAAGGCAGGAAGGTGGCCGAGGCGATGAGCGCGGCCCCGCCGCCCGCGGCGCGTGACATCTCCTCCACCACCCCGCAGACCTGCATGATGTCCTTGAAGATGAAGACGGCCACGATGACGAAGAGCATGGACCACAGCGACTTCTTGGCCAGCACCTGCTTGAGGAAGGGCAGACCGAGCTGGGTGTTCTGGACCATGACGCAGGTTACGGCCGCAGCCAGGGCGGCCAGCACCCCCCACTCGAAGGCGATGTTCGGCGTCAGGGCGGCGATGGCGCTCTCCAGCCCTATGGCCCCGCAGATGGCGATGAGCAGCGGCAGTCCCTGGCGCAGGGCGGCCCGTTTGCCGGGGCCGGCTTGCGGGACGGCCACTGCGATGTCCCCGGCGCCGAGGACGCCGGGCCGCAGAAAGAAGAACCACCCGGTCAGGAGCATGACGGGAGTGCCCGGCCATGTCTTGGAGATCAGTTCGATGAGGGTGATGTCGGCCAGGGCCACAGTCAGGATGATGCCGGGGTACAGCGGCCAGCAAAGCTCCCAGATGTGGCGGAACCAGTAGTTGAGCACGGCCCGGTCGCTGTTTGTGATGCTCATGCTTTCGGACACGGTCTTGATCATGGGCGCGGAGAAGACCGCCCCGCCGGGCATGGGCAAAAGTCCGATCAGGGCCGGGAAGAAAACCAGCCTCAGCCGGGGGCTGGTCAGGTAGCCCGAGAGCGCCTCCATCAACCTGGCCGACTGGCCCGAGCGTTCCATGGCGTCGGAGAGGACGAGGATCAGTCCGACGATGGCCGCGAGGAAGAGGAAGCTTTTCTGGCCCAGGGCAGCCGCGCCCGTCAGGGCGATGGGCATGGGCGCCATGCCGAAAGTCAGGCCGAGGATGATCCCGCCGGTCAGGATGGACAGTCCAAGGCCCACCTTGAGGCGCATACCTGCGAGCATGATGGCGAAGGCGAAGAGAATCTTGAGAAAGGGCGCAAGCTTGAGAAGCAGGGATTCCATGTTGAGGGCCTCCGGGAGGGTTGAGCGTGTTCCCAGGCAAGGTGGTACCCCCATTCCGAACGAAAGAAAACGGCGAATTTCGGACTGGCGTTGAGGCGTGGAGCGGGTTTTGGCAATGAGACGCCGACCCTTGCCGGAAGAAGCGGGATGGGATAGAGTCTGTTGCGCCATATTGGCGCGACCCTTTGGCGACATTCGGGAGACAAGACAGCATGGCCATGACCCCCAGGCAACTTCGAGAGCACATTTTTTCCGTGATCATCAGCAAGGTGGAGGAACAGGACGAGGCCCGGCGCACCGAGGCCCTGGCCGAGTTCATGGCCGTGACCGGCACTGCCGGCAATGCGGTCGAGACAGTGGCCGACCTGATTCCGCCCATCATGCGCGAGTTGTACGAGAAGTGGATTTCCCTGTTTGTGGACCGCCTGCTTGAAACCGTGGACGCTCGCAACATCGAGCTGCTCTGCGACGGCAGCGCGGACAACAACGCGGCCCTGGTCCTGGCCTATGTCATGTTTCTCGAATCGGCGCGCATGGAGCGGCAGATCGACGCCGATCTGCGCGAGCACGGGCTCAAGGCGTCCGGTTCTGATCTGGGCGATGTGGCGGCGAACTACATCCGGGCGCAGATGTCCCGCGTGGCGCAGGCCGCCAAAGGCGACGACGACACGCCCAAGGGCAACGCCTGACAAGGACGCCGAGCCGTTGGCATCACAATCGGCCGGAGCCGACGAGCCTGTCCCGCTCGTCGGCTCCGGCCGATTTCTTGCGTGAAGGGAGATCGCCTACAGGGCGTCCACCCGCAGGGGTTCGCCTTTTTCCGGAGCCAGCCGCAGGGTGATGGCGCTTTTGGCGCACGCCTGTTCGCACACGCCACAGCCCATACATCTCTTTGCCCGAATGAACGCCTTGCCCTGGCGCAGCCCGACCGCCTTGAATTGGCACAACCGGACGCAGGTGCCGCAGCCAGAGCAGGCATCCTGATCCACCTCGGCCAGATAGCCCGAGGAACAGAGCATCTGCACCCCGGCCCGCTGGGCCTTCATGGCCCCGCAGCAGCAGGCGCAGCAGTTGCAGATGGCATAGAACCGGCCAAGTATGACATCCTTGAAAAAGGCGTGGGCCACGTGGCCTCGGGCATTCTCGGCCTTGAGGATGCGTACGGCCTCGTCGGCGTCGATCTGGCGCGTCTTGTCGGGATGGTGTTCGAGCATGAAAGAGCAGAAGGGTTCGCCCACCAGCAAACAGACATCAATGGGGGTGCACGGGTTTTTCATGCCCGAGCGGCAGGGACAGTCGAGAAGAACGATCTTCTCCGGGTTGGCCAGCACGATGTCCCGGGCGCGGGTGTAGGGCAGAACCTGTTCCGAAACGCGGGTGCTCACCGGCCGGTCGAGCCTGACCAGCTTGCTCGCTTCGGCCAGGGGCATGGCCTTGCCGTGGTAGGTGTCGGCAAAGGTGGGTTTTTCCTGGGCTGGATCGCCTGTGCTGCTGCCCTTGGTGGGCAGGAAGGGGGAGTGGCGGTTGAGCAGCATCACCAGCGGAGCCAGCAGGAAACGCCACCAGGGTTTTTTGTCGCCTGCCATGCCGATGTAGTGGTAGGCGAAACGGCCGTAGACATAGCCGTGGAGCCTGTCGAAAAGCGGCATGCCCTGGCTGCGGGCCATGCGGAAGTAGTTGCGGGTGGACGGTTTGATGAAGGGGATGTGCATGGTCGTCGGCCCCGGGTTTTCAGGTGATGCGGGATGATTGAAAGTGTACCTGCGCACAGGCCAAAGTCAATGGTTCCGGTCCATTTGGCCGACACGCGAAAAAGGGGGAGGCCCGATGGACGGACCTCCCCCCGGCGGGTTGCATGGCGTGGCGGGTCGGTGTCAGCCTAGGCCTGGCTGACCGCTGCAAAAGTCACCACATGGAGGCTGTTCAAAACGGGCGAGATGCTCGGCGCGAAAAAAGTACGAGGCCGAAGCTCTTGAGCCGTTGGCGAGTCTTCGAGCCTTACGGACCATGAGAGCAGAAAAGTACTCCCGGAACGCGAGGATCTGATTCGCCCCGTCCAAATCCGCTGTCCTGCGGATTGGTGAACTTTTTGAATGAGCTTTCTGTACGCTCGAAGACTCGCCTACAGTCGCTTAACGTCCGCAGTTCTCCGTTTTTCGACAGCCTCCTAGGCGTCGGCCTTCTTTTTCCTGCCATCCTCGCGGTGACGGACCAGGGCCGAGAGCTGTTGCTTGCGCAGTCTGATGGACTTGGGCGTGACCTCAACCATTTCGTCGTCCTTGATGAAATTGAGGGCGAACTCCAGGGTCATGGGCTTGACCGGGGTGAGGATGACCGCCTCGTCCTTGCCTGAGGCGCGCATGTTGGTCAGTTTCTTTTCCTTGGCCGGGTTGACGTTGATGTCGTTGTCCCGGTTGTGCTCGCCGATGATCATGCCCTCGTAGATGGCGTCGCCGGGGACCACGAAGATGCGTCCCCGTGGCTCCAGGTTGAACAGGCCGTAGGCCACGGCCTTGCCTGCGCGGTCGGCCACCAGGGAGCCGGTGTAGCGCGAGGGGAAGTCGCCCCGGTATTCGCCGTAGCCTTCGAGGTAGGAGTTCATCAGGCCGGTGCCCTTGGTATCGGTCAGGAATTCGTCGCGATAGCCGATGAGGGAGCGCGAGGGCACGGAGAACTCAAGGCGTACGCGGCCGGTGCCGTGGTTGACCATGTTGGTCATCCTGGCCTTGCGGGACGAGAGTTTTTCGGTGACGATGCCCATGAACGCCTCGTCGCAGTCCACATAGAGGTGCTCGATGGGTTCGAGCCTGGTCCCGTTTTCGTGCTTGAAGATGACCTCGGGCCGACCCACGGAGAGCTCGAAGCCCTCGCGCCGCATCTGCTCCACGAGAATGGCCATCTGGAATTCTCCGCGTCCCTTGACGATGAAGGATTCGCGTGTCTCGCTTTCTTCCACCTGGATGGCCACGTTGAGCAGGGTCTCCTTGAACAGCCTCTCCCGGATCTTTCCCGCCTGGACCAGCTTGCCCTCGGTGCCTGCCAGGGGAGAGGTGTTGATGCCGAACTTCATGGCCACGGTGGGTTCGTCCACAGTGATGCGCGGCAGGGCCTTGGGGGATTCTCGGGTGCAGATGGTGTCGCCGATGTGGACATCCTCAATGCCCGCGATGACCACGATGTCGCCGGGTTCGCAGGTTTCGGTGGGTGTCACCTTGAGGCCGTCGTAAGTCTGGAGCTTGGTCAGCTTGAGGGGGATGGGCTTGCCGTTTTCGGGCAGGCAGACCAGGACGTCGTTGGATCGCACCTTGCCGTGGTGGACCCTGCCGATGGCAAGTCGGCCAAGGTAGTCGGAGTAGGAGAGATCGGAGACGAGCATCTGGAAGGGTTCGGCAGGATCGTGGACCGGGCCGGGCACCTTCTCGATGATCATGTCCAGCAGGATGTGCAGGTTCTCGCCCCGTTCCTCGGCGGTCTTCATGGCGATGCCGTCACGGCCAACGGCGTAGAGCAGGGGGAAGTCGAGCTGGTCTTCGCGGGCGTCGAGGTCGATGAACAGGTCGTAGATTTCATCGAGCACTTCATCCGGCCGGGCGTCCTGGCGGTCCACCTTGTTAATGACCACCATGAGGGCCAGCCGCTGCTCAAGGGCCTTCTTGAGTACGAAGCGGGTCTGGGGCAGCGGGCCTTCCGAGGCGTCCACCAGCAATATGGCGCCGTCGGCCATGGACAGGGAACGCTCCACCTCGCCGCCGAAGTCGGCGTGGCCCGGAGTGTCGATGATATTGATTTTCACGCCCTTCCAGGTGACTGAGCAGTTCTTGGCGGCGATGGTGATGCCGCGTTCCCGCTCAAGGTCCATGGAGTCCATGATGCGTTCATCCACGCTCTGGCCTTCCCGAAACAGGCCCGATTGCTTGAACATGGCGTCGACCAGGGTGGTCTTGCCATGATCGACGTGGGCGATGATGGCGATATTGCGAACTTTTTGGTTGTTGATCCTGCTGCTCATGGGGGCTCCGGCATAGGTATATAGTAATGGGCGCATACGCGCAGGCAAGCGGTTAGCCGAAAGCGTGGTGGCTGGCAAGCGGAGAATGTGTGTCGTGCAAGAATTTCGTTTGAATTCGGTCTGAAATCGGATAGCGTGGGCGCGACTCAGAATCCGCCATTATCTGGAGAATCGCATGGCCCAAGGAACTCCCTCAACGGGCAAGGTCGTCACAACCTCCCTCATCGTCACCGGCAACATGCTCGGCGCAGGCATCCTGGCCCTGCCCATCGACCTCGGCCCGGCCGGACTGCTGCCCGCTGCGCTCGGTCTGCTCGGAATCTGGGCGCTCATGACCTGCAACGCGTTGATCATCGCCCGCCAGCCCTTCCTGGCACAGAACAGGGACGCGGACCTCCCCACCTTCTTCGAAGTGGTCCTCGGCCCGGTGGGCAAGTGGGTCAGCGTGGCTGCCAACCTGGTCATCTTCTACGGCCTGCTCACCGCGTACCTCGCCGGGGCCGCCTCGGTGCTGGTGGGGTCGCTGGGGCTTGATGTGCCCGGATGGGCCGCCCTGGTCGGCTATTTCTGCGTCGCCACGCTCTTCGCCTCCTTTGGCGACGCGGTGCTGCGCAAGGGGGCCACCGTGTTCATGACCATCATGTGGCTGCTCTTTGCCGCCATGGTGGTCATGGTCCTGCCGCACTTCGAGGGCCATGGCGTCCGCGGGATCGATCTGGTTTTCTTCACCTCGGCCCTGCCCATCCTGGTGGTGGCCTTCAATTTCCACAACGTCATTCCCACCGTGTGCCGGGTGCTTGGTCACGACCGAAAGTCCATCACCCGCGCCATCTGGCTCGGCTCCGGCCTTGGCATGGTCATGACCTTCATCTGGACCCTGGCCGTGCTCATGACCCTGCCCATGGAGTCCGCCAATTCCGTGGATATCGTCTCGGCCTTCAGCCACAACGAGCCGGCCACAGTCCCTCTTGGCCGTCTCATCGCCACCAGGGCCTTCGTCGACGTGTCCGTGGCCTTTGCCGTGGTGGCCATGACCACGGCCTACATGGCCACCGGGGTGGCCATGCTGAGTTTCCTGCGCGACGTGGCCGGGCGGCTGGGGAAAAACCGGCTGGCGGTATGGCTCGTCGCCTTTGTCCCGCCCCTGGCCGTGGGTGCCTTGTACCCGGACATCTTCATAGACGCTTTGAACGTGGTCGGCGGACTGGGCGTGGGCAGCCTGTTCGGCATCCTGCCTGGATTGCTGCTCATCCGTCAGGGGGAGCCCGGCTCGCGCAAACGGCTGGCCGGATGGGTCATTGTCTGCGTCTTCTCCCTGGTCCTGCTTGTGGAGCTGGCCCAGATGACCGGCCTTGTCCATATCACGCCCGACATCGAATACTGGAACGCCCGACAAGGGCAATAGGAGAATCATGAGCGAGTACAGAACCGAGCGCGACAGCTTGGGCGAAATGCGTGTTCCGGCCGAGGCATACTACGGCATCCAGACCCTGCGGGCCATGGAGAACTTTCATATCACGGGCATCACCATGGCCCACTATCCCCGGTTCATTACCGCCCTGGCCCATGTCAAGCATGCCGCAGCCAGGGCCAACGCCTCTCTGGGACTCCTTGACGAGTCCAAGGCCAGGGCCATTGCCAGGGCGTGCGAGGAGGTTGCCTCGGGTCTGCTGCGAGACCAGTTCGTGGTGGACGTTTTGCAAGGCGGAGCAGGGACTTCGGCCAACATGAACGCCAACGAGGTCATCTGCAACCGCGCCTTGGAGATGATGGGCCACCAGCGAGGCCAGTATGAATTTCTCCACCCCCTCAACGATGTGAACATGTCCCAATCCACCAACGACGTGTATCCCTCGGCGCTGAACATCGCCCTCATCCTCGATCTGCGCGAGCTGATCGACGCCATGGAGCATCTGCGCAAAGCCTTCTGGCGCAAGGGACAGGAGTTTGCGGACGTGATCAAGATGGGCCGTACGCAGTTGCAGGACGCGGTGCCCATGACCCTGGGGCAGGAGTTCTCGGCCTGGGCGGTGACCATAGGCGAGGACGTGCAGCGCGTGGACGAGGCCGAGGACCTGATTTTCGAGATCAACATGGGGGCCACGGCCATAGGCACCGGCCTCAACTCCCACCCGGACTACACGCGCACCGTGACCGAGAAGCTGGTGGAGATCACTACGCTGAAGCTCGTCTCCTCGCCGGATCTGGTGGAGGCCACCCAGGATACCGGGGCCTATGTCCAGCTCTCGGGCGTGCTCAAGCGGGTGGCGGTCAAGCTCTCCAAGATATGCAACGACCTGCGTCTGCTTTCCAGCGGTCCCCGGTGCGGACTCAACGAGATCAACCTGCCGCCCATGCAGCCCGGATCGTCCATCATGCCGGGCAAGGTCAACCCGGTCATCCCCGAAGTGGTCAACCAGGTGGCCTTTGCGGTTATCGGCCTTGATGTGACCGTGTCCATGGCCAGCGAGGCCGGGCAGCTGGAACTCAACGTCATGGAGCCGGTCATCGCCCTGTCGCTCTTCCAGACCATCAACATGCTCCGGCGCGCCTGCCTGACCCTGGCCGACAAGTGCGTCTCGGGCATCACGGCAAATCGCGAGCGGTGCCGCGAACTGGTGGAGAATTCCATAGGTCTGGTCACGGCCCTCAATCCCCATATCGGCTACGAGAAATCGGCCGAGATCGCCAAGGAGGCGCTGCGAACCGGCGGTTCGGTCTACGACATCGTGCTGGAGAAGGGGTACCTGAGCCGCGAAGAGCTTGAGGACATCCTCAAGCCCGAGAACATGGTCAGGCCGCGTTATGTTCTCGGGCGGTAGCTGCGCTGGCTGTCTGCTTGGCGAGAGGCGTCCCTCTTGCCTTTGGCCCGGATTTGCGCTATCTTTCTAGACATTATCCAGAGTGTACCGGATGCCCGTCGGGGCCGGAGGGGCGGTGCGAGCCTGACCGCGCCTCATTCCTGCTTCCATGGACAAGGAGGGAGCATGCGTCGGATCATTGCACTGACTTTGGGCCTGGGCCTGTTGACGGTGGCCGGGTGCGCCTCGTTGAGTCCGTTTCCCAAGAGCATCCATTCCACGCCGCCGAGCCAGCGTGATGCGCCGGTCGTCCAGCCGACCACAGACCCCAAGACCAGGCCCTATACGGTGATGGGGCGCACCTACTACCCGCTCATTTCGGCCCACGGCTACGACGAAGTGGGCCATGCTTCCTGGTATGGCAAGGACTTTCACGGCAAACCCACGGCCAACGGCCAGATCTACGACATGTACGGCATCTCGGCGGCGCACAAGCTGTTGCCTCTGGGTACCCGCGTCCGTGTGACCAATCTCGAAAACGGCAGAACACTGACCCTGGTGATCAATGACCGTGGTCCGTTTGTGGACGGGCGGATCATTGATTTGTCCTATGGGGCGGCGCGGCATTTGGGCACGGTGGAGCGCGGGGTGGTCAGGGTGCGCGTGGAGGCCGTAGACACCGTGGCGCCCTCGGCCACGCGGCTTGCGGGCGCTGCCGTCAAGCATTATCATGTCCGGGTCGGGGCCTTTGCCGTCCGGGCCAATGCCGATCGTGTTCATCGGCAGCTGGTGGAGAGCGGTTATCCCGAGGCGCGGGTGAGCATGGAGGATCGTAACGGAACCGTGCTGCACGTCGTCCAGGCAGGCAGTTTCGACAGTCGCGACAAGGCCGAGCAGGTGCTGGAGCGGCTCAAGCGCTCCTTTCCCACGAGTTATATCGTCAGCTGACTCAGGACTCTGATGGCTGCATGAGAAGAAAAGGCCCGTGCGCTGAGTGAGTTGCGCACGGGCTTGTTTTAGTCTCGGTCGGTTGTCGGCTCCGGTTGGGGCCGGGCGGTTACTGCTTGAGGTGCCAGACCCCGTTTTCGTCGCGCCAGGCCTTGGCCATGATGGACTCGCCGGACTTTTCGTCCTTGATGACCACATCGCGGTAGATGCGGTTGTCGGCCATGTAAGGCTCCTTGGGCGTGGCCGTGTAGGCGTGGCCCGTGTCAGGGTTGGTCCATTTGGTGGGCTGGCCGCTACGGTTGTTTTCCAGGGAGCGCTGGACCTGGGCCTCGTCGTGCTTGTCCCATTCGTTGCCGACGATATAGCCCATGAGGACGCCGACTCCCGCGCCCACGGCTGCGCCGAGCAGCTTATCCTTGAAGGTCAGGGCGCCGATGGTGGCGCCGGCCAGGCCGCCGACCGTTGCTCCCTGCTGGGCCTTGTTGGCGCAGCCGTAGCCAGCGGTCAGGAAGCAGATGAGAAGGGCGATGATCGCGGTATGTTTCATTGGGTACCTTCCTTTTTTTCAGGTTGGTTTGATGATAGCCTCAATCCGCCCGCCTTGTACAGAAGGAGGGAGTGCTTTTTTGTGAAGCTAACATAAATCCGTGGACGTATCCATGCCCTGTGAAACTTTTCAGGCCCGTCTCTTGCAGTATTTGTTGGATCGCCGCAGGCCCGTATCCGGGCTCTTGCTGAACTCCGGCCCCAAAGGTGAACGATGCGACGCATGACATACCTGATGCCCCTTGTCTTCCTGGTTCTCGTCTGCCTGGCTCCGTCGCCGGGGCTGGCCGAAATGGCCAAGAAGAACGTCCTCTACCTCAATTCCTACCATCGTGGCTACAAGTGGTCCGACGACATTTTCGACGGCATACGCTCGGTGCTGGAGGCGGGGCCGTACAAGATCGACCTCCAAATCGAGTACATGGATGCCAAGAAATACAATTACGAGGATGTCACGGGAATGCTCCTGCGCCTGTACAAGGAGAAGTTCCGTGGAGAGCGGTTCGACGTGGTGCTGGTTTCGGACAACGATGCCTTCAATTTCGCCCGGCATTATCGCGATGAGCTTTTTCCAGGCGTCCCGCTTGTCTTTTGCGGGGTCAACGCCCTTGCGCCCGAAGAACTCGCCGTGGGCAACATCACGGGCGTGAATGAACATTTCGACCTCTCCCTGACTCTGGATGTGGCCCGCAGGCTCCACCCGGACAAGCGTCACATGGTGGTGGTGGGCGATGCCTCCACGGCCGGGCTGGCCATCAAGCAGCAGGTGGAGGAGGCCGTGTCCTCCTATGGCCCCGATCTCTCGGTGGATTACTGGACGCACATCTCGCTTGCCGAAGTCCTGGCCCGCGTGGCCAAGCTTCCGTCGGAGACCTTTCTCTTCTTCATTCCCTATTATCAGACCATGGGCGATAACTTCTACACCGCAGAAGAGGTGGTCTCCGCCATTTACACCCATTCGAGCGTTCCCATCTATACGGCATGGGAGTTTCTCATCGGGCATGGAGCTGTGGGCGGCCATGTGCTTTCCGGTTTCCTGCACGGTCAGACCGCTGCGGCCATGGCCCTTGACATCCTGGCCGGCAGATCGACCGACAGCATCAAGGTGCTCTATGATGTCGGGGGCGAGTTCGTCTTCGACCACATCGCCATGACCCGGTTGGGCCTGACCGAGGGCATGCTGCCTCGCGGCAGTCGGATCATCAACGCGCCCAAGGCGTTCTACGAGATGCCCAAGGAACTGTTCTGGACCATCATGGTCAGCTTCGCCCTGCTGCTGGTGGTCACTGTGTTCCTGGTTTTCGCCATGCTTGAGCGGCGCAAGGTGGAGCGCAAGATCAAGGATCAGCTCGCCTTCCAGGAAACCCTCATGGACACCGTGCCCCAACTGCTTTCGTGGAAGGATATGAACGGCCGCTACCTCGGGGCCAATCGCGCCTTTGCCGAGTTCTTCGGCCATGGCGACTCCTCGTCCATCGTCTCCAGGACCACCAGCGAGGTCATTGACGACCTGGAGTATGTGCGCTGGGCCATGGCCGGAGACCAGCAGGCCATGCACGATCCGGAGGCGGTGCGCAAGGTGCGGCGAAAGCTGGCGGACGGATCAGGGGCTCAGGCATGGCTCGAAGTCAACAAAGTGCCCATTCGCGACCAGTCGGGCAGGGTGGTGGGTGTGCTGAGTACGGCGGAGAACATCACCAAGGAACACAATCTTGAAAAACAGCTTCTCCAGTCGCAGAAGATGGAGGCCATCGGCACGTTGGCCGGAGGGATAGCGCATGATTTCAATAATATATTGACTTCAATAATCAATTCCACAGAGCTGGCCTTGAGCGATGTGGAGCCGGATTCGGTGACGCGCCGCGACCTGGAGCGGGTGCTCAAGGCCGCCCGGCGCGGCGGACGTGTGGTCAAGCAGATCCTCGCCTTCAGCCGCCCGTCCACCGAGGGGTTCCGGCCCACGGACGCAGGCGCGGTGGTTGCCGAGGCCCTGGGGCTGCTGGAGGCGTCCATGCCGAGCAACATCGAGGTCCGCTCCCGGGTGGCCCCGGATCTGCCCTGCGTACTGGCCGACCCCACCCAGCTGCATCAGGTGGCCATGAATCTATTCACCAACGCCTTCCACGCCCTTCGCGAGACCGGCGGGGTCATTGAGGCGCGTGTCGGCCAGATGGCTCTCGCCGAGGACGAGGCGACGGCCATGGGCATTGAACCGGGCGAACATGTATGCCTGTGCATTGAGGACAACGGGCCGGGCATTCCGCCGGAGATATTGGACAAGATCTTTGACCCCTTTTTCTCCACCAAGGACAAGACCGAGGGTACCGGGCTGGGACTGGCCGTTGTCCACGGCATAGTCAGGAGCCACAGGGGCGGATTGCGGGTTCTGCCCAAGCCGGGCGGAGGCATTGTCTTCGAGGTTTTCCTGCCCCTGGCCGAGGGCATTGATTCGGAGAGCCCGGCGCGGCCGACCGGCCCGGTCCTGCCCGGGGGCCGCATCCTCTTCGTGGAGGACGACCGGGATCAGTTGGAGTCTACTCCCCGCCTACTCGAATCCATGGGCTACCGCGTTACCGCGGCAGACGCCCCGGATCAGGCCCTGGCCCTGGCCGAGGCCCTGCCGTGCCCCTTTGACCTGCTCATCACCGATTATGACATGCCGGGCATGAGCGGCACACAGTTGGCCAGACGGCTGGGGGAGATAGCTCCGCTTCTGCCGGTGGTCCTGGTTTCCGGGCGCGAGGATGCGGCATCTGCGGCCGTCCTCTTGCCCAATATCCGGCAGGTGGTTATCAAGCCCTACGACAAGGACGATCTCGCGGCCGCCATAGCGGGCGCGCTCAAGGTAACGAAGTGACCGGACAAGCGAGGAAGAGGACGTGGCCCACATCCTGGTGATAGACGACGATATCGAGGTCTGCGAGACCCTGGAGAGCCTCATCGGCAGACTCTCGCACGACTGCGACACGGCCCAGACCCTGGGGCGGGGGTTGTCCCTGGCCGAGGGCAAGTCCTATGATGTCGTTTTTCTCGATGTGCGGCTGCCCGACGGGAACGGGCTCGACATACTGCCCCGGCTCATGGCGCTCCCCAATCCTCCCGAGGTGGTCATCCTCACTGGCCAGGGCGACCCGGACGGGGCGGAGATGGCTATCGAGGGCGGAGTGTGGGACTACCTGCTCAAGCCGTCCAGCGTGCGTGAAATCTCGCTCACCCTGGGACGTGCGCTGAAGTATCGGGAAGAGAAGGCGGGCAAGTCGGAGATAGAGTCCCTTGATCTTTCGGATGTGGTGGGCAAGAGCCCGCTGATCCGGGCGAGTTTCGAGTTGCTGGCCCAGGCGGCCCGCACGGACACCAACGTGCTCATCACTGGCGAAACCGGCACGGGCAAGGAGCTTTTCGCCTCCACCATCCACGAGAACTCGCGCCGCCGGGACGGCAGATTTGTTGTGGTGGATTGCGCAGGGCTGACCGAGACCCTGGTGGAGTCCACGCTCTTTGGCCACCGCAAGGGAGCCTTTACCGGAGCGCAGGCCGACCGTATCGGCCTGGTCAAGCTGGCCGACAAGGGCACGCTCTTCCTCGACGAGGTGGGGGAGATGCCCCTGTCCATTCAGAAGGCGTTCTTGCGTGTGCTCCAGGAGCGCACCTTCCGCCCGGTGGGCGATACCAGGGAACAGACCAGTGATTTCCGGCTGGTGGCCGCTACCAATCGCGACCTTGATGTCATGGTGGAGAAGGACCAGTTCCGTGCCGATCTGCTTTTCCGCATCAAGACCATGCGTATCCATCTTCCGCCGTTATCCCAGCGGCCGGAGGACATCCGCTCTCTGGCCCTGTTCCATGTGGAGCGGCTGTGCAGTCAGTACGGCATGGAGCGCAAGAGCTTTGGCTCCAACTTCTTCACCGTGCTCGAAAGCTACAGTTGGCCGGGCAATGTTCGTGAGCTCTTCAATATCCTTGAGCGGGCCGTGATAGCGGCGGGCAACGAGAAGACCATCTACGCCATGCACCTGCCACGCGCCCTGCGCATTGAGGTGGCCAAGGCGCAGATCGAGCGCATGACCGGCTCAGAGGTGGTGCCCGGGAAAAACGTGGGGCTGGTGGACGGCATGGTCGTCCGAAAAATCGGACAGGATGTTTTCGAGGATATCTTCGACCAGGCGCTCCCTTCCCTGCGCGAGTTCAAGGGAACGGCGGAAAAAGTCTATCTGGGCGAGTTGATCCGCCAATCCGGGGGTGATCTGGCACGAATCCTGGAAGTGTCCGGTCTTTCCCGCTCTCATTTGTATTCCCTGCTCAAGAAATATGGGCTGTCCCTCTGACGGGCTGGGGAAAAAACGGACGATTCTCATGTCGGTTGCCGTCAGGAGGTCCGGTTAACCCCCAATAGCCGCAATTTTTTTTGCGCAGGGGCTTTTTTGGGCTTCCTTTCATTTCGTCATGTGTGTATGGAGGGCTAATACTTTTGCGTTCCGTGCACGGAAACCATTTTCATCAACATAGGAGAGACAGATGACCAAAGCAGAACTTGTTGCCAAAATCGCTGAGAAGAACGGCACCTCCAAGGCCCAGGCCGAGGCGTCCATGAATGCCATTCTCGAAGTCATCCAGGCCGAGCTGGCCGCCGGAAACAAGCTGACCCTGACCGGGTTCGGCACCTTCAGCGTCAGCGAGCGCAAGGCACGCACCGGCCGCAACCCCCGTACCGGCGCGGACATCAAGATCCCCGCCTGCAAGGTTGCCCAGTTCAAGCCCGGCAAGGTTCTGAAGGAAGCTGTTAAGTAGTTCGCGCCCGCGCTGTTGGCGAGGGAGCCCTCCCGGTTTTCGGGAGGGCTCCCTCTTTTTTTTTCATGTCCGGGCAGGGGATTGTTTCCTTGTTCTTTCCATGAAAACGGACACGTCTGTTTTTTCGGATTCATTTTCGTGTTGTGTTTTTTTCGTAACAGCCTAACTTTATGGAGCAGAGTCGCCATCAGCCGTAGTCTTCTCCCGATCTTCACGCTGGCAGGGGAGTCCGTTTTTTCGGACGCATTGGCGACCCCCCCCCTGTTCTTATTCCCACCCGACCAGACCCAACGCCCCGTCATGGCGTGATAAATTCCCAAGCAGTTTTTTTGGCATGGATGTTGATTAAGCCGGGCCGGATTGTCCGGTCCGCATGTGACCGCACCCGCGGAATATTTCTGACAACAACGCCTCAGAGGAGAACGACCACATGTCCAAGATGAAAACCATGGACGGCAACACGGCTGCGGCCTGGGTTGCCTACGCCATGAGCGAGACGGCGGCCATTTATCCCATCACTCCCTCGTCCACCATGGGCGAGATCGCGGACGAATGGGCCGCGCAGGGTCGCGAGAACATTTTCGGCCAGAAAGTGCGTATCCGCCAGCTGCAGTCCGAGGCGGGCGCAGCGGGCGCGGTGCACGGAGCACTGGCCGGCGGTGTCCTGACATGCACCTTTACCGCGTCCCAGGGGCTTTTGCTCATGATCCCGAACATGTACAAGATCTCCGGCGAGCTTTTGCCCGGAGTCTTCCATGTCTCGGCCCGGGCCATCGCTGCCCATGCCCTGTCCATTTTCGGCGATCACCAGGATGTCATGGCCTGTCGCCAGACCGGCTTCGCCATGCTTGCCTCGGCCAGCGTCCAGGAGGTCATGGACCTCTCCCTGGTGGCCCATCTGGCCACGGTGGAGGCCAGCGTGCCCTTCCTCAGCTTCTTCGACGGGTTCCGCACCTCCCACGAAATCCAGAAGATTGAAGCCATCGACTATGCGGACATGAAGCCGCTCCTGAACATGGACAAGGTGGCCGCCTTCCGCGCCCGGTCCATGAACCCCGAGCATCCGGACATCCGGGGCACGGCCCAGAACCCCGATATCTACTTCCAGGGTCGCGAGGCGACCAACGCCTACTACGACGCCATCCCTGGCATCGTGGAGGAGTACATGGCCAAGGTTTCGGCCCTGACCGGCAGGAACTACAAGCCCTTTGACTATGTGGGCGCACCCGATGCCGAGCGCGTCGTCATCGCCATGGGCTCCGCCTGCGAGGCCATCGAGGAAGTGGTCAACGCCCTGTGTGCTCGCGGCGAGAAGGTGGGTCTGATCAAGGTCCGGCTGTATCGCCCGTTCTCGGCCAAGCATTTTCTGGCCGTTTTGCCCGCCTCGGCCAGAACAGTGGCCGTGCTCGACCGCACCAAGGAGCCGGGTGCTTTGGGCGATCCGCTCTACCAGGATGTGCGTACAGTGTTCGGCGAGCAGGGCATGAGCCTGAACGTGCTGGCCGGCCGTTACGGCCTGGGCTCCAAGGAGTTCACCCCGGCCATGGTCCAGGCCGTGTACGACAACATGGCCGCTGCCGAGCCCAAGCGCCACTTCACCGTGGGCATTGAGGACGACGTGACCAAGACCTCGCTGGCCGTGCCCGCCGTGGCCGACACCACCCCCGAGGGAACCGTGCAGTGCAAGTTCTGGGGTCTTGGCGCGGACGGCACCGTGGGCGCCAACAAGCAGGCCATCAAGATCATCGGTGACAATACCGATCTCTACGCCCAGGGGTATTTCGCCTACGACTCCAAGAAGTCCGGCGGCATCACCATCTCCCACCTGCGCTTTGGCGAAAAGCCCATCCAGTCCACCTACCTGGTCTCAGCGGCCGACTACATCGCCTGCCACAACCCAAGCTACGTGCACCTCTACGACGTGCTCGACGGCATCAAGGACGGCGGCACTTTTGTTCTCAACTGCCCTTGGACCGCCGAACAGATGGATGCCGAGCTGCCTGCTGCCATGCGCCGGACCATCGCGCAGAAGGGGCTCAAGTTCTACACCGTGGACGCGGTCAAGATCGCCCAGCAGGTGGGGCTTGGCGGGCGCATCAACATGATCATGCAGACCGCATTCTTCAAGCTGGCGGATGTCATTCCCTTTGACCAGGCCGTGGCCCTGCTGAAAGACGGCATCAAGAAGGCTTACGGCAAGAAGGGCGACAAGATCGTCAACATGAACAACGCCGCCGTGGACAGCGCGGTGGACGCCATCGTCGCGATATCCGTGCCCGAAGCATGGAAGACCTTGGCCGACGATGCCCCGGTCGTGCGCAGCGAGCCGGAATACGTGAGCAAGGTCATGCGCCCGGTGCTGGCCCAGAAGGGTGACGATCTCCCTGTTTCTGCATTCAGCGTGGACGGCACCATGCCCTTGGCCACCTCCAGGTTCGAGAAGCGCGGCGTGGCCATCAACGTGCCAGAGTGGATCGCGGACAACTGCATCCAGTGCAACCAGTGCGCCTTTGTCTGTCCTCACTCGGCCTTGCGCTCGGTGCTGGCCACCGACGAGGAGCTTGCCGGCGCTCCGGCGACCTTTACCACCCTTGAGGCCAAGGGCAAGGATGTCAAGGGACTCCGCTTCCGCCTCCAGGTCGCCGCGCTGGACTGCCTGGGCTGCGGCAACTGCGTGGACATCTGCCCGTCCAAGGACAAGGCGCTGGTCATGAAGCCCATCGCCACCCAGACCTCTGAGCAGGTTCCCAACTTCGACTTCACCGAGACCATCTCCTACAAGGACGCCTTCAAGCGCGACACGGTCAAGGGCAGCCAGTTCCGCCAGTCCCTCATGGAGTTCTCTGGCGCGTGCTCGGGCTGCGGCGAGACCCCGTATGTCAAGGTGCTGACCCAGCTCTTCGGCGAGCGCATGGTCATTGCCAACGCCACGGGCTGCTCGTCCATCTGGGGTGCCAGCGCTCCGACCACGCCTTACTGCGTCAATAGCCACGGCCACGGTCCGGCCTGGGGCAACTCGCTCTTCGAGGACGCGGCCGAGTTCGGCTACGGCATCGACATGGCCGTGTCCCATCGCCGCGAGCATCTGGCCCGGCTGGCCGAAAAGGCCCTTGAGTCCGCCTCAGGCGAATTGAAGGAGGCCCTGGCCGGCTGGCTTGCCAACCGCGACGATGCCGATGGCTCCAGCCAGTGGGGCGGCAAACTCAAGGCCGCCCTTGCGGGCGCAACCGATCCGACCTTGGTCGAGATCGCCTCCATGGCCGACCTCTTCACCAAGAAATCGGTCTGGATCTTCGGCGGCGACGGCTGGGCCTACGACATCGGCTACGGCGGCGTGGACCACGTCCTGGCCTCTGGCGAGGATGTCAACATCCTGGTCATGGACACCGAGGTTTACTCCAATACCGGCGGCCAGTCCTCCAAGGCCACGCCCCTTGGCTCCATCGCCAAGTTCGCGGCCGCGGGCAAGACCACGGGCAAGAAAGACCTGGGCCGCATGGCCATGACCTACGGCTACGTCTACGTGGCCCAGGTGGCCATGGGCGCGGACAAGCAGCAGATGCTCAAGGCTTTCCGCGAGGCCGAGGCTTACAAGGGCCCCTCGCTGATCATCGCCTACGCGCCGTGCATCAACCAGGGCATCAAGAAGGGCATGGGCAAGACCCAGTACGAGCAGAAGCTGGCTGTCGATTCCGGCTACTGGCCGCTCTATCGCTTCAATCCCGCTCTGGCGGACGAGGGCAAGAACCCGTTCGTACTCGAATCCAAGGCTCCTGACGGCACCTTGCAGGAGTTCCTCTCCGGTGAAAACCGCTACGCCATGCTGGAGAAGTTCCACCCGGAAATCTCCCAGGCGTTCCGGGCAAAAATAGAAAAGGACTACGCCACGCGTTACGCGATCCTGAGCCACATGGCCGAAGCCGACTTCAGCGCAGCCGCTGAGGACGACGAAGCCGGAAAGGCCGCGTGCGACACGGGTGTGTCGGCCGAAAGCCCCGGCTCCGGCGAGCCGTGCGACGACGGTAGATAGCGTTTGAGGTTTGCGCGGGGTGCGGATTTTTGCGGAGGCTCTGCCTGATCCGCGCCCCGCTTGTTTGTAACAGTGTGAACCCTGGCGTTCACAACAATGGAGGTGTTCATAATGTCTTTGGAGGTTCTTGCTCTCGTTGCGCTGCTCCCTATCCTGGTGGCGCTTGTTCTCATGGTGGGCATGCGCTGGCCCGCCACCAAGGCCATGTCCTTGGCTTGGCTCACCGCTGCCGCCGGAGCCGTCGTCGTCTGGGGGCTGCCTGTCAAATACGTTGCCGCCTTGAGCCTGCAGGGGTTCGTCACGGCCATCGGCATCCTGATCATTGTTTTTGGTGCCATCCTCATCCTGCGCACCCTGCAGCATTCCGGCGGCATGGAGACCATCCAGCACGGGATGCAGAACATCACGCCTGACCGCCGCATCCAGGCGATCATCATCGGGTACATGTTCGCTGCCTTCATCGAGGGCGCGGCAGGCTTTGGCACCCCGGCAGCACTGGCCGCGCCGCTGCTGCTTTCCCTGGGTTTCCCCCCCTTGGCCGCCGCCATCATCTGCCTGGTCTTCAACTCCTTCCCCGTGACCTTCGGCGCAGTCGGAACCCCGGTCGTACTCGGCCTGAAGTTCCTTGCTCCGGGCGTTGATCAGGCCGTGGCCACCGGAGCTGCCGGTGTCAACTTCAGCTCCATGGGTGATTTCATTGCCTTGGTCGGCCAGTGGGCCACCCTCATGCACCTGAGCATGATCTTCATCCTGCCCATCTTCATGCTCGGATTCATCACCCGCTACTTCGGCCCCGAACGCAGCTGGAAACCCGGCCTGGCCGCCTGGAAGTTCTGCATATTCGCAGCCGTTTCCTTTGCCGTTCCCTACCTGATCTTTGCCTGGAACGTCGGCCCGGAATTCCCGTCCCTGATCGGCGGTCTCGTCGGCCTGGGCATCATCGTTGCCGGTGCCAAGGCCGGTTTCTGCATGCCCAAGGATAGCTGGGATTTCGGCCCCGCCGACAAGTGGAGTGCCGAATGGACCGGCAGTGTTTCCGCCGAGTCCTCCGAGTTCAAGGCCCACATGAGTCAGTTCAAGGCCTGGTTGCCGTATATTCTCATCGGTCTGATCCTGGTCGTCACCCGCATTCCCGAACTGGGCCTCAAGGGCTTCCTGGCAGCCCAGGCCGTCACCTTCAGCAACATTCTCGGCTACGAGAGCGTCAACGCGGCCATCGCCTACCTCTACCTGCCGGGCACCATTCCATTCACCCTGGTCGCCATCCTGACCGTGTTCATTCACGGCATGCCTGCCGACAAGGTCAAGCTCACCTGGAAACAGGCCTTTTCGACCATGAAAAACCCGACCATCGCCCTGTTCGCGGCGGTCGCCCTGGTCTCCATCTTCCAAGGCTCCGGCATTGCCGATGTCGCTTTGAACCCGAACAACTACCCGTCCATGCCTCTGGCCATGGCCAAGGCCGTCGCCGCTTACGCGGGCAACGCGTGGCCCATGTTCGCCTCCTTCGTGGGTGGTCTTGGTTCATTCATCACCGGCTCCAACACGGTTTCCGACCTGCTGTTCGCCGAATTCCAGTGGGGCGTTGCCGCCAACCTGGAACTGCCGCGCCAGATCATCGTGGCCGCTCAGGCTACCGGCGGCGCCATGGGCAACATGATCTGCATCCACAACATTGTGGCTGTGTGCGCTGTTGTCGGTCTGTCCGGCATGGAAGGTGCGATCCTGAAGCGGACCGTTTGGCCCTTCCTGCTTTACGGCTTGGTCGTGGGTATCGTGGCCTCGCTGATGAGCTTCGTGTTCCTGCCCCACCTCTTCTAGAGACATGCGGGAGGGACGGTCCGCCGTCCCTCCCCGTTGCCAATGCGGTCAGATGTGGTAGTTTAGGAACATGATCCTCATTGCAAATGGGACATGACCGACAAAAAGGTTCTGTAGAACAATTTTCATGATCCAAGGAGCCAGAAATGAGCAAAGACGCCATTACCAAGGATTTCGAGGCCGCCGTCGGCGCGGACAACGTCATGACCAGCGAGACCGACCGTCACGCCTATTCCTATGATGCGGCGGTGCTCGATTCCGTCATGCCCGCCCTGGTGGTGAGGCCCACAACCAGCGAGGCGCTGGGCAAGGCCACCAAACTGTGTAACGACAACGGCCTGCCGCTCACCGTGCGCGGCGCGGGAACAAATCTTTCGGGCGGCACCATTCCCCATCCTGGCGGCGTGGTGGTCCTGACCAACGGCCTCAATCGTATCCTCGAAATCAACGAGGAGGACATGTACGCCGTGGTCGAGCCCGGCGTGGTCACGGCCAAGTTCGCTGCCGAGGTGGCCAAGCGCGGCCTTTTCTATCCCCCGGACCCTGGCAGCCAGACCGTTTCCACCCTGGGCGGCAACGTGGCCGAGAATGCGGGAGGACTGCGCGGGCTCAAATATGGCGTGACCAAGGATTACGTCATGGGCATGGACTTCTGGGACGTGAATGGCGAACTGGTCAAGTCCGGGTCGCGCACCGTCAAGTGTGTCACCGGCTACAATCTGGCAGGGCTGATGGTCGCTTCCGAGGGCACGCTGGGCGTCTTTGACAAGATCATCCTCAAGCTCATACCCCCGGCCCAGTCGGCCAAGTCCATGATGGCCATTTTCCCGTCCATGAAGGCCGCCTCCGAGACCGTGGCCGCCATCATCGCCAACAAGATCGTGCCCGCCACCCTCGAGATGATGGACAACTTCACTATCCGCACTGTGGAGAACTTCCGTGGCGCGGGCCTGCCTGTGGATGCGGCGGCCCTGCTGCTCATCGAGGTGGACGGCCATCCCGCTCAGGTGGCGGACGAGGCCGCCAAGGTGGAGGATCTCTGCCGGAAGAACGGCGCCACCGAGCTGAAGGTGGCCAAGGACGCGGCCGAGCGCGACGCGGTCTGGCAGGCGAGGCGCGACGCGCTGCCCGCCCTGGCCAAGCTCAAGCCCACCTGCGTGCTTGAGGACGCCACTGTGCCCCGCTCCAAGATTCCGGCCATGATCGAGGCCCTGGACGAGATCAGCAAGAAGTTCGACCTGACCATCGGCACCTTCGGCCACGCGGGCGACGGCAACCTGCACCCGACCATCCTTACCGACAAGCGCGACAAGAAGGAGTGGGAGCGGGTGGAACACGCCATCGACGAGATATTCGACCGCGCCCTGGCCCTGGGCGGCACCTTGTCCGGCGAGCACGGCATCGGCATGGCCAAGTCCAAGTACCTGGAGCAGGAGACCTCCCGCGCCACGCTGGAATATTCCCGGCGCATGAAGTCCGTGCTTGATCCCAAGGGCATCCTCAATCCCGGCAAGATCATCGGCCCCAAGTCCGAAGGGTAGGTGGAGTCATGGCAGACATCCACAAGCTCGCCCAAATGTTCCAGGAGCTGGACGACCAGCTGGTCGGGTGCATGCGCTGCGGCATGTGTCAGGCGGTGTGTCCGGTCTTTGCCCAGACCGGGCGCGAGGCCGATGTCACCCGTGGGAAGCTCGCCCTGCTCGACGGTCTGGCCCACGAGATGCTTTCCGACGCCGAAGGCGTCAACGAGAAGCTCAACCGCTGCCTGTTGTGCGGCACCTGTCAGTCCAACTGTCCAAGCGGCGTGAAGATCATGGACATCTTCCTCAAGGCCCGGGCCATAATGACCGGCTACTTCGGGCTTTCGCCGGTCAAGCGCGCCATCTTCCGGGGTATGCTCAAGAACCCGAAGCTGTTCAACGCACTGACCGACATGGGGGCCAAGTTCCAGGGGCTGTTCACCAAAAAGGTGGACGACTTGCTCGGTTCGTCCTGTGCCCGGTTCAACGCGCCGGTCATCGGTGACCGGCATTTCCGCACCCTGGCCGAAAAGCCGCTGCACAAGTTGGTGCCCGCGCTTGACACCCCGGCGGGCAAGAGCGGAATCCGGGTCGCCCTGTACGTGGGGTGCGTCATCGACAAGATGTTCCCCCATGTGGGCCAGTCCATCATCAAGGTTCTGGAGCGTCATGGCGTGGGCGTGTTCATGCCCTCGGGACAGGCCTGTTGCGGCATTCCTGCCCTCTCAAGCGGCGACACGGAAACCTTTGACTCCCTGGTGGGAATCAACATGGAGCGGTTCGGGACAGGGGAGTTCGACTATCTGGTCACCGGCTGCGCCACCTGCACCTCGACCATCAAGGAACTGTGGCCGCGCATGTACCAGGGGCCGTCGGCGCAGAAATACGACATTGCAGCGCTTGAGCGGAAAACCATGGACATCAGCCAGTTCCTGGTGGATATCCTGAAACTGGAGCCTAAGGACGCGACCGGCGGAAAGAGCGTGACCTATCACGACCCCTGCCACCTCAAGAACGCGCTGGGCATCACGGCCCAGCCCCGGACCTTGATCAAGGCCGCTGGCTGCGGATTCAAGGAAATGGCTGAAGCGGGCGTATGCTGCGGCTGCGGCGGCAGCTTCAACATCGCCCATTATGAACTCTCCAGGGAGATCGGCGGACGCAAGGCGGAAAACATCGTCGCCTCCGGCGCGGGTACGGTGGCCACCAGCTGTCCGGCCTGCATGCTCCAGATCACAGACATGCTCTCGCGCAAGAAGGCCGGAGTGGATGTCAAGCACGTCATCGAGCTGTACGCCGACGGCTGTTGATGCGTCCATGAAACGGGCGGCCTCCCATCGGCCGCCCGATCATCCATGAACCCTCCGCCGGACGAGCCGCCGACGGAGCGAAAAGGAACCAACCATGTCCAAAAACCTGTACGTGACCGCGACGGAATCACGAAGCGGCAAGTCCGCCATCGTCCTGGGTGTCATGCAGATGATCCTGCGGGAACTGCACAACGTCGCCATCTTCCGCCCCATCATCAACGATCCGGGGCCGGGACGAAAGGATCACGACATCGAACTGCTGCTTGAGCACTTCAAGCTCTCGATCCCCTACGAGGACACCTATGCCTATACCCTCAAGCAGGCGCGGGAGCTGATCAACTCCGGTCAGCACGCGTTGCTGCTCGAAAACATTCTCAAGAAATACAAGACGCTTGAGGGCCAGTACGACTTCGTGCTCTGCGAGGGGACCGATTTCAAGGGCAAGGACCCGGCCTTTGAGTTCGACATCAATGCCGATATCGCGGCCAATATCGGCGCCCCGGTGCTGGTGGTCTGCTCGGGTCTGGACAAGACCGCCGAGGAGGTCATCTCGGTCTCCCAGACCACCATCGACACCCTTGAGGAAAAGGGCGTGGACCTTGTGGGCTGCATCGTCAACCGCGCTCCCGAGGGCGTCACCCGCGAGATGGCCAGCCTCATCGAGTGCAAGGTGCGCTGCAAGGAGCCCATGCCGGTCTACAGCATCCCGGAGAACGAGGCCCTGGGCAAACCCACCATCGGCGATGTCAAGCGCTGGCTCGACGCCGACGTGCTCTACGGCCACAGCGGCATGCACTCACTGGTGGACAACTACGTGGTCGCGGCCATGCAGATCGGCAACTTCCTCGGCTACATCCGCAACGGCAGCCTGATCATCACCCCGGGCGACCGCTCGGACATTATCCTTTCAAGCCTGGCTTCGCGGCTTTCCAGCTCTTACCCGGACATCTCCGGCATCGTGCTTACCGGCGGGCTGAACGTGTCCACCAACGTGCACAAGCTTATCGAGGGGTGGACCGGGGTCCCCGTGCCCGTGCTCTCGGTCAAGGGGCACACCTATCAGACCGTGCAGGAACTTACCCGCCTCTACGGACGCATCGAGACCCACGACGACCAGCGCATCGCCACGGCGCTCGGCGGCTTCTCCCAGCATGTGGACGTACAGGAGCTGCGCGACCGGGTCATCGAGCAGCGCTCCACGCGGGTCACGCCCAAGATGTTCGAATTCTCCCTGGTGGAGAAGGCCTCGGCCAACAGGCAGCGCATCGTCATGCCCGAGGGGTCCGGGGAGCGCATCCTGCGCGCCACCGATATCCTGCTGCGTCGCGGCGTGGCGGACATGATCCTGCTGGGCAAGACCGACGAGATTAAGAACAAGGCCTCTGCCTTGGGTGTGGACGTGTCCGGGGCGCGGATCATCGACCCCACCGAGTCCGAACTGCTCGACCCCTTTGCCGAGGAATACCTTGAGCTGCGCAAGCACAAGGGCGTCATCGCCGAAATGGCCTGGGACCGCATGAGCGACCCCACCTACTTCGCCACCATGATGGTCCACAAGGGCTTTGCCGACGGCATGGTCTCCGGCTCTGTGACAACTACGGCACAGACCATCCGTCCGGCCTTCGAGTTCGTCAAGACCAAGCCGGGCTGCTCCATCGTCTCCTCGGTCTTTCTCATGTGCCTCAAGGACCGCGTCCTGGTTTACGGCGACTGCGCCGTGAACCCCAACCCCAATGCCCAGCAGCTGGCCGAAATCGCCATCGCCTCGGCCGAGACAGCGCGTATCTTCGGCATTGAGCCCAAGGTGGCCATGCTCAGCTATTCCACCGGCTCGTCGGGCAAGGGCGAGGACGTGGAAAAGGTCATCGAGGCGGCCAGGATCGCCCAAGCCGCGGTGCGCGAGCGCGGACTGGACTTCCCCGTCGAGGGGCCCATCCAGTACGACGCGGCCGTGGACCCGGACGTGGCCGCGGTCAAGCTGCCCGATTCCGAGGTGGCCGGGCAGGCCACGGTCTTCATTTTCCCGGATCTCAACACAGGCAACAACACCTACAAGGCCGTGCAGCGCGCTGCCAATGCGGTGGCCATCGGCCCGGTTCTCCAGGGGCTGAACAAGCCGGTCAACGACCTTTCGCGTGGCTGCACCGTGCCGGATATTGTCAACACTGTGGCCATCACCGCCATCCAGGCGCAGGCCGAAAAGGGCAAATAGCATGAAAGTACTTGTCATCAACTCGGGCAGTTCCTCCATCAAATACCAGCTTCTGGACATGCAGACCGAGACGGTGCTCGTCTCGGGTCTCGTGGAGCGCATCGGCGAGACCAAGGGAGAGCTGACCAACAAGGCCTTTCCCGGCACTGACCGTCAGGAGGTCACCAGGATCGAGCAACCCATCGCAGACCACAACACCGGGATGCTGCTGGCCATCAACCTGATTACGGACCCTGACAAGGGTGTCATCAAGGATCGCGCTGAAATCGACGCCGTAGGCCATCGCGTGGTGCATGGCGGCGAGGCGTTCCATCAGCCCACAGTCATCACCGATGCGGTCATCCGGGCCATTGAGGAGACCGTGCCTCTGGCCCCGCTGCACAACCCGGCCAACCTCGACGGCATCCGCGTGGCCGTGGAGCTGTTTCCCGGGGTGCCCCAGGTGGCCGTGTTCGACACCGCCTTCCACCAGAGCATTCCGGCCCACGCCTTCATGTACGCGCTGCCCTACGCCCTGTACGAGGCCGACCGGGTCCGCCGCTACGGATTCCACGGCACCTCGCACAAGTATGTGGCCGGCGAGTGCGCCCGGCTGCTCGGCAAGCCGCTTGAGCAGTGCAACCTGATCACCGTGCACCTGGGCAACGGCTGCTCCATGACCGCCGTGGAGCAGGGCAGGAGCGTGGACACCTCCCTGGGCCTGACCCCTCTTGAGGGGTTGGTCATGGGCACGCGCAGCGGCGACGTGGATCCTGCCGTACATGCCTTCCTGGCCCGCAACAAGGGCATGGATATCGAGGCCATTGACGCCATGCTCAACAAGGAGTCGGGTCTAAAAGGGCTGTGCGGCATGAATGACATGCGCGACATCCACGCAGCCGTCGACAAGGGCGACCCCAGGGCCAAGCTGGCTCTGGACGTGCAGACCTACCGCAACCGCAAGTACATCGGCGCCTACATGGCCGTGCTCGGCCGGGTGGACGCCATCGTCTTTACCGCGGGCATCGGCGAGAACGACGATGTGGTCCGGCGAGAGTCTCTCAAGGGTCTGGAATGCTTCGGCGTCAGGATTGACGCCGCGGCCAACGGCCAACGCGCCAAGGAACCGCTCAGGATCAGCGCAGCCGACAGCTCCATTGAAGTATGGGTCATTCCCACCAACGAGGAACTGGCCATTGCCAGAGAGACGAAAAGCGTCCTGAACTAGCAATTCGACGTGGACGGCCGCCGGGCCGGGCCACTGGGAGGGAGAAAGCATGACTACCGATTACTGCCAGACGTTCGTGGACAAAGCCAAGGCTGTCTCCGCCATCGTCTCCGAGGTGAAGAGTGAGGACGAGGCGCTGCAATACGTCATAGACCTGTGCGACAGGAAGGAGGCGTGCCAACTGCTCGTCTCGGGATGCGAGCGCGATCTGTCCGAAAAGGCCGAACAGCTCTGCGAGGCCAAGCAAAAAAAAGTCATCGCCGCGCCGGGCCTGACCAAGGCGCTGTACGACAAGCTTGCGGAAATGAGCGCCAAGGCCGGTTTCGAGTGCATCGACTCCGGCATGCGCGACCATCTGGCCGGCGTGGACATCGGCTTCACTTTTGCCGAATACGGAATGGCCGAGACCGGCTCCCTGATGCTCGACTGTCCGGGCGAGGACATGCGCCTGGCCACCATGGTCAGCGAGTTCCACGTCTGCGTGCTGCCCAAGTCCAAGATATGCAAGGATAGCTACGCTGTGGAAGAAATGATGCTCGCCCGCATGGGCAAGACGCCGGATTACCTGGCCTTCATCACCGGAGCCAGCCGCACCGCAGACATCGAGCGCGTTCTGGCGCTGGGTGTTCACGGTCCCCTTGAACTGCACATCCTGCTCCTGGAGGACTAGCCATGCAAAAAGCCAATAATCTCAAAGAATACCGCAGCGAACTGCGCGAGTCTCTGGACAACGACTTTTTGCGCACCACCCTGGACAATTTCGCTGTGGCCTATCGCGCCGGGAGAGCCAATGCCTTCAAGGACATGGACGTGCACGGACTGATCGACGAGATCGCCTGCTCCAAGGACGAGGCCGCCGCCAGCCTGGATGCGCTGTACAAGCAGTTCAAGGAAAAGGCGGAGGCTGCCGGGGTTCATGTGCATCTTGCCAAGGATGCCAAGGAGGCCAACGACATCATTGCTTCCATCGCCAAGAACGCCAATTGCAAGAAGATCGTCAAATCCAAGTCCATGACCGCCGAGGAGACGCTCCTCAACCACGCCCTGGAGGACGAAGGGCTTGAAGTGACCGAGACCGATCTTGGCGAGTGGATTATCCAGCTGCGGCACGAGGGGCCGTCGCACATGGTCATGCCCGCCATTCACCTCTCCCGTTATCAGGTGGGCGACCTGTTCACCGAGGTCACAGGCAAGAAGCAGGACAGCGAGATCGAGAAGCTGGTCAAGGTGGCCCGCCGCGAACTGCGCCAGAAGTACGTCGAGGCGGACATGGGCATTTCCGGTGCCAACTTCGCCGTGGCCGAGACCGGCTCCATCGGGCTTGTCACCAACGAGGGCAACGCCCGGCTGGTGACCACGCTGCCGCGTGTCCATGTGGCGCTGATGGGGCTGGACAAGCTCCTGCCCACCCTGCACGATGCGCTGCGCATCCTCAAGGCCCTGCCCCGCAACGCAACCGGGCAGGCCATCACCTCCTATGTCACCTGGATCACCGGGGCCAACGAGTGTGCGTCGGCTGCCGACGGGAAAAAGGAAATCCACTTCGTGCTCCTCGACAACGGGCGCAGCGAACTGGCCAAGGACCCGCTCTTCTCCCAAGTCCTGCGTTGCGTGCGGTGCGGCGCGTGCGCCAACGTCTGCCCGGTCTACCGGCTGGTAGGCGGCCACAAGATGGGCCACATCTACATCGGAGCCATCGGCCTGATCCTGACCTACTTCTTCCACGGCAAGGACGCGGCCAAGAACCTGGTCCAAAACTGCATCAACTGCGAGGCGTGCAAGGACATCTGCGCGGGCGGCATTGATCTGCCCCGTCTGATCAAGGAGATCCATGCCCGCATCCAGGACGAGGACGGTCATCCTTTGCCCAGCCTGCTGCTGGGTAAGGTGCTCAAGAACCGCAAGCTCTTCCATACCCTGCTGCGCACGGCCAAGTGGGCGCAAAAACCCGTGGCTGAAAAGGACGGGTTCATCCGCCATCTGCCCATGGTCTTCGCTAAGGAGCACGGGTTCCGCGCCCTGCCCACCATCGCTGAAACGCCCTTCAGGGACCGCTGGGAGGAGATTCGCCCTGTGGTGCAGAATCCGAGATACCGCGTGGCCCTGTTTTCGGGTTGTGTGCAGGACTTTGTCTACCCGGAGCAGATGGAGGCGGCGGTCAAGCTGTTCGCGGCCGAGTCCGTGGACATGAGCTATCCCATGGGCCAGTCCTGTTGCGGCCTGCCCGTGCAGATGATGGGCGAGATGAATGCCTCGCGTGAGGTCTGCGTGCAGAATCTGCGCGCCTTCGAAGCGGGCGGATACGACTACGTCATCACCCTGTGCGCCTCCTGCGCCGCCCACCTCAAGCACAACTATCCCAAGCTGGTCATGGATACTCCGAGCCTGGCCCTCAAGGCCCGGGAGTTCGCGGACAGGGTCATCGACTACAGCTCCTTTGTCCACGACGTGCTCAAGGTCAAGGCCGATGACTTTGTCCAGACTGGAGGCAAGGCCACCTACCACGCCCCCTGCCATCTGTGTCGCGGCCTTGATGTGCATGAGGCACCGCGTGAGCTGATCTCCACAGGCGGCCTTGAGTATGTTGAGTGCGGCGAGGAGGAGGTCTGCTGCGGTTTTGGCGGAACCTTCTCCATGAAATTCCCGGAGTTGTCGGCTGAGCTGCTCAAGAAGAAACTCGCCAATGTCGAGGCCACCGGGGCAGGAGTGCTCCTGACCGACTGTCCGGGCTGCATCATGCAGCTGCGCGGTGGGCTCAAGAACCAGGGCTCGTCCATCAAGGTGCGCCACGTCTCCGAGGTGCTGGCCGACAACAGGAAGAAATGAAACGGCAGATGAACGCCGCCGGACCGGGCCGGTATTGCCGGCCCCGCCGACGGCGGCCGGGCAGGGGGGATGCCCGTCATGGCTCCCCGTCCGCGTTCCCATATCGCATGAGGCTCTCCAGGTTGGACCGCAATCCCTTGAAGCAATGCCACGCTTCCTCCTGAGAACCAGCCTTCATGCCGGTCCCCCGCCCCGGGCAGGGCGGGGGACCGATCATTGCCGAAGATTCCGGCCCCGGTCACAGTGCGAGGACCGGAAGCCGTTATCCAAGCGCGGTTCCCCCGGCCCGTCAGGTCCGCCACGGCATCGCAGCCTGTTCCCCCAAGAGGTGTTTCATGTCCCAGACTTCGCCACCCTATCTGCGGCGCCTTGTAGCGCTTTATTTCGGCACGTTCGCCTTGGTGTCGGCCGTGTCCATCTGGTATTTTTCCGCTTTTGGCACCGATCCGGGCATGGCCTCGGCAGGGGTGGTCGCCGTTCTGGCTGCCTTCGGCCTGCTCGGCATCGTGCTGGTTTTTCTGCTTGGCCGGATGCTCGTCGGCCCGGTGGGTGCGGCGGCCCGCTACACGGCCCATGTGCTTGACGGCGACTACCACAAGGCTGAAGACACGGCCCTGATCGAGGCCCTGCCCGGCCTGGGCGATCTGGTGGTGGAGCTGGCAGGGCGGTTCAAGGAGCGCCTGGGTTTCTCCCAAAGCATCATCGATGGTCTGCCCGTGCCCTGCTGTCTTGTGGATACCGACCAGGATGTTACCTTTCTCAACCAGGAATGTCTGGACATGATTGGCGCCAAGGATTCCCCTGAGTCCTTCTATGGCCGGAAGCTTTCTCAGATATTTTATCGTGACGACAGAAAATCGGTCATCGGCACCTGCATGGAGGAAAACATCAGGATGATGAATAGGGAGGCGGTGTTCAAACATGCCGACGGCAGCGACGTTCATTTGCTGGCCAACCTGTTCCCCCTGACCGACGTGACCGGCAAGGTCATCGGCGGCTGCTGTCTGTACCTGGACACCACGGAACTCAAACGGCGCGAGGCCGAGATCGTCAGCCAGAACGAGCGGATCGCCAAGGCGGCCACCGAGGCCACGGCCGTGTCCGAGGAACTGGCCGCTGCAGCCACTCAGTTGGGCGGGCTGGTGGAGAACGCACGGGCCGGGGCCTGCGTTCAGACCGACCGTACCGGGGAGACCGCCTCGGCCATGGAAGAGATGAACGCCACGGTCCTTGAGGTGGCCCGCCATGCTCAGGACGCGGCTCTGGACGCCGACGAGGCGCGGGGCAAGGCCGAGGAGGGCGCGGCAGTGGTCGCCCAGGTGGTGGACGCCATCCACGAGGTGGCCGAGCGGGCCCGGGAGCTCAAGGCGTCCATGGAGGCGCTCGACGCCCGGGCCGAATCCATCGGCAAGGTCCTCGGGGTCATTGAAGACATCGCGGACCAGACCAATCTGCTGGCGCTCAACGCGGCCATTGAGGCTGCCCGTGCGGGCGAGGCAGGCCGGGGCTTTGCCGTGGTGGCCGACGAGGTTCGCAAGCTGGCCGAGAAGACCATGCTCGCCACCAACGAGGTGCATCAGGCAGTCACCGGCATCCAGGAAGGAGCCCGGCAGAATGTCCGGGCCACCGAGGCGGCTGTCGGGGCGGTGGAGAAGAGCACCGAGATGGCCGGGCGTTCCGGCGAGGCGCTCAAGACCATCGTGGTGGTGGCGGAGTCCACGGCCGATCGGGTGCGCTCCATCGCCACAGCCGCAGAGCAGCAGTCGGCGGCCAGTGACGAGATCAGTCGCGCCACCATGGATGTCAACCGCATTTGCGGTGAGACGGACCGGGCCATGGCCGAATCGGCAGAGGCCATTAAGCGGCTGGCCGGGCTGGCTGAGTCGCTGGCAGGCATCATCCGCGAGATGCGGTAGAATCCTTTATAAATTGCGTCAGGCTCGTGACAACGGGCGGTTTTGTGCTTATTTTTTGAAATGACGGAATGGACTTTGGCAACAGGTTTACGGAAAAGTATTGGAATAATTGAAAAGCGTTTCGCAAGGGGTTGAAGAGTGATCAGACACATCGTCATGTGGACATTGAAGGAAGAGGCCGAGGGTAACCCGGCTGCCGCCAATGCGGCCGCCATGAAGGAAATGCTCGAGGGACTGGCCGGTCGCATCGAAGGGTTGCGCCATATTGAGGTCAGTCACGAGATCGTTGGCGCTGATCCAGAATGTCATGTCGTGCTGTGCAGCGAGCACGACGATGTGGACGCCCTGAACCACTATCAGGGCCACCCCGAGCACCAGGCCTGCGTCGCCTTTGTCAGAAAGGTCGCCGCCGGCCGCAGCGCCGTGGACTACGAGGTTTAGGAGGCCGGGCTTCCGGGCTCATGCACCCTCGTGGTCGAGCGGTTTTCGCGACAGACCAAACATCGCGAAAGGAGAACGCCATGTCACTGCGTTACGATCAGGACCGCAAGCGGATCATCTGCCGGTGGGAAGAGCCCACCAAGGTGGTGATGAACAAAAAGGAAGGGGTCATCAGCCGGTCGCGTATGATTACCGTCAAGGTCAATGACAATGGGAAACTCAATAGCAAGGATATCCGGCGTCATGCCCGGCATCCCATGTTTCCCCATATCAACCGTTTCAACCAGATGCTCAATACGATCGATCATCCCGACGGAAACGGCCACAAGTGCGCCGTGTGCGGATTGGAGCAGGGCGTGAGTCCGCATTTCGACATGGACAGGCAATCCATCGTCTGGCTGTGCCGCGAACATCTGACCGAGTCGCCCAAGGTCGATGCCTGAGAGCGGACCGGTCTGCCGCATGTCCCCCGCCCGAGTCAGGCGGGGGACTTTTTCTGTCGTGGCGTCAACGCTTCGCGTTGCGACGAATGCGGTTGGTATTGTCCTTTGTTTTCGGATAGAGTGGCGGCATGTCCGCGAAGTCCGTCATGCTTTTCGTCCTCTTGATCCTGGTTCCCGGCTTTGCCCTGGGGGGCGAGCGGGTCGTCCTGGCCACCCTGGAATGGCCCCCCTATACAGGGGAGTCCCTTCCCGAGGGCGGAGCCACCTCGGAGGTGGTGCGCGAGGCCTTCAAGGTCATGGGATACGACCTTGAACTTCGGTTTTTCCCATGGAACCGCGTTCTTGAGGAAGCGCGGCAGGATTCCGAGATCGCGGGATATTTCCCGGAGTATCCTGATAATTGGCGGCGGGACAGATTCCTCAAGTCCCATAGCGTGGGGGTCAGTCCGTTGGGGTTGGCGAGCAGGGCGGGGGTGGCGATCAACTGGCAGACGCTGGAGGATCTCGAGCGCTACACCTTGGGCACTGTGGCCGGGTATGCCAATACCCTGGAGTTCGACGCCCTGGTGGCCAAGGGGAGATTGACCACGGATTCGTCCAACTCTGATGCCCTCAACCTGCGCAAGGTTTTGGCCGGAAGGGTGGACGCCGCCGTGGTTGACGGAAATGTTTTCGCCTACCTGCGCAAGGCCGACCCCATGCTCCGGGCTGGAGGGGGTGAACTGGTGCTGCATGATCGATTGCTTGGGGTCATTGACCTCGTTGTCTGCTTTCAGGACACAGAGGAGGGCGAGGAACTGCGGCGAGTCTTTGATCAGGGGCTGCGTGAAGTCGATCAGGGAGCGATCTATCGACGCCATCTTGGCGAGTGACCGGGCGGGTCTCCGGAGTTTTCTGAAGAGAAATTCAGAAAAATGCGTTGGACACGCGCTGTGCGAAATGGCTAAAAATATTCGCGTCGCGGACAGGGGCGTCTGGCCTGATCGCGTCTCCAGCCGGGGCGGGATAGCTTCGGGGAATTTTTCGTGAGCCCGGCCGTGAGAACGGCGGGCGGCATCTTTCGAGTGACTGGCGTAGTGATGGCGGGGTGTTTGGACACGACACCCCGGGTTGTTCCCATTTACATGTGTCGTCCCTGTCCCTTGCGGACGCCGATGCCGGTTCGAGCGCGAAGCGGCAGTCGGGGCCTGTCCGCCCGGAGAGTCTTATGGAGCAAATGACCGATACCGTCCGCGTGATACGTACTGGCGAGCCCGTCAGGGCCAAGCCCGGCCGTTTTGACGCCCTGATCAGCTTTGTGCTGCGTTTTTTGATGCTGTTTGTCACCTGGCTGATTCTCTCGGGCATGTTCGATGCCTTTCATGTGAGTCTTGGCGTGGCGTGCAGCGCCTTTGTCACTTGGCTGTCGGCCGACATCTTTCCTCCGGAGGTGCGCCGCTTTCGCAGGCTGCGCTCGCTGTGGCTGCTGGCCCTCTATGTGCCCTGGCTGGTCTGGGAGATTGCCAAGTGCAACATGCGTATGCTTCGGCTCTCCTTTGATCCGCGGCTCAATGACAAAATCGCCCCGCGCATCGTCACCTTCAAGACCGGGCTGCGCAACGAGCTGGCTCTGACCTTTCTTGCCAATTCCATTACCATGACTCCCGGCACCATCACCGTGTCCATCGACGAGCGCGGCTACGTCTCGGTCCACGCCTTTGACGATGTGTCGGCCGCCGGCCTGCCGGGCGACATGGAGAAAAAGATCAAGGCCATCTTCGAGGAGGCGTAATGGAGTCTTTCATCCTGTATCTCGGTATCGTTTTGATGGGCATCATGCTTATGCCCCTGTATCGCGCCGTGGTCGGCCCCACCACCCTGGACCGGCTGATGGGCATGAACGCCATCGGCTCCAAGACCGTGGCGCTCATCGTCATCATCGGTCTTGTCTTCGAACGGGTGGACATGTTCGTGGACATTGCCCTGGCCTATGCCATGCTCAACTTCATCGCCGTGCTCGCGGCCTCCAGATACCTGCACAAACGGGGACGCCGGGACACGGCATCCTAAACATCGGAGGACACGACTCCATGATCGAGATTCTGGTCATTTTTCTTTGCTGCGCCGGGATGCTGCTGTTTTTTGGCGGCATGATCGGCATCCTGCGGCTGCCTGACGCCTATACCCGGCTCCATATGGCGGGCATGCTCGACACCCTGGGCCTTCTTGTGCTGCTGCTCGGCCTGGTGCTTTATGGCTTTCTCCATGCGCCCATGAGTCTGCTGGTGCAGTTCAAGATACTTCTGCTCTGGGGATTCGTGCTGGTTACCAGCCCAACCGCCACCCACGCCATGGTGGACGCCGGGGTGCGCGCCGGACTCACCCCCTGGGTTCAGGCCGATGTCAAAAGGAGACGCAAATGATCTGGGAAATCAAACTGTTGGCCCTTATTCTGGTGATCATCTGCGCCATCGCGGCCATCAACGCCAAGGATATGCTCAGTGCGGCCGTCATCTTTGGCATTTACAGCTTCATGATGTGCGTCCAGTGGCTGGCCATGGGCGCGGTTGACGTGGCCTTCACCGAGGCGGCCATCGGGGCGGGCATCAGCACCGCGCTCATGCTGGCAGCCATTTTTCGGACCAGCAGGAGGACCAAGGATTGAAAAAGACAGCACTTTTGGCCGTGATCCTTACCGGCGCACTGCTCATTCTCTCCATGGAGAATTTTCCTTCCTGGGGCGATGTCCAGTCTCCTGCGAGTCTGCATCTGTCGCGGCACTTCATTGAAAAGAGTTACGAGCAGACCCTGACCCCCAACCTCGTCACCGCCGTGCTGGGCGATTACCGGGGGTTCGACACCATGCTCGAGACCGTGGTGGTCTTCACCGCGGCCCTGGCCTGCTTTCTGGTCATCCGTCTGCCTCGCGATGTCTGCACACCGGGGTTGTTCTACTACCGGCACATGGGTACGGGTCTTGTGGTACGCAAGCATGATGCCTGCGAGCTGCCCGGCGAGAACCCCACCTTCGAGCGCGTGGATTCCGACTGGCCGCCCCATGACGTGGTGGTGGCTTCCACCTGCCGGATGGTCATCCCCTTTATCCAGCTCTTCGGTCTCTATGTGGTGGCACACGGCCACTACAGTCCGGGGGGCGGTTTCCAGGGCGGAGTCATCTTTGCGGCCAGCTATGTGCTGCTGGCCGTGTCCCACGACCTGCGCACCCTGGTCCACCGGCTCAACGAGCGCGTCACCCATCTGCTCTCGGCAGCCGGCGTCCTGCTCTTCTTCGGGGTCGGCCTCTTCGGGTTGGCCATGGGGCTCAATTTCCTGGATTACGGTGCCCTTGAGGGTGTGCTGGGAATGTCCCTGGCAAGCGGGCACTCCCTTGGCATTCTGCTCGTCGAGATCGGTGTGGGCATGACCGTGACCGCCGCGCTGGTGATCATCTTCAAGCTTCTGTCCTCCCGCGGGACAGTCACGGAAGGGTTGTAGGCCATGGAAGACTTCCTGACGCAACTGACATCCAAATACAACTTCTGGGCCTACATCGTTCTCATGATGATCGGCCTGTACGCCATGATCGCCAAGGGCAATCTGGTCAAGAAACTGATCGGCCTGAGCATATTCCAGACGGCCATCATGCTTTTCTATGTTGCCATCGGCTCCAAGGCCGGGGCCACCATCCCCATCCTGCGGGACTCCACCCTCAAGGGAGTCATCGACTTTGTGGAGTACATCAACCCGCTGCCCCATGTGCTGATGCTTACCGCCATCGTCGTCTCTGTGGCGACTCTTGGCGTGGCTCTGGCCCTCGTCCTGCGCGTCTATGATGTGCATCAGACGCTCGAAGAAGACGAAATACTGGAAAAAATCAAAAATCCATAGCCATGCACGACGTTGTCCTGACCATACTCCCGTTGTTGTTCGGGTCGTTCCTTGCCATCCTTGCGGGCTGGACCCGCAGTGCGCTCGTCTACCCGCTGGGGGCGGTCGCCCTCGTCATGTCCACCTGCTTCAGCGTCAAGCTGCTCCTGGGCGTGCTGTCCACCGGCACCGCCACCTATCTGCTTGGCGGATGGTCTCCCCCCTGGGGCATCGTCTTTGTCATCGACGCCTTCAGCGCCGGCATGCTGGTGCTCATCGCGGCATCGGCACTGTTCACCTACCTCGCCTTCCGCACCGAAATACTTGAAGGGTTCGCCGAGAAAACGGCCGCCTTCGTTTCCCTGCTGCTGCTCACCGTTGCCGGGCATATGGGCATCGTGGCCACGGGCGACCTCTTCAACCTCTATGTGCTTATCGAGGTGGCGGCCTTGAGCGGCTACGCGCTGCTCGGCTTCGGACCGGGGCGCGCCCCCCTGGCCAGCCTCAACTATCTGTGCGTCGGCTCGGTGGGCGCCTCCTTCTATCTGCTGGGCGTGGGCTATCTCTACATCCTGACCGGCACACTGAACATGGCTGATCTGGCGCAGATCATGGCCGCCGCCCCGGTAACGGCCTCGCTGCACGGTGCCGTGGCCGTGATTCTCTTCGGCCTGTGGGTCAAGATGGCGCTGTTTCCCTTCCATGGGTGGCTGCCCGGAGCCTATGCCATGTCCGCGCCCGTGTCGGCCGCGCTGCTGGCCCCGCTGACCACCAAGGTCATGGTCTATGTGGTCATCCGTCTGCTTATCGGGGTCATCCCCGGAGCGGCCATGCCCGAGGCCGTGCCCGATGTGGCGATGCTCCTTGGCACGGCGGCCATCTTCGCCGGATCGCTGATGGCCTTTCGCCAGAGGGATCAGAGGCGCATGCTCGCCTATATTCTTGTGGCCGAGGTGGGCTACATGATCGGCGGCATGTTCATCGGCAACCGCACGGCCATGACCGGGGCCATGCTTCACATCTTCGCCGACGCGCTCATGACCCTGACCCTGTTCCTGGCTCTGGGCAGCATCGCCCGCCAGCGCGGCGAGATGGTGCTTGAGAACATGCGCGGTCTGTTTCGGACCATGCCCTTCACCATGTCCGCCTTTGTGCTCGGGGCCATGTCCATGATCGGGGTTCCGCCGCTGTTCGGCTTCTTCAGCAAGTGGTACCTGCTCTCCGGGGCGTTTGAATCGGGCCAGTATTTGTTCATGGTCGGCTTGCTTGTTTCGAGTCTGGTCAACGTCGTTTTGTTCTTCCGCTTCTTCGAGACGGCCTTTTTCGACGAGCCGGGCGAGTCGGTGCGCGACATCGAGCACTGGAGCCGGGTGACACCCCTGGCCGTGGCGGCCGTGCTGCTCATCGTGGCCGGGCTTTCGAGCGGTCTGATCGTGGACCGTCTCATCGCCGGAATCATCCCCGCAAGCCTCATCTAGCCGGAGACGCTCATGTACGCGATATATTCCATCCAGCCCCTTCTGGCCGTGGCTGCCCCTCTGGCGGCGGTGCCCGGCATACTCTCTTCGCGTTCGCCGAACATCCGCGAGGCGTGGTCCTTCGCGGCGGCGTTGCTGCTGCTCGGTCTCGTGGCCTGCATGGTCCCGGCCGTGGTGGCGGGCCACACCTATACCTGGGTGGTGGCCAACGTGCTGCCCGGAGCCCCCATCGCCTTCCGTGTGGATGCCTTCGGTATGCTCTTCGCTCTGGTGGCGTCGAGCCTTTGGGTGGTGACCACCCTCTATTCCATCGGGTACATGCGATCCAAGAACGAGCATGCCCAGACGCGGTTCTTCGGCTACTTCGCGGTGTCCATCTTCTGCGCGGTGGGTGTGGCCTTTTCGGCCAACCTGCTGACCATGTACCTGTTCTACGAGCTGCTTTCCTTCTCCACCTATCCGCTGGTGGCCCATCACCAGAACGAGGAGAGCCGCAAGGCCGGGCGCAAGTACTTGGGCTTCATCGTGGGTACCTCCATCGGGTTGGTGCTTCCGGCCATGATCGCCGTGCACCACTTCATGGGCACTCTTGATTTCGCCGCTGGCGGCATAGCGCTTGGGGCCATCGACTCCACCACCATGACGATCCTCCTCTGCCTTCTGCTCTTCGGCTTTGCCAAGGCCGCGCTCATGCCGGTCCACGCATGGCTCCCTGCGGCCATGGTCGCGCCCACGCCGGTCAGCTCGCTGCTCCATGCCGTGGCCGTGGTCAAGGTCGGCGCTTTCTGCATCATGCGCGTTGTCACCGACGTGTTCGGGGTGGAGACCCTTTCGGCCCTGCATCTGACCGATGTGGTCACAGGTGCGGCTGCCGTGACCATGCTGGCGGCATCGCTCATCGCCCTGTCCCAGGACGGGCTGAAGCGGCGGCTTGCCTTCTCGACCATCGGCCAGCTCTCGTACATCGTGCTGGGGGCCGGGCTGGTCACCGCGGCAGGGCTGACTGGGGGAATGCTGCATATCGCCATGCACGCCTTTGGCAAGATCACGCTCTTCTTCTGCGCCGGAGCCATCTATGTGGCCACCGGAGAGAAATACATCAGCCGTCTCAACGGGATAGGCTACCGCATGCCCTGGACGATGACCGCGTTCCTTATCGGCTCGCTGTCCATCATCGGCATTCCGCCCACGGGCGGGTTCCTGAGCAAGTGGTATCTTCTCAACGGCTCCATCGACTCGGGCCAGTGGCTGCTTGCCCTGACGCTGCTTGCCAGCTCGCTGCTCAACGCGGCCTATTTCCTGCCCATTGTCTACCGGGCCTGGTTCTGCACCCCTGATCAGGCGCAGCATGCCGGCCCGGTGCGCGAGGCTCCGCTGGCCTGCGTCGTGCCGCCGCTGATTACGGCGACCATCACCGTGGTCCTGTTCTTCTATCCCTACCCGTTCCTGAATCTGGCCCGACTGGCCGCCAACTAGGAGACGCCATGAGCAAGAACAACAAACCCGACTTCTTCGACAAGCCGAAAACCCGGCGTATGCTCTGGGCGCTGCTGTGGGCCGCCTGCGGGCTGAGCCTCGTGGCGCAGTTCTTCGCCTCGCCCGAGCCGCATTTCGGCTTTGACGGTTTTCTGGGCTTCAACGCCTTGTTCGGTTTCGCCTGCGTCGTGGCGCTGGTCCTGGCGGGCCGGGGACTCGGCTTCATCCTGAAGAGGGATACGAACTACTATGATGACTAACATGCACCCGTTATTCGCTTATCTGGGAGCGGTCGCCCTGATCCCGATCTTCACCGGGGTCTGGCGCAACAGAATGGTGCTGGCCGCTGCGCTCTTCGGTCTTTTCGTCGTCCACAGTCTCCCGGAAGGACTGACGGCTACGGCCAGCTTTCTGGGCCACGAGCTGACGCTCTTTCGTGTGGACGCCCTCAGCAGGATGTTTGGCTACATTTTCTGCCTGAACTCGGTCTTCGCCTTTCTCTTCGCCTACAAGCTGGTGGATGTGCGTCAGCAACTGGCGGCCCTGTGCTACATCGGCTCGGCCGTGGGGGCTGTCTTCGCGGGCGACCTGATCACCCTGTATGTATTCTGGGAGGTCATGGCTGTGGCTTCGACCTTCCTCATCCTTGCGCGTAAGACCACGCTTTCGTCCGGGGCGGGTTTCCGCTATGTGCTCGTCCATCTGTTCGGCGGGCTGTGCATGCTGGCGGGCATCATCGTCCATGTCCAGGCCACAGGCTCCATTGCCCTGACTTCTCTGGCCCCGAACCTTGGCGGCTGGCTCATCCTGGCGGGCGTACTCATCAACGTCTCTGCCTTTCCCTTTGCCCGCTGGCTCTCGGAGTCCTACCCCGAAGCCACGGTCACAGGCGGCGTGATCCTCTCGGCTTATACCACCAAGACCGCGGTGTACGTCCTGCTTCGCTCCTTTCCCGGTTGGGAGGTTCTCATCGTGGTTGGCTGCGTCATGGCCGTCTACGGTATCATCTATGCGATACTCGAAAACGACATGCGCCGCATTCTGGCCTTCTCCATAACGAACCAGGCCGGATTCATGGTTGTGGGCGCGGGCATCGGCACGGCCCTGTCCATCAACGGCGCGGCGGCCCACGCCTTTTGCAGCATCCTCTACACCTCGCTTTTGTGGATGTCCGCGGGGGCTGTGCTGGCGGCTACGGGCAAGAGCAAGTGCACCGAGCTTGGCGGTCTGCACAAGGCCATGCCGCTGACGTTGCTTTTGGGCTTCATCGGAGCCCTGACCATCTCGTCGTTCCCCGGTACTGCGGGGTTCACCAGCAAGACCATGATTCTCCAGGCCGCGGCAAACGAGCATTTGCTCTGGGTGCTGCTGGTCCTTGAGGTGGCCTCGGCGGGCGTGTTCCTCCACGCGGGCCTCAAGTATCCGTTCTTTGTCTTTTTCAGCAAAGACAGCGGACTGCGGCCGCCCGAGGCGCCCAGGCACATGCTGTTGTCCATGGGCGGGCTCGCCTTCCTGTGCCTTTTGATCGGCGTGTATCCGCAACCGCTGTACGCTATGCTGCCCTTTGATCCGGCCGGGTTCGACGCCTACAAGGCGGGCAAGCTGGTAGGGCATATGCAGTTGCTCCTGTTCTCGGCGGCGGCTTTCTTCGTCATGCTGCCGCTGCTTAGGAACACCGACACCGTCACCCTTGACGCCGACTGGTTTTACCGGCGCGGGGGAAGCCTGTTTTACCGGGCCGTGTCTGCCGTCTTCAACGGTCTCAACGAAGTGTCGGCCAAGGCGGCCGGAGGTTTTGTCCACGGTTTTGCCGAGTTCTGCCGTAAGATTCCAGAGAGGGTGCTGCTGGTCGTCACCAGTCTCAATCCGGATTCCTTCGGCTCCGGCAGGGCCAACTCCGCCTTGCGTTTGAAGCAGATCAGGGAATCCCTCGACGCCGCGGCCCTGCCCGTTGGCGGCTCCCTTGTCGCCGTTACCCTCGGACTGGCTGTTCTCCTGGCTCTGGTCCTGTAATCACTCTGGAGGTTCAATCATGAAAGCGCTCAATAGCAGCCAGTTCCATATTCTTGAAAACGTGGCCGACGAGGTGGTCGAGCGCCTGCGGCGGGAGGTGCAGCCCAGGGATCTCGCCAAGGGGGAGGTGGTCTACCAGAAGGGGGACCCCTCGGATGATTTCTATTTCCTGGTGAGTGGCAAGGCGCAGCTTCAGGTGGAGAACGAGGAGGGCGTGACCGTGATTCTCGGCATCCTCAAGGTGGGGTATTGCTTCGGCATAACAGCTCTTTTTCCGAATACGCCGCGTCAGCACACCGTGGTTTGCGACGGGCCGTGCCGCGTGGCCGTCATCCCTGGACACGATCTGCGGGCCATCATGGAGACCGAGGGCGGGATCGGCCTGCCGCTGCTGTGGAACCTTTTCAAGTTGATCAAGGACAGGCTCGACCTGCGCACCGATCAGCTGGTGCGCGTACTCTCCACGCACCCGGACCTGAGCAAGGTCCGCGTATAAGCCGCGGTCACGGACCGGGCGGGTGCATCCTCCGGTGAGACCTCATGAACGCGCTGATCATCGAGAACGAGCAAAGCCTGACCCGCACCCTGGGGCGTCTGCTTGAAAGCGAGGGCTACGAGGTCGTCATCGCCCATTCCGGGGAGGAGGGGTTCTTTCTCGCCAACGAGGCGGTCTTTGACGTGGTCCTGCTGGATGTCTCGCTGCCGGGACGCGGCGGGCTGGCGGTGCTGCGGATGCTGCGGCGGCGGGGCATCGGCTCGCCGGTCATCCTCATGTCCGACAGCAACGCGGTGGAGGACACCGTGGCCGGGCTCGACACCGGGGCCGACGACTATCTGGTTAAGCCCTTTGCCCCGGCCGAACTGCTTGCCCGCATACGGGCGGTAACGCGGCGCGGCTGGGCCGAACAGGCGCTGCTGCTGACCTGCGGCGACCTAACCATGGATGTGATCACCCGCATCGTGACCCGGGGCGGCCGGACCATCAGCCTCACCGCCCGCGAGTTCGATCTGCTCGAATACCTCATGCGCCACAAGGGGCGCGCCGTGTCTCGCGACATGCTCGTGCGCGACATTTGGCAGGAGGACTCCCGGGCGAATAATCTGGACAACGTCATCGACGTGCATGTGGCCCGCATCAGGAAGAAAATCGACCACGGGCATAGCGTCAAGCTGCTCCACACCCTGCGCGGGGTGGGCTTTCAGCTCAAGAATCCCTGATCCCCTTTATTCTCCTATTGTCATGCGGGGATACATCCCCCGCTCAGGCCCGGACTGGAAGGGCTGGAGAATGTTGTAGCAGGCATCCTGAATCTGCTGGGCGTGGCCGCGTGTACCCTTTGTGCCGTCGTAGTAGGCTCCGTTGGCTTCGAGGATGTGCTCGATGCGTACCTTGAAGGCATCCACGAACGCCTTGCCGTTGCCCGTGAAGGTCATGCTGCCCAAGGCCAGATGGTCTGCCCTTGCCATGTCGTCGAGGTCCAGACACTGCGTTGAGAGGTCCGTCTGCCGGGTGATCAGGCCCCATACCAGCGAGTTGTCCGGGATGGCAATGGGTTCATCGGAGTCGATGATGGTGTGGGGCATGACGATGGAGTTGCGGCCCACGGTGATGTGCTCGGGCTTTCTGCCGTTGAGGAAGGCGTTGAAGCCCACAAAGACATTCTTTGCGAGGTGGGTGTTGATCACCTTGGCTCCGTGGGCGGTGATGTCGAATCCGTCATAGATCGAGTTTGAGATGTGGCAGTTCTCCTGGGCGTTGGAGCCTTTGCCCATGACAGAGTTTTCGATGTGGACGCGCTGGGCCACCAGGGCGTTGTCGCCGATGACGCAATCTCCCTTGAGCACGGAGTATGGGCTGACGTAGGAATCGCGCCCCTTGCCCTCGAAGGGTTCGGGCCATACGGCGGAATAGAGGGGCACGAAGTCCTGCTCCCGCCTTGAGGTATGCTCGAAGAATTCACCCGAGAGAGTGCCGTTTTCGTCCATGGAGACATATTTGCGCAGCACGTCGCGGGGAAAGAGGTAGTTGAACTCGAAAACTCCCTTGTGGCGGACCCAGACGCGGCCCGGTTCGATGACCTGCCGCGAGACGCCGTCGGCCTGGACATAGGCGAATTCGCCCACCACGCAGTTGTGGATGTAGGCGAAGTCAACGGTGGCGAAGGGGCCGAGAAACACGCTCTCCGTGGTGGTGCCGTGGATATTGGAGTAGTGCATGGCCACGGTGTTGAGAATTTTAAAAATCTCTGGAATTTCAGGATTCTTGGAGTGGTTGTGGACCAGGGTTTTGACCAGGTAGCTGTTGAGGATACGGATGACCTCGTCGTTGAAGAGCCGGGTCTTGATGCCGCCAAACTCCACCACATCTCCTTTGCGCTTGAGTTCGTCGCCGCGGATGTCGCTCTTGTAGAGCACCGAGTTTTCCACCAGGGTCCGGCCCAGGAAATAGGTGCCGCCGAGGCTGGAATTGATGAAGCGGAAGCTTACGGGGTGGTCGTTGGTCAGGGCGTAGAAGGCGTAGAAGAGCAGGTGCCTTTCCCTTGGGATGGCGTTTTTCAGGATGGGCACCACATTGATGCCCATGTGTCCGAGGTTGACGTTGACCCTCGCGGCGATGTGTTCAAGCAACTCTTCGAGTCTTTCCATCTGATGCGGTCCTCATTTTTTTGATTGGTGGCGGGGTGGGGCAGGCGGATACGTCGGGGCGGATCAACGCGTCATGCGTCGGCGTACGACGGGCTTCGCCAGCCTACCCTTTGCGGTAGGGAATACTATACCCTCTCTCAGAGGTCGAGATTATTCGGCGGCGCGGACCCGCCGGGGGGACGGCCGGTCCATCATATGTCTTCGCAGTTTTTTTCGCCCTTGGGCAGGCTGGCCATGCGCGCCTCGTGAATGCCCACGAGCCAGTAGCTGGCGCCTAAGGCGAGGATGACCGCTCCCAGGGCGTAGACCTCGGCGTGTCCGTAGACGCTGAAGTCGAGGACGATGACCTTTCGCGCCGCTGCCATGAGGGCCGTGGAGATGACCAGCTTGAGATGGATCATCTTGTATTCGAGATAAATGACGATGTTGGCGAATATTTCGATGGCGATGAGCACCGCCATGAAGGCCCCGAAGGTCGCCAGAATGTCGTTGATGTTGAGCAGGAACATCGGCGGCGACATCAGCCGCTGATAGAGCACCCAGATCACGTCAAGAATGCCCCAGAAGATAACCAGGGTCATGAGAACCGCCAACATCCTGACCGACAGACGGATGAGCTTCCACAATCGGTTGACCATGGGATCATTGAGGGAGTCCTTGCATTGTTTGCTGTCGAAGAAGAACATGAATCACCTGCCTTGGTGTCGCTGCTTCATGGTTGGCGGCTGGGGGGTATCATTGTCACGCTTACAGGTCGCCGGGGCTTTGTCAACATCGGTCTCAGGAGAGGTCCCGGTTCTTTTCCGCTTGATCGGGGCATTTTGAGCCGTCATGCGTTCGTCATGGGTTTGTTGCTTGACGGGACCGGGGGGATCGGTACACTACAATGGTCCGAGCCCTGTGCATGGTGACGGGGCGTCACAGCCACGGAGGACCCATGGTAACATTCGACAAGCACTGGCATCACCTGGAAGGGGACGAGGTCGCCGCCCTATTGTCCGTTGACCCCAAGGCGGGGCTCGACCAATTCGAGACCGAGCAGCGGAGCAAGCGTTACGGCGAGAACGTCATCACCGGCAAGCGGGTCAAGACCCCGTTTGAGCGGTTCATGCTCCAGTTTCACCAACCGCTGGTCTACATTCTGGTGGTGGCCGGATTGGTCACGGCGATTCTCGGCGAATGGGTGGATTCGTCGGTGATCATGGCCGTGGTGCTGGTCAACGCCCTGGTTGGGTATTTTCAGGAGGCCAAGGCTCTTAAGGCGCTGCAATCCCTTTCGGCCAGCATGCGGGTGGAGGCTCTGGTTCTGCGGGCTGGCGAGCAGGTGCGTCTGCCCGCTTCCGCCCTGGTGCCGGGAGATGTGGTCCTGTTGCGTTCAGGTGACAAGGTGCCCGCGGACATGCGCGTTTTCTCCGAGCGTGAACTGCGCATCGACGAGTCCACCTTGACCGGCGAGTCCGTGCCCGTGGAAAAGAACGCGGCGCCAAGCCCCAAGGACGCGGTGCTGGCCGATCGTCACTGCATGGCCTATGCGGGCACATTGGTCAGTTACGGCCAGGGGCGCGGCGTGGTGGTGGGCACCGGCAACTATACCGAGATCGGGCGCATATCCGGCCTGATTGATTCGGCTGACGAGCTTGAAACGCCTCTGACGCGCAAGATTGCCAAGTTCAGCCACATGCTGCTCATCGCCATCCTGATTCTGGCTGCGGTGACCATGGTGCTGGGTCTGATCCGCTCCGAGCCCCTGGAGGAGATGTTCATGGCGGCCGTGGCCTTGGCCGTGGGGGCCATTCCCGAGGGATTGCCCGCGGCGGTGACCATCATCCTGGCCATGGGCGTGTCGCGCATGGCCGGGCGCAAGGCGGTCATTCGCAAGCTGCCCGCAGTGGAGACCCTGGGCGGAACCACTGTCATCTGCTCGGACAAGACCGGCACGCTCACCGAGAATCAGATGACCGTGCAGAGCGTCTACAGTGGCGGCACACTCTTCGATGTGTCGGGTATCGGTTACGGCAGCGAGGGCGAGGTGACGGCCCGGGAAGGCGTTGACGCCAGGGAGAGCCAGGCGCTGGCGGAATGCCTGCGGGCCGGGCTGCTTTGCAACGATGCGCGTATCCGCTCGCGGGATGGCCAGTTGTACGTCGAGGGTGATCCTACCGAAGGGGCGTTGGTGGTGGCTGCCGCCAAGCTCGGCATGACCCTGGAGACCGAGGCCCCGCAGCGTCCGCGCATTGACGAACTGCCCTTCGAGTCCGAGTGGCGGTACATGGCCACATTGCACGAAACGGGCGATGGCGCGGTTGTCTATATGAAAGGGGCCGTGGAAAAGATTCTTGAATGCTGCTCCGGGGCCATGATGGCCGATGGGTCCAACGGTCCCCTTGATGCGGACGGCATTATCGAGGTGCAGCGTACCCTGGCAGCCCAGGGGTTGCGGGTACTGGCCCTGGCGCGAAATATCCTGCCCGGCAAGGAGAGGCTCAAGCGCGAGAAGGCGTGCATGGGAATGGAATTTCTCGGTCTGCAGGGGATGATAGACCCGCCTCGGGAGGAGGCGGTCAAGGCCGTGGCCGCCTGCCAGAAGGCGGGAGTGAAGGTCAAGATGATTACCGGCGACCATGCCCTTACGGCCGAGGCCATCGGCAAGATGCTCGGCCTGCGCGGCACAAGCTGCACCCTGGGCGAGGACTGCCCGATACTCACCGGAAGCGACATAGCCGAATTGAGCGACAAACAACTCATTGAGCGGGTGGCCGATGTGCCTGTCTTCGCCCGGGTCTCGCCCGAGCAGAAGCTGCGTCTGGTCATGGCCCTGCAAGCTCGCGGCGAGGTCTGCGCCATGACCGGCGACGGCGTCAACGACGCCCCGGCGCTCAAGCAGGCGGATATCGGCATTGCCATGGGCATCAACGGCACCGAGGTGGCCAAGGAGGCGTCGGACATGATCCTCACCGACGACAATTTCGCCACCATCACCGCGGCCGTGGAGGAAGGGCGCGGCGTGTACGCCAACCTTATCAAGTTCATCGCCTGGACACTGCCCACCAACGCGGGCGAAGGGTTGGTCATCCTCACGGCCATCCTCTTCCAGACAGCGCTGCCCATCCTGCCCGTGCAGATACTGTGGATCAACATGACCACTGCGGTCTGCCTGGGCATGACTCTGGCCTTCGAGCCCAAGGAGCCGGGTATCATGGACCGTCCGCCCCACAAGCCGGACAGGCCCATCCTCGACAGGGTGGTGCTGCGGCGCATCGGTATGGTCAGCCTGATGCTGCTCCTCTTCGCCTTCGGCCTTTTCAAGTGGGAGCTACTCAGCGGAGCCAGCCCGGAAAAGGCGCGGACCATCGCGGTCAACGTCTTCGTGGTCATCGAGGCATTCTACCTCTTCAACGCCCGCTCGTTCCGGCGTTCGCCCTTTGAGCTGGGGCTCGGGACCAACCTCTGGGTGGTGGGCGGCTTTGCTCTCATGATGGTGCTGCAACTGCTCTTCACCTACCTCCCGTTCATGAACAACCTGTTCTCGACAGCGCCCATCGGCCTGTTCGACTGGGTCAAGATCGCCCTGTGCGGTATGGTCGTGTTCTTGATTGTGGAGTACGACAAGCGACGCGTCGGCTCCGACGTGTGATGCCAAGGCGGCCGCTCTTACCAGGGCGGCCGCCTTTGCTTGATCCCGGGTCGTCGGATGGTTCGTGATGTTGTGCGGAACAGGATAACCCTACGCCTTGAAGGAGAGAATCAATGGAAAAGGTGCTTTTCATCTGCGTCCACAACAGCGCCCGCAGCCAGATGGCCGAGGCGTATCTGAACATGTTCGGTCAGGACGATTTTCTGGCCGAAAGCGCGGGCTTTGAGCCCACATCCGTCAATCCGCTGGTGGTGGAGGTGATGAAGGAGGAAGGCGTGGATCTGAGTGCCAAAGAGACCCGCTCGGCCTTTGACCTTTTCCGGGAGGGACGGATGTACTCCCACGTCATCACCGTATGCAACGACGATCATGAGGCCCGTTGCCCGGTGTATCCCGGCGTGGTCAACCGCATCCACATCCCCTTTGCCGATCCGGCAGGGATGCGGGGGACCCGTGAGGAGCAGCTGAGCCGGATCCGGGAGCTTCGCGACGAGATCAAGGCGGCCGTGAAAGAGTTCGTGGCCTGGGTCCGCGAGGGCGCGGAGGGCGACTTCGCCAAACGTATCGGCAGATAGCCGGGCTTTCGCGGCCGCCGGCTTTTTCAGGCTGTTTTCTGTCCGGGATAGCCACTGGTCGGCGTGTATGGTACCCAGAGATTGACCAGTGATCCTATGTTCACGAGTTCATACATCAAGGAGGCAGATCATGTCTGAAAACAAACCTGTGGGTTGCGCCAGACCCACCGGAGGGCCGGTGGGCGCACCGGCCCCCGATGTCGGCAGGGAATCGGCTCAATCACCCGTCATGCAGCAAGGAGCGAGACCCATGATCCAGGTTGGCAGGAAAGCACCAGATTTCGTTGCTCCCGCGTACTTCAAAGGCGAGTTCTCCTCTGTCCGCCTTTCGGACTATTTGGGCAAATGGGTGGTGCTTTGCTTCTATCCGGGCGACTTCACCTTTGTCTGAGCCACAGAGATTTCGGCGGTCGCCGAGAAGCATGAGGCTTTCGAGAAGCTGGGAGTGCAGGTGCTGCCCATGAGCACGGACAGCATGTTCGTTCACAAGATGTGGGTGGACCAGGAGCTGGCCAGGATGGTCACGGCCAAGACTATCCCCTTTCCTATGCTCTCTGACGCTGGCGGCAAGGTCGGCCAGATTTACGGCGTCTACGACGAGGATAACGGCGTGGATGTCCGGGGGCGGTTCCTCATCGACCCTGACGGCGTCGTTATGGGGTATGAGGTGCTCGCGCCTCCGGTCGGCCGCAACATCCTGGAAAGTCTGAGGCAGATTGAGGCTTTCCAGCTGGTACGTGCCACTCAGGGTGGTCAGGCCACTCCTTCGGGCTGGCGGACGGGCAAGCAGACCCTCAGCCCCCGGCCGGAGTTGGTGGGCAAGGTGTGGGAGGAATGGAGAGTGGGCTTGGCCTTCGACGAATAACCCGCAGCGCCTGCCCGGTGCGGGGGAGTGCGGATCACCGCTCTTTGCCGCGCCTTGGGCAGATGCAGGACCGGATTTACGGATTGACAGGCCTTGCTTTGACGAATAGTGTCTGCGCGTAGACTTAATCAAAAAGGGACGACGCATGGTGCAGACAGACAGGGCCGCACGGATTTTCAAGGTGCTCTCTGTGGAGACTCGGCTTCGGCTCATCGGGTTGCTCGGGCAGCGTTGCCTGTGCGTCAATGCCCTGGCCCGCCAGCTCAGCGTGACCCCGGCCGCCGTGTCGCAGCATCTGCGGGTGTTGCGTGATGCGGAGGTGGTCATTGCCGACAAGCGGGGCTACCATGTCCACTATCGACTCAACACCGACACCCTGGCCGAGTGGGCGTCTGTCGCCCGACAAGCGTTGGAGGCCGGTGCCTCGGACGCTCCCGGCCTGATTCTGAAACCCTTTGGGGAGCAGGAGTGATGAGATCTTGCGCCCTTTTTTTTGCTGACGGAGAAAGTGTATGCGCGGAGACTTTATTATTCAGCCCGCTGACGGTCGTTTGACGGAAGGCCGGTCATGAGCGTCGCACATGGAGCATGTCCGACGACCGGGATGGCGCCTGCCGGTGCTGGCGGAGCCAGCGTGGAGGTGCGTGGGCTGGCCAAGCGGTTCGGCGAGGTGCAGGCGGTCAGACAGGTGGATTTCTCGGTGGAGCCCGGGGAGTTGTTCGGGTTTCTCGGCCCCAACGGCGCGGGCAAGACCACGACCATCAATATGCTTACCGGGTTGGCCCGGCCGGATGCGGGGTCCATCGTCATTGACGGCATTGATTGCGTCGGACGGCCCAGGGCGGCCCAGCATCTCATCGGCGTGGTCCCTGACGAGAGCAATCTGTCCCCGGAGATGACCGGCTTTGACAATCTCTGCTTCTGCGCAGCCCTCTACGGCATACGTAAGGCCCAGCGGCGCGAGCGGGCGAGAGAGCTGCTCGACGTGTTCGGCCTGGGCAAAGCGGCCGACCGCAAATTTGGCGGATATTCCAAGGGGATGAAGCGCAAGCTGACCATCGCTGCCGGGATGATCCACAGGCCGAGGATTCTCTTCCTCGATGAGCCAACCACGGGCATTGACGTGGCAAGCGCCCGCCAGTTGCGGCAACTCGTCGCCGACCTGCATGCCGACGGCACCACTGTGTTTCTGACTACCCACTACATTGAGGAGGCGGAACGGCTGTGCGATCGCATCGCCTTTATCGTCGCGGGGCGAATCGTGCGGGTCGATACCGTGGCCGACCTGGTGCAGCCTGTGATGGATAGCCATGTGGTCCGCATCGTTTGCGGCAACGGCACGGGCTGCGGACTGGGTGACGGCAGAAACGGCGGCATTGACGCCAGGCTGGCAGAGGCCTTCCCCCATCTGCGCTTCTCGTTTCCGACCGATGGGGACATCCGTGTCGAGGGCGATGGTCCGGTGCGGGTGGGCCCGTTGGTGCGCCTTCTTGAGGACCAGGGGATCGAGGTGGCCGAGGCGAGGCGAGTCAGGCCAAGCCTGGAGGACGTGTTTGTCGCCATCACCGGCATCGAGGCCGAGGCCATGCGCGGCGACAAGGAAAAGCCGGGAGGCCCGCGATGAACCGATGGATCGCTTTTTGGAATATTCTGCTCAAGGACATGCGGACGTATTACATGAAGCCGCCCAACATCAGCTGGGGGTTGCTCTTTCCCCTGGCCTGGACCGCGATGTTCTTCATCCGTTCCGGCAGCGGCTTGGAGAGTGTGCCCGCCGTGCTGCCCGGGGTGGTGGCCGTGTCCATTCTCTTCGGTACAACGTCCATGCTGGCGGTGACCGTGACCTTCGAGAAGAAGAACCGATCGTTTGAGCGGTTGCTGCTTGCGCCCATGCCCTTTGAACTGCTCATGCTGGCCAAGACGGGCGGGGCGATCCTCTTTGGCATGGCCAATGCGTTTGTGCCGGTGGTCATGGCCGCCTTTCTTATGGATCTCTCGGCCGTGAACTGGCCTGTCTTCGTTGTGGCCGTGGTGCTTCTTGCCGTGGTTTCGGCCTTTCTTGGTCTGTTCATCGCCGTGGCCGTGAGCGAGGTGTTCGAGGCCCAGACCTTTTCCAACTTCTTCCGTTTCCCCATGATATTCCTATGCGGGCTGTTCTTTCCTGTCAGCGGGCTGCCCGTGCTGCTCAAGCCTCTGGCCTACGCCCTGCCCCTGACCTACGGAGCCGACGCCCTCCACGGCGCAGTGCATGGCGGACACATGCTGCCCTATGCGGTGGACCTGACTGCGCTGGCAGCGTTCTGTGTCTTCCTGTTCCTTCTCAGTCTGCGCAACATCAGGCGGCGCTGGATAGCCTGATTACGGGCGGTTTGGCGCGGCAGCCACCCCGGAGTATTTGCAAAGCCCATTCTGGCAGGTCGTGGGGGAAGGTTTGATTGCCTGGCCCGAAACAATGGCAAGCCCTTCGCGTATGGACAATACGCGAAGGGCTTCCTTGTTTGGCGGCGGCTCAGATCAGAACCGCTCGAACTCGTCCGTTTTGTCTGTTTGGCTGCCTTTGGTCTCTGTGCCTTGGGCTGCTGGCAGCGATCTGGCCGGGGCGATCTTTGGGGACTGCCCGCAGGCGCGGATGGCGTCCTCAAGCCGGAAGAAGCTGATGCTCGTCTTCAGATCCTGGGATCGCGAGAAGAGATGCGTGGCTGTGGACGCCATCTGCTCCGATGTCGAGGCATTCTGCTGGACCTGCAAGTCCGACTCCTGAAGGGCCTTGCTCACCTGTGCCACTCCGGCGTTCTGTTCGCTGGTGGCCGCCGATATTTCATGGATAAGCTCGGCCGTGCTCTGGATGTCCGGCACCATCTTCCTGAGCAGTTCGGCCGCTTCTTCGGCCACAGTCACACTGGAGGAAGAGAGCTCGCTGATGCCCGAGGCCGCACCGCCGCTGCGTTCGGCCAGCTTGCGTACCTCGGCTGCCACCACGGCGAAGCCCTTGCCCGCCTCTCCGGCCCTGGCCGCCTCGATGGCAGCGTTGAGCGCCAGCAAATTGGTCTGTCGCGCTATTTCCTCGATGATGCCGATTTCATCCGCGATCTTTTTCATCGCCTCCAGGGTGCGGGCCACAGCCTTGCCGCCGGTTTCGGCGTTGTGCGCCGCCGTGGTGGCGACCTTCTCCGTCTTGTGGGCGATCTCGGCCGTTTGCTGGATGCTGGAGGAGATTTGTTCCATGCTGGCGGATATTTCCTCAATGCCCGCCGCCTGCTCCGTGGCCCCTTGGGAGACGGTCTCGCTCGCCGTGGCGAACTGGCGGCAGCCGTCGGCCACATCGGTGGTTATTTCCTGTACGTCGCGGATGGTGTCTGTCAGCTTTTCGCGCATCTCCTTCATGGCCGTGAGGATGATGCCCATTTCGTCGCGCCTGTCCTGGCAGTCTATTTCGCCAAGATCGCCCTGGGAAATGCGGGAGGCGATGGAGGCGCATTCCCGGATGGGCTCCATGACCGACTTTTGCAAGACCCACAGGACAATGAGGATGGGCGAGACCACTACCACGAGCAGAATTGCCCCGATGATCCACATGACCGTGGCGACCATGGCCTGCTGGTGGGAGATGTCCATAGCCATGACAATGGTGCCGATCACCGCGCCCCGGTAGTCTTGAACAGGGAATGCACCCAGGGCCTTGTCGCCCTGCACGGTGATGACCGTGGCGGCTGACCCTCTGAGGAGCAGGTCGCTGGTGACCAGCTCCCGGGCCTCGGTGTTGTCCTGGCCGTAGATGAGCACGAAGCGGTTGTCGCGGACGGGATTTTTGGCCGGGTCGCGCAGCATGGTGGTGATGGGCAGCAGTTCGGACTCCATGTAAAGCAGGGTGTGCATGTTGCCTGAGGACTCCATGCCCCGGAGAATGCCGTCGAAGTCGATGAGCACTTCCACGGACCCCAGATGGGTTTCATCCGGCCCTGTGACAGGGGCAAGCCCCCGGATGGTGAACCCGCCCCGGCCAGGCTCAATGCCAAGTACGGCCTTGCGGTTGCGGTTTACATCGATGACCGTGTTGCGGAAGCTTGAAAGATCGTCGGAAACGTCCATCCACTGGCCGTCGCGTCTGACTTGTTTCTCTCGCCACATGCGGGCGAGGCTGCGATTGGTGGGCAGATGGAAGTGAAGCTGGAACTTGCTGCCCATGGTGGCCTCGTAACCCTTCATGACCGAGGACAGGGAGCCACGCAGCATCTCTCTGGCTTTCTGGCCCATTGGATCGTTCTCGTCGTCCATGTTCCCCTGGTTGGCAACGGTATAGGCGTCAACCACGGCCTGCATGCGGCTGAACAAGGCCGCCTGTTCCAGAGCGCTTCCCGAAATCCGCAGGATGGATTGCCGGGCCTCGTCCACCTTGGCCTGGACGATCAGCGAGACAAAGGATTCTTCCAGCCTCTGGAATTGTGAGTTGAGCGTCAGATACCCGCCGATGACCATGACCAGCGCGACCACGAGCAGGGGGGTCAGTATTTTTGCACGAATACCCATCAGATACTCCTAGGTTTTCTTTTTCCGTTATTCTTGTGGGAGGCTTTGGTCCATTAGAACTTTCCCCTCCTGGGTGTATATGCGCCGCGTTGCCCTTCGTCGGAGCAAATAGCGCCAGGGGAAGGGGAGGCGCATATTTCCAGATGGAAAGGGCATGGTCCAGCGTCTTGGCCGCAACTTTCGCTGCTGTCTGTCACATTGAAAGGAAGGCTTTGGCCAAGACGTTGATTTTATGGACTAACAGCATGTGAGCAGAAGAGAGATTTTTTTGTTGACAAAAGTATGGTGTCCGTACGATTAATGCACATGAATTCCATCATTGAGAAATACCTGCTGCTTGTCGAAAAGATATCAAATACGACCAAGGCTCACAAATCCTTTGGTACGGATGTAGATATTTACCGAAGTGAAATTCACATCATCCAGTTGATCGGAGACCGTGGGGAGGTCTTTATCTCCGAAATCGCAAGGCTGATAGGAGTGACCAAAGGAACTGTTTCGCAAATCGTCAGCAGGCTCGAAGCCAAAGGATTGGCTGAAAAATCCGTGGACAAAAGCAACAACACCCGCCAATTGGTCCAATTGACGCCAAAGGGTAAGACGGCCTATCGCGCACATGTCGACTATCATTTGCGGAAGCATCGGGAAATGGAATGCTACCTCGCCTCCTTGACAGAGGAACAAAGTCTGGTTTTGGAAAAATTTCTAACCACTGCGCATGAAATGATCGAAGATCATCAGTAATTTTTTTGCGCATAACGTATGGACACTAAACGATCAAGGAAACAGAATGAACAAAAAGCAGGAAAGTCGCATTGTCTGGATTGCAGCCATGATTCAGTTGATTAATATTATTGATTTTATGATGGTTATGCCGTTGGGACCGGACATATCAAAGGATCTGCCGGTCACCAATTCGGAAATCGGCATCATCTGCGGGTGCTACACTTTGGCGGTCGGAATATCGGGTATTGTTTGCGCAAAATTCCTGGACCGATTCGATAGAAAGCATGTTGCTCTCGTCACCGTGTTCGGTCTTTCCCTGGCAACATTAGGGGCGACTTTTTGCTGGGATTTGACAACGCTGATCGGGGCACGAGTGCTGGCGGGAATATTCGGAGGGCCGGCAGCTGCCATTGCTTTCTCCATTGTCTGCGATGTTGTCCCTCCCGAACGGAGAGGAAAGGCAATGGCCATCGTCATGGGGACATTTTCTGTGTCGGCTGTGGCGGCCATTCCCTTTGGGCTTGAACTGGCAGAAAAAGGCTCTTGGCGGACGCCTTTTTATGCCATATCCATCCTTGGTTTCATTTTGCTCTGGCTCATCTTCCGCTTTACTCCCTCCTTGAGGGAGCACTTGAAGAGTGAGCGCCAGACGCTATCGCTGGCCAAGCTGTTCTTTAACGGCAAGTTCCTGCTGGCATTCATGATGATGGCAACGGCGATGATTTCATCATATGCGATTATCCCGAACATTTCAGCGTACTTTCAACTCAACCTTGGGTATCCCCGGTCGTCGCTTGGCTTCTTGTACCTCGTCGGCGGGCTTTTCAGTCTTGTTTTGATCCAGATCGGGGGCAGGGCTTCGGACAAGATCGGCCCGATTCCGACCAACATTCTGGGAACAATTTTGCTGGTGGTCTTCCTGTATGATGGATTTATGCACCAGCCGACATCCTCTCTTGTGGTTGTGTTCAGCATGTTCATGGGGATGCACTGCTTCAGGAACATTTCGGCCACTACCGAGGCGTCCAAGATGCCAAAACCCCACGAGCGAGCTGCTTTCATGTCTCTGCTCTCCTCCATGCAACACCTTGGCAACGGGATAGGTGCCTTCCTGGCCTCTGCAATCCTGACGACCAGTTCGGAGGGTGACTTGGTTAACATGAAATGGGTGGGCCTTTTATCGATAGTCATGGCTTTGATCCAGCCGCTTATCCTCATCATAATCAGCCAAGGCAACACTCTCCGAAAGGAGCCGGTCACAGCATGACGGTCAAATTGCGTCGAACGTAAAACCATCGCGCTATCTGTCTGATAGCCGGGAAAAGCCATGTAGTGAAGTGGTCGCGTCTGGTTCGTCAATGGATTTCGAGTATAGGGATAGGCGTGACGAACCTGCCGCCCCAGTCCTCGATGTAGGCGTGCTGATGCATGATTTCTTCCTGTATGTTCCAGGGAAGAATGATGATGTAGTCGGGGCGTTCCGTCTTGATCACATCGGGAGCCAGGACCGGAATATGGCTGCCGGGCAGAAAGAGGCCCTGTTTGTATGGCGAGGCGTCGGCGCAGAAGGAGATGAGATCGTTCTTGATGCCGCAGTAGTTGAGCAAGGTGTTCCCCTTGGCCGCTGCCCCGTATCCAGCCACCTTTTTGCCGTTTTCCTTCTGGGCGAGAAGAAAGCGTAGCAGGTTCGCCTTGACTGTGTCCGCCTTTGCTTGAAAGCCCGTGTAGTATTCCAGAGTTTTCATGCCGCGCCGGGCCTCCTCGTCGAGGATGGCGGAAATGGCTTTCGTCAACGGTCGTGCTGTCTCCTCGGCATTGCGGGCGAAGATTCTTAAGGAACCACCGTGAGTGGGTAGCTGCTCAACGTCGAACACAGTCAGGCCGTTTTCAGTGAAGATGGTGTTCACTGATGTCAGCGAAAGATAGGAAAAGTGTTCGTGGTAGATGGTGTCGAATTGGGAATGCTCAACCAGTTGCATAAGGTGGGGAAATTCCATTGTTATGGTCCCGCCCGGCTTGAGCGCTATTTTCAGTCCGTTAACGAAGTCGTTAATGTTCGGTACATGTGCCAGGACGTTGTTGCCAAGCAGAAGATCAGCTTTTCCGTCGCTTTCGACAAAGCGTCTGGCGAAATCAGAGCTGAAAAAAAACTGACGAGTATCAATGCCTTTTTTGAGGGCTTCAGCTGCGGTTCCAGCAGTGGGCTCAATGCCGATGCAGGGAACCCCCTTCTTCGCGAACCACTGAAGCAGATACCCGTCGTTGGACGCGATTTCCACGATCAGCGAGTTTTGGTCGAGGGCGAACCTCTTCTCGGCCATGTCGACATATTTACGGGCATGCTCGACCCAGGATGCCGAAATGGATGAGAAGTAGACGTACTCGTCGGAAAAGATGTCCTGGGATTTTTTGTATTCGTCCACCTGAACGAGGAAGCACTTTGGGCAGACGTAGAGCTTGAGTGGGAAATACGTCTCAGGCTCGTCGAGTTGCTCGCGAGTGAGAAAGGAATTGGACGGGGGCTGGTTGACGAGGTCGATGAAGACATCGCCCAATCGTGTCTGGCAGTGGCGGCAGTTCATGGCTTATGCGTGACTCCTATGAGCGAGAAATCGATGTCTTTGAAATATCCAGCCATTCTGGATATCTTCTCGACCTGTTTGTCGCTGAGGCAAGCCTTTCCTCTGCCTGTCCGACCGACATTGAAGTTCGACCGCTTCTTGTCCTTCTCTATGAGGGCGATCGCTCCGGCGATTTTCTCACCCGAGGTCTGGATAGCATAGAATCCGCAGATTTCCTGAATGGTTTTTGGCTTGTCCGACATGACCTGCTCGTAGCTTGTCAGGTATATGTCAAGTGCATTGTTTTCGCGCACACGGTGCCAGGAGGCGAAAAATTCGATATACCAGGGTACGAGCATGTCGATTATCACATCCAGTTGTTGTTCCTGGGGCATGGCGCGATAGATGTCTTTCATGTGGGAGATGGCGAATACGGGAGTGTGGACACAATGGTCTCTCAGGCTTGCCACGACGTCGAAGATGTTGCGCACCAGCACGACGGGTCTGATCCCGCATTGTTGCATCACCTCGATGTTCTGGTCCTTGGCCTTCATGTGCATGCGGCTTGAGATGCCGTTGAAGGCCTGGTCTATCAAGGCCGGGAAATAGATGTCCTGCTCGTCGTTTTTAACCCCTACGCAGATCTCTTCGGTTTTGTAACCGCTGATCTCCGCCAGTACGTTGCGGAGAAATGTGGAGCCGCTTTTGGGGAAGCAGGCGATGAAGATGCGTTCGTTGGAATGTGAAGAGAGGGCGGCGGTGATGGTATAGAGTCTTTTCAGGAGGCTTTTAGTCGGGTGCATTGTTGGTCCTTTTGCATGCGTCTGATATGTTTTTGAACTGCATGTCACGGGTTGACATATCCGTTACGGGCAGCGGCCACACGATGGCGATGGCAGGGTCGTCGAAGCGGACGCCATCTTCACTTTCTGGAACGTAGTATTCCGTGTGGCAATAGAGCAATTCAGTGTCCGGTTCAAGCGCCTGGAAGCCGTGGGCAAATCCCTCGGGGATGTACATGGCCCTGAAGTTGTCGGGAGTCAATATCTCTGCATGCCATTTGAGGTACGATGGTGAATGCGGGCGAAGGTCCACGGCAACGTCGAAGCAGGCTCCGCGAATGCAGCGGATGATCTTGAGTTCAGCATGGGGCGGGTTCTGAAAGTGCATTCCCCGAATGGCTCCTTTGGCGCGGGTGAGCGAAAGGTTGATCTGCGCAATGGGTTTTTCCAGACCGATTTCGGCGAGCTCTCGGGCGCAGAAAAGGCGGGCAAACCGGCCGCGATGGTCGCTGACGGGTTCGGATTCGAGGACGTAGAGCCCCTCTATTTCTGTGCTGATTCTTTTCATCAGAGATTCTCGAAGGCTTCGATTTGATTCAGGGTCAAGGCCGCGCAGTCTGCTCCCGTGGACCATGCCTTGTACCAGGCGATGGTCCAGTCCAGGGCTGTGGAGAAATCGGATTTTGGCTTCCAGTCCAGGAGCAGGTTGGCCTTGGAGCAGTCGAGCCTGAGCAGCGTGGGTTCGTGGGGATGGGTATGCGTGTCCGGGCGGGAAGAGGCCTCTTCCCCCCATTTTTCGCCAAAGGTCGTGACCACCTCCCCGACTGTGCGGGTGGACTCGTCGGCCGGACCAAAGTTCCAGCCGCCACCGAAATCCTGGCCTTTTTCCAACAGTCGCCGAGCCAGCAGCAGATATCCTGACAGCGGTTCGAGCACATGCTGCCAAGGGCGTGTCGCCTGCGGCGAGCGGATGCAGACGGGTTCACCCCGGGTAAAGGATCGGACCATGTCCGGTATGAGCCGGTCCTCTGCGAAGTCGCCCCCGCCGATGACGTTTCCTGCGCGGACGGAAGCCACTGCGGTCCCGCTGTTTTTGAAATAGCTTCTGATGAACGAGGCTGTAACCAGCTCGGCGCACCCCTTGCTGGCGGAGTAAGGGTCGTGCCCGCCCATGGGGTCGTTTTCCCGGTAGCCCCATACCCACTCACGATTTTCGTAGCACTTGTCGCTGGTTACGATGACGACTGCCTTGACCTTGTCAGTCTTTCGGACGGCATCCAATAGGTTGGCCGTACCCATGACGTTGGTGTCAAAGGTTTCCAGCGGCGCCTTGTACGATGGGCGGACCAATGCCTGAGCTGCCATGTGGATAACGATATCCGGTGCGAAGCCCGCTATTGCAGAGGTTATCTCTTCCCGGTTGCGGATGTCGCCGCCCAAGCGGGTTACCGCAGACCCGACGTCGGCCAATTGGTAAAGAGAGGGCGAGGTGTGCGGGGGCAGGGCAAAGGCGCCAACCTGCGCCCCCATTTTTTTGAGCCACAGGGCAAGCCATCCCCCCTTGAACCCGGTATCGCCGGTCAGGAAGATTTTCTTTCCGTTGAAAAACCCGTCGAACATACTGTCCTACCAGACTTTCCATGGAGCCTTGCCCTGGCTCCAGATCTTGTTCAGATGTTCAGTATCGCGCAGGGTGTCCATGCAGCCCCAATAGCCGCTGTGCCGATAGACCATAAGTTCGCCTTTGTGCGCGAGTTCTTCCAACGGCCCGTATTCCAGATCGCAGTCCTCATCCGGGTTCAGATGGTCGAAGACCCGGCGGTTGAAGACGAAGTAGCCGCCGTTGATCAACTCCCTGGTGGCGTGCTCGGGTTTTTCCTGAAAGGAGAGAACCCGGTCGCCCTTGGTCTTCAGTTCGCCGAACCGCTGGGCCGGATTGATGCCGGTGACGGTGACCATCTTGCCGTGGGACTTGTGGAACTCGATGCAGTTGTTGATGTCCACATTGGCGACGCCGTCGCCGTAGGTGAGCAGGAAGGTGTCGCCCTTGACATACTTCTCCATGCGCTTGATGCGTCCGCCCTTGAGAGTGGATAATCCTGTGTCGGACATGGTGATCCGCCAATCTGCCTCTTCGTGGCACCCGTGCATGCAGACGCTTTCCGGCTTGCCGAGTTGGAGGGTGATGTCGTTGTTCATCCATTCATAGTTGACAAAATAGTCACGGATCATTTCACCCTTGTATCCGAGTGGGAGCAGGAAGTCCTTGTGGCCATAGTGTGCATAGGTTTTCATGATGTGCCAGAGGATCGGCCTGGGGCCGATGTTTACCATGGGCTTGGGGCGAAATTCTGTTTCTTCCCTGAGCCGGGTTCCGAGCCCTCCGCAGAGTATGATTACTTCCATGAATATTATCCTTGAATCGCCTGTTTTCTACTGTCTGGATTCCTATAACCAATCCAGGACATGCAGGACAATGCCTCACCCCGTGATATCCAGGAATCCGATGAGGTAGTATCGGTTTATGGCCGGAATGTCGATGGCCGGGTTCCTGCCAAACGCTTCCTGCCCGACGAATATCTTTCCGTTGCGTAGCGTCTCTGTTCTGTTTCATGCGGTTGGCATCGATAGCGCCGCATGGCAGGATGATCGGTCTGGCATTCCGAATCGAATATATTGGCGGCTTCTGGCGCAAATATATGGGTTCTTGGCGGGTCAGAAGCCGATGCAGACGAGTATCCTCCTGTTTCCTTTGGCACAGGCATGTGCCTCCTTTTCTGTCAAACTCTCCCGGAGGAAGAAGCTGGAAACTCCACTGCGCCCGACAGGATTGTCGCTCCGCACAAGGGGAGCCCATGATTCACCCCTTAGACTCAGATTTTTCACGCCCCCCGGCCCTCGTTGGATCGCACATGCGACTGAGCTTCGAGTATCATGTTCAATTTTCGGGAATCGCCCCAAAAGCGGAAAGGCTCGTAGTCTGGATAAGGGTAGTGGCCGAGGTTGAGAGCGATGGAACCGTTTTGCGCCCTGATATACTCCTCGACGAGCTGCAGGACGGTTTTGCGCTCTCCGCTGCATACGTTGATGATTCCTGAGAACGTCCTTTGCGTGACAATCGAAACAAGGTGGTTGGCAAGTTGTTTGACCGGCAGATAGTCCCGAATCTGCTGGCCGCCGGACATGTTGAAGTTTGTATCTCCCGCATCCAGTGCGGTCTGGAGTTGCGCAAACAGCGAGCGAGGATTCTGGCCTTCGCCGAAGGTGTAGAACAGGCGGGCCCATTGGAAGACGCAGCCTTGCTTCGGGGCTAGCTTCGAGAGGGATTCAAACAGGAGTTTTTTTGCCTGAGCATAGCATGTGGGCGGGGCTGTTTCCATGTCCTCAGACAACTCGCCCTCGGCCATGCCGTATTCCAGGCATGTTCCGGTCACCAGCAGATGCCTGAGACCTCCAGTGATCATTGAGCCAAGTAATGCCCTGTCAGCCGGAAGATTGCGCGTAAGGTGAAAATCTTCATTATAGTTGGGAAGGCCGTGCCATGCAAGATGGATCATGGCGTCGGGCGAGCCCAGGGTCGTGAAAGGCGAAGGCGGCGGATCAAAGATGTCAAGCCGTCGCCACTCGACATCGGCGCTCCAGGAGGGAATGCCGACGCTGTCTTCGTTCCGGTAGGTGGCGATGACGGAAATCTTGTTTGCCAACAATGCCTGGACAAGATGGTTGCCGATAAAGCCGGTGGCACCTGTGACGAGAACTCGCATGTGTTTTTATCGGTCAGGCTTTCTGAATGATGCGGATGAGGTGCTCGTATTCGGCTAGATCCTCAGGACTGAGAAGGGCCAAGTTCTTTGCGTGTACTTTTTCGTTCAGCAGTTTTTGCCGCACCTTCTTGTCCGCGTTCATTTTTTTGTACTGCGATTTGTGGAAGGTTTTGTTCAGGAACGAGTTCCATTCGTTCAGAATGCGGTCCTGCAGGGATTTAATCGGTTTGTCTTGAAGCCAGTAAAGCGCCAGCGCTCCGTTGACATAAATCATGGCCCGCTCCTCGGAGATGCCGGAAAGCTCCATGAGATACTCTGCCACGGCCCTTTTGGTCGCTGCCACTTCGCCCGCATACCGCTCATGGGTGGCCAGCTTGAAGGGGCTGCAGTGGTATCGGCTGTCTTGGTCGTTGATGGAAGGGCCCGCTGCAGTGGCCTCGTAGGCGACTGGCAGGGTGGCGTGCTTGCCTGAGGCTGCCACCATTAATACTATATATGTTTCCATTAGATAGTAGTTGACGATTTCCTCGGGCAGGTATCGGAAGACATCCTTCAGTGTCTGTGTACGCATGACGGAATAGAAGAGCGAGCGAAATCTGGCAAAAACCTGCAACAAGCGTTCGCCTGCCACTGGCGAATCGGTCGGCATGGAGAGGATGTCGTAATCAGTAGAGTAGACGACGGATCTGTCAGGGTACTGACACCCGAAGGTCAGGCCCATGGCCGAGGCGTAATCAGGATTATCTTTCAGAAAGTCAATGCACCGTTTCGAACCGCTGAAGGAGTGGACCGAGTCGTCAGCGCACATGAACGCATAGGGCGTCTCTATGCGCTCCAGAACAGGCGCCTTCAGCTTGTGCGGGATGGGAGCTCCGGGGCAATGTACGTAATCAACCCACGGAGTTTCCTTGGCAGCCATGCAGGGATTTCTGCTGGAGTCCACAATCAAAACGGGTGCGCCGAATCCTTTGTAGTGGGGAAGGATGTTGGTTTCGATCAGATGATGTCTTTCATGGGTGGGGATAACGACTGTTACTAAACTGTCCATTTTCTATCCTGGCTGTCTCGTCAGCCCGACACCGAGGTTGGGCTGGTTATGGTATTGTTTTGTTTGCAATATTGATAAAGCAGGGCGCCATTGCAGGCTCACCATGTTCCATGGGCGGGCGGATGCCCAACCACAAAAAATTACCAACAATTATCGACAATGTCCAGTTGGCGGACGGTTGGCTGACAGGCTTGAGAGGCTCATCATTTGTCCCGGCAACCATGGCGGCACTGGCCTTTGCCCCGCAAGCAGACTTGTGTGTGACTCGCTGACCCCAGGGAGGGGGCAAATCACGCCGAAAGAAGACAATTGCGTAACTTGCCGGATAAAAAAGAAAAAGGGTTGCGGCCTGTTAGCCGCAACCCTTGATCATTCTGGTGCCGAAGAGAAGACTCGGAACTTCTTGCTTCCCGACGGCGCGGCAATGCTTTGATTTTATTTGTCTATTCTGTTTCGGCGTGTCCTTTGTGCATGGGGAATGACCTAGCATTTTGACCCGGCTTCAGCAAGGGGGAGTTGGTATTCCCTCAGATGTCTCAATCTGTGTTGGGTAAGAGCATTTTGGCAGGAGTTTCGTAGCAAAGGCTTTGTTTTCACCAAAAAAACAACAAAAACAACGCACTATCGCTTGGAAATCTGTAAGACCCCATTCGTGACTTCATAGCCAAAGGCCTGGAGTAATTGGACCTGCTGCTCTGACGGTTCCTCCAGCATTCTCACTGGCTTGTTCTTGCCTGTTTTCCAGCACAGGCAGGAGTGCAGCCTTTTCATACTTGCCATGACGCTTTCCGCGCTCATGTGGATGTTAGCCCTCGCGAGCTTGAGTTCGATGAGTCGCAGATAGCACAAGGCAGCCACGCAGGTCAGGATGTGGCACCTGATCTTGCTGTCGGTCTAGTGGCGGATGGGCTGGAGGCTAACCAGGTCGTCATCCTTGGTCTGCCTGAAAGCGTTTTCCACCATGTACCGGTCCAGACTGGCCCGCACGATTTGGTCCGTGCTCCAGTCCGCCCGATCCGTGATGATGATGTTCTTGCCAAAACGATCGATGTGGCGACCGATCCGGTAGTAGTTCTTGCGAAAGCCCAGGCCCAGCCTCTGGCCCTCTTTCGTGAATTCCAGGTCGTAGAGGTTCTTCGGCAGGTGAAGCTCGTCGCAAGCGGCATGATATCTCGACATCCATGGCTATTGCCGTGACCTTGAGTACGGTTTTGTCAGCATTGAAAACCACTTTAGCGGCAACGTCCACCAAATCAACAATGGGCGGGAGTTCTGCGGATGGCCCGGCTGGCACTTCCTGCGAGAAGTGCTCATAACTGGAAAACGCCGCGTTCGGCACCATGAGCGACAGCAGGGCAATGGTTTCATGGAACGGATTGCGGACAACACAGGGATCCGCCGACCGTCTCTGCTGCGAAAGCCTCCTCCTGTCGGGTGGTCCAGAACCTGAGAACACTGCCGCAATATACAACCTTCGGATTCAACTCCCCAAGCATCGGCACTGCCTGAAGGATCTCATGAAACCGCTCAACTGCGCACTTTACGTGCTCCTGTGAGTTGCCGTGCATGAAGATGTCGTAATTGAGTCTTGCCAAGTCAATGGTCGAGCCCATGCGGGCCATGGCCCCCATATATACAATCTTTCGCTCGTGGTCGGACAGTGGCGGTTCCGGCACAGCGGCATTGAGAAAGAGAATTGCGCCCGGGACCGGGGAACCCGGGCCGCATTCGACGACCCGCATGAGCATATCCCAAGGCGCACCGCCACCGGACTTGGAATGGAACATGCCGATCTGCTCGTGGAGCGATCGCCTGTAAAGCAGGCCGGTCATGGATTGGGGATGCATCCAGAGGGAAGCCGGCGTGAGGCTCTTGGCCTTGTGCAGTTCCCTGGATGTTCCCAATGAGAGCAAGATACTCCCATTGGCGAACACCGATCCGGCCTCCACAGGGCACAGCAAGGCTTCAAGATAGGTTTCGGGCAGGATCGACTCCGCCGGGCACCATGTCAAATACGTCCCGTTGGCGTGGGTGAGCAGCGTGTTGTGCACGGATGCCTTGTTTCTGGTGTTATTAACCACGCAGAGTTGCATCTCCATGTCTGGAAATCCTTCAGCCATGGCGGCGATGGCAGCCACCTGATCCTCGGGTGCGGCCATGACCACCTCAAAGTCTCGTATGGTCTGTCCGCGAAGGGAATTCAGAAGTATACTTAGCCGAACCGGATTCTCGACGGCAACCAGCACAGACACCTTCCGGCCCTCCTGGGGTTCAGGGATCCCCATGACCGGTCGTCCCACGGGACCGTTGGCGATGATCATGGGAGACGGGAAATGGGTGAACTCGGTCAGCCGGATCATTCGCTCCCACGTCTTTTTCAGGCTTGCGCCCCTAGCGAAGCCACCCGCCCTTTCAATCAGCTCGCGTGTAAAAAAAGCCACGTCGCCAACGAAGTTGAACTCCCTCAGCCGTTGCGCATCCGGCTGCCCAAAGTGCAACCGACTGCCCACGCCGCCGGTATTTAAGCAGTTTCCGATGTAGAAATGGGGCGGTCCCATGTAGTAATAATCCTCGCCGCGAGGGTCCTGGTAAAACTGGTAGCCGTCGCAATAGGCGAACCCGGAAGACGGCGACGACTCCAGAGCCCGGCGCAGGTTGTAAATGAAATCCTCGGTGTACCTGTACTCGGGGGACACGGTGGCTATGTAATCCCCCTGGCTTTCCTCGAACCCGGCAGCCAGCATTTCACCGAGCTTCATTCTCTGCAAGGGGATGCGACGGACACGGAAGTCGTCGTCATAGTCCTCGCAAACGGCAGCGGCCATGCCCGTTTCGTCAGTGTCCAGGATCAGAATCTCGAAACAACCAATCTGGTCAATGAGGGAAACGAGTGCCTTGCGCATGGCCACGCCGCCCCGATGAATGGGCATCAGTATGGACACTTCGGGGAGAACCGCCGACTTGTCGAACGCCATTCCGGTCCGCTCATACAGATCGAGGGGTGTCCCGGGGCGATCCCCATATATCTCGTGGTACATGGCGTCGTATCGGGCCGCCATCTCTGGATGCCTATCAAGTGCATCCACGAGATCCTCGGCGCCGGGTCGCATGTCCACCAGCATTCTTTTACCGTCATTGTACACTGTGTACTTCCAGTCGTTGTCGCGCAAGCATACGCTTTGTACGCCGGACGGACACTCCCCGCCGATGACATGTTTGGGATGGTTCGGCTTGACGGCCCACTGCACCTCTATGGGCCGGCCCCGGTGCTCCATTCCATGAATCATGACCGGCAGGAGGCTGACCCCCATGGCCTTCATGTCATCAATGCCGACCATATCTAGGAGGGTCGGGGCAAGATCGATATTGCCAACCACGCCGCGAAACACCCGCGGCTCGATCCCCTTGCAATGAAATACCGTCGGAACTCGGATGCGCGATTCGGCAAACGAGCCGCCATGCCGTTTTTCAAACACAACAAAATCCTCGTTAAGTGTCACCCCATGGTCTGAATTGATCAGGATAATACCGTTGTCCCCCAAATCGAGCCTGGCGACGATGGACCGGACCTCCTCAGCCACCTCCTGCACATGGTGTAGGTACTTCTCCCCTGTCCAGACACTGGCCGACTCTCCGCCGTATTCGTGGAGATGGTCCAAATGCATGTAAAGGAACTTGTGTTCATCGTGCTTCTTGAAGCGATCAAGAAAAGCGACTCTTTCCGACGCGTCGAAACTCATATTGGGTGTTTCCAGCAAGCTCCCGTAGCCGCCTTCAAACACATCGAAACCGGACTTGGGATGGCAGGAATAGGTGTTCATGTCGTCCCAGCGGTACGTGCGGTAGCCGTGATACTTGAGGATGTCGGCCAATGTGACGGCATCCGGATGAAACTGAGGAATGCAGTTGGCGGTCTGGGTCGGCACCCGGCACAGGTCCGGAGTCAGGCTGGTGAGAAAAGAAGCTGATGATGGCATGGTTGACTGCGCTGCCGCAATGCAGTTGGGAAAGAACGCTCCAGAATACATCAATTCGTCAATGTAATTATCCGGCACGCTTTCATTGCCTGTGGCACGAAAGCTATCGCAGCGCAGACCATCAATGCATATCCAGACGATATTCCTTTTTTTACGTTTAAATTCCATATGAGCTACGGCTCTTGTGTTTAATAGGTCAGTGTGACGTTGAAGCGATACTCGGCCATGGGATAGCTGGGCAGGTCGCACTCCACGAAGGATATATTCATCTCGAACTCTCGGGCAAAATCCGCAAAGAAGGAGCGCGGGTAGTACAGGTGGCGGTAGGGCCCGTCCTGGCTGGTGGGATATTCCTCGCCCTTGTAGACCACATTGCGTCGATAGGACTCGCATGCGTCCATAGTGGCCATGTCCGGCACGTCGAGAATCATGGCCCGACCATCAGACTTCATGACGCGCAAGATCTCCAGCATGGCGGTACGGGCGTAGGCAAGGTCGCTGAAATAGAAAAACACTCCGTGACTGAACACCGCGTTAAACATGCTGTCGCCAAAGGGTATTGCAGAGGCCTCCCCCGTCTTGAACACCCCCTCGGGTATAGCCTTGGATGCTGTCTCGATCAGGGATTTGGAATAGTCCATGCCATACAATGATGCCCCTATCTCCCGAAACGGCCACAGCATGGCCCCTGCGCCGCACCCCACCTCGCAGATCACATCGCTGGCTGAAATGCGGAGCTGATCCCGGATGAGCCCGGCCTGGCGAAACCAGTCGCCAACGTTGATGCAGCCGGTTCTGGCGTCGAAGCCATCGGCCTTCATGAGGCTTTCAAGGTTGTGTTGCTCGACCTCGGCTCCCTTGCGGGTCCAAACGTCGATCCACCTGTTATCCCGTATACATTCCATTGTCCTCTCCTCCTAAGCGGCGATCTTGCCACCCAAGTACGCAAGCCCGTCGGCCAGGGCCGAAACAAGGTGCCTGTTCTCCTCGGGCGTTTTCAAGGCAACGCGGATGAAGCGATCAGGAATCAGCCCCGGCTTTGATGCCAGATCCTTGATCAAAATGTCATGTCTTGTGAAAAGATATTCTTGCAATGCGGCCCCCGAGGTCCACGATGGCAACTTGCAGCAGAAGTAATTGGCATGGGACGGATATACTATCAGGTCCGGGACTCCCTCGAGGAGCCCCTGCATCTCAGCGCGGTCGCGGATCAATTGCGTCCGAGAGGCCGCATACTCCTTTTTGTATTTGGGCAGGATATTGATGAAGTGCTGGGCAACGGAGTTGATGTGCCAGATGGGCAGCAGGTCGCGCATTTCCGCTATGAACCCGGTGTTGCCCGACGCCGCATAGCCCAGCCGCAGGCCGGGAATGCCCAGGTCCTTGCTCAGGCTTCGGACGATGACCAGATTCGGGTGGTTGGCCAATTCATCCAGTAAGGACGGGCCGCTGTCCGTGGCAATAAAATCCGCGAACGATTCGTCCAGGATAAACATCTTGAGATGCTTCAATGCGTTGAGCATATACCGGAGCTCTTCCTTACTGAAATACGCCCCGGTGGGGTTGTTCGGATTGACCAGGACCAACGCGTCCGAATGGGATCTGATGGTCTCCTCGACAATCCTAAGCGGGGCATGCCCCAGAGTGTCTGGATCGGGCTGAACCACATGGAGCCGCTCATCGGGCAGACTTCGACGGTATTCGTCAAAGCCGGGAGCGAGCACGGCGAACTTCTTCGCATACCTCTTGAGCGTAGCGATGATCTCGGAACCGCCATTCGCGACGGCAAGCTGAGACGTGTCGATACGTGCCCAGTTGGCCAAGGATTCGTTGATCTCCAACTGGCCAGCCGGGTAGTTCCGCAACAAGTCGCTCAGATTGAGGCGGAGCTCGTTTATCAAGCTGGTCGGCGGAAAATAGGAATTGTAAAGGTAGGCGAAGTCGTTGAAACCGTAGCGCCAATAGCCACCGTAAATGGAGCGCACCTTACTGAGCAGCGAAGCGCTGTCCGTCACATAGGCCTCTGCCCGCTGCAAGTCGGTGAAGTCGTCGATCTCGAACCAGCGATGCGGGGCGCACACGTGGGCCTTCAACTCCTGGTTGCCCATGTAAATAAGCACGGCCAACACCAACTCGTAATACTCGTTCTGTCCCCGAGCCTTTATATACAAGTCCATTGTGGGCCTAAACAGTTCGCGCAGGTATTTTCCCGTGAACGTGTATATGTTCACGGTCTTGTATTTGTCGTAATGATTGAAACTCTCCCCTTGATCCTTGGGAGTAATCATGCGGACAAGCTCCTTCTCCGGGGATAACTCCACCACGGTTCCGTCCATGTACGGCTGGAAACGGTCTACGACGACCATATTCTCGAACGGTTTCGACAGCATCGAATCGATGAGCCCCCCCTCAAAGAAAACGTCGCATTCGAGCAGCATGGTGTCGCGATCCCACATGTCGCGGGTCAGCCACAGGGAATAAATATTGTTGGTGGAATCCCACCGGGGGTTTTCGACGTAGACAATCTCAATGCCGTTCCACTCGTCGCCAAGCCGATTCATGACGGTTTCGCCTTTGTAGCCAACCACAACAATGAACCGCTCGATCGAATATTTGGACAATATGTTCAAAGCATTGACTATAAGCGGGGTTCCGTTGACCTCCACCAACGGCTTGGGAACAGTGTCGGTGATAGGACTGAGCCTGTCTCCGCGTCCTGCCGCCAGGATAATGACCTGCATTGCTCCTCCTCGTGGATTAAGAGGCAATTGTTGCTGCATTTTTTAACACGGGCATCATATGCAATAAACAGGCCAACTGGCCAGCCCAAGCCGGGCGGAGATGCCTTGCTGAAATCTGTCCGGCGACAAGCCAGGGAAGTGGGGCCCAGAAATGGCACCAGCAAAGATGGCTGCCGACGGAAAATGCTGCGCGGAAAAGCACAGAGGGAACACAGGCACTAGAAGAGTACTTCGGGAAGGTTGTTTGAATCTTGCGGCGACATTTCGGTATCCAAACGATGTGATACTTTCAGTCCAACTGCGCGTACATAGGCTTGAATTGCTCTTCATTTAAAGCCTCTCCTGTGCTCACTCTGAGCAGCTCATCAGGGGAGGCTTTAAACTATTCCCACAAAAGTCAAATTTTACTGGTCTCCCAGCAAAGCTGGGGGATTTCTCATCGGATTAACCAGCTGCTATCATCACCGGCAATCGAAGGCAGCCCGGCATATCCCTTGAGCCGGAGCCGCCTCCGCCATCCCTCTCGCCGTCGCCTGCGTGGATGACGACGCAAGCAAAGTCGCTGGGGCAAGGCCGTCCGGCGAAGACGGACGCCCGAAGGGCTCGGCCTTGCCCCGGCGGCTGCTTGCGTCACGCTCGCGGAAAAATCGGCGGGAGGAGCAAATATCTTGTCGCTGGAGCTTGCGCGGAGGTTTCGTGGCGTCATATGGTGGGGTATATCCGCTGGATACATCGGTCACCAAAAGGAGGTATGACGCACCCAAGGCGCGTTCATAAGTTTTGACGAAGTCTAAACTGATGAACGCTTATAGTGGCACTAACATGCCGTAACACCAAGCACTTCGCTGCCGTTCATTTCCAAACGGCACAGTTTCACATCCAAACGCCAGACTGGAACACAGCACCCCCGCCGGACAAACGACAGGTATCTAGAAATCTGTCGTTGTCGCAATTCCCCCACGGCCACCGCTTATGCGCAGGACGAACGAGCCTGCGTGGTGGCACCCTTTATTGAATG